>NZ_JBEPDH010000019.1:0-139416 GCF_040300245.1 Nocardioides sp. NPDC000445 | reverse complement strand
CCGCCGGGCCCGGTTAGCGGGGGGGTTGGGGCCCCGCCCGGCCCCGTGGGGGGCGTGTTGGCCCCGAATTGGGGGCGGGGGCGGCTCCTCACCCCCCCCCCCCCCGGCGAGGTCTGGGTCAGCGCTTGCCGATGATCCCGACGGCGGCGGGGACCTTGGAGTCGACGATGGAGACGCGGAACCCGGCGTCGGCCAGGGCCTTGCTCGACTTCTCGATGATCTCGGGGACCTGCTCGCGCTGGGTGGCCTCGTAGAAGAGGTTGACCGTGCCGCCGGGGAGCACACGCTCGTGGAGCAGCGCGATCTCGGCGGATGCGTCACGCACCCAGAACAGGTTGACGTTGAACGCGAACACCTTCGTCAGCCGCTTGACCGGGACCCGCAGCGTCGCGAGGTCGATCTGGCGGACCGTGAGGCGTCCTGCCTCCAGGTACTTCGCGCAGCGTCGCTTCGTACGATCGACACCCGACTCCGAGCGATCGATCGCAAATAGCTTTCCGGTCTCCAGCCGGCTACAGATCAGCTCGGCACCAGCCCCCGGGCCACAGCCGATCTCAAGGACATGATCGTTCGGTTGAATGTCCATGAAATCAACGGCCCAACGGATCCGAGCAGGGATCGTCTGCACCACCATGGGTCCAAGACTGCCAGATCCTCCTACGGTTCCGCTCACAGCCCCTTCGACAAGCTCTGAACAAGCCTCGTGATTTGTTCACCGGATGGTGGTGGATCGTTGCTGGAGCGTGATCTATAGGGTGTGGCCTCATGACTAAGGTGGCTGTTCTCGGTGCACGTGGCAAGCTCGGTTCGGCGGTCTGCGAGGCCGTCGAGTCCGCTGATGACCTGGAGCTGGTCGCCAGGATCGGTCGCGACGACAAGCTCTCGGCGATCACCGACGCCGGTGCCGAGGTGGCCGTCGACGTCACCACGCTCGAGGCGGTGATGGGCAACGCTGAGTTCTGCCTGTCCCACGGCGTGCACACGGTGATCGGCACCTCGGGCTTCGGGCCCGACCGCGTCCAGCAGCTCGAGACCTGGCTGGCGAAGAACCCGGGCGTCGGCGCGATGGTGGTGCCCAACTTCTCGGTCGGCGCGGTGCTGATGATGCGGTTCGCCGGGCTCGCCGCAGCTCACTTCCCGTCGGTGGAGATCGTCGAGACCCACCACGAGCGGAAGGCCGACGCTCCTTCTGGCACGGCACGCAGGACCGCCGAGCTCGTCGCTGCGGCGCGCCGCGAGGCCGGGGTGGGCCCGGCGCCCGACGCGACCACCTCGGCCCTCGACGGGGCCCGTGGAGCCTCTGTGGACGGCATCCCGGTCCACTCCCTGCGCATGTCCGGATCGGTCGCCCACCAGGAGGTCGTCCTCGGCGGTGTCGGCGAGCTCCTGACCATCCGTCACGACTCGCTCTCGCACGCCTCCTTCGCCCATGGCGTACTCGCCGCGATCCGCGGTATCGGCTCGCGGCCCGGGCTCACGATCGGCCTGGAGGACGTCCTCGGCATCTAGCCGGGGCAGAGGATCTCGCGACTCGGTTGACGGCTCGGCTCTTCGTCTGCCGGATCCACGAGGAGGCTGCGGTAGTCGTCTCGCCGCAGCGATCCGGTCGCGAGCT
The DNA here is from genome assembly GCF_040300245.1 of Nocardioides sp. NPDC000445. Taxonomy (NCBI): domain Bacteria; kingdom Bacillati; phylum Actinomycetota; class Actinomycetes; order Propionibacteriales; family Nocardioidaceae; genus Nocardioides; species Nocardioides sp. NPDC000445. Next base: position 137,801 of record NZ_JBEPDH010000019.1, on the reverse strand, counting down.
CGCCGGAGGGCAGCGGCACCTGGAGCGGGGTGCCATCGGACTGGACCTCCACCCGGTCCACCCCGGCGATCGAGGTGAGGGTGAGCACGGCCTGGGCGACCGCGAGGTCGACCCGGTTCGCGGCGAACGTCTCGTCACCGGAGATGCTGAGCAGGGCCGTACGATCCTCGATCTCGACGACGCTGATCCAGACGGGGGGCGGCAGGGCGGTTCCCAGACCGTGGGAGAGATCGGACTCCGACGGGCCGGCGGCGAGCTGGGACAGCAGGACCCGGGACAGTCCGGGCAGCGTACGGACGCAGTAGCTCGCGGGGGAGCGAGGCACCATCCGGCTCTGAGGGTCGATCCAGTAGAGCCGCGGCCCGCTCGTCGTGTCGCTCGCCGGGCCGGACGGGACCCCGGTGGTGTCCTCGAGCAGGTGATACGGCACCTCGGACGGCTCGATGACCCGGACCCGGTCGTTCGTCGGAGCGCCACAGCCGACGAGTGGGCCCGCCAGCGCCAGGAGCGCGCCGACCGCCGCCGAGGTATGCAGCCTCCTCATTCCTGCTCACTCCGCGCCGGTGTGGCCACGGGCAGGGACAGCACGAAGTCGGCGCCGCCGGTGGCTGACTCCCGGCACCAGACCGATCCGCCGTGGAGCTGTGCGGTCTGCTCGACGATGCTCAACCCCAGCCCGCTACCGGTCGTGGCGCCGCGGGCGCCGAGGCGGGCGAACCGCTCGAAGATACGCTCGCGCTCGGTGGGTGGGACGCCGGGACCGGAGTCCTCGACATGGAGGTCGGCATATGTGCCGCGCGCCATCACGCGTACGGCGACCAGGCCGCCGCCGTGTGTCTCGGCATTACGGACCAGGTTGGCGAGGGCGCGGTCGAGCTGGAGCCGGTCGGCATGGACCTCGAGGTCGTCGGGCACCTCCACCACGACGTCGTGGGTGACACCGTTGTCGGCGATCGCCTGGGTGACGACGTCGGCCACGCTCACGATCTCCGGGTCGGACTCGGGCACGCCGGCGTCGAGACGTCCCAGGGCGATCAGGTCCTCGAGTGCGCCGCGGAAGCGGTCGAGCTCGCCGGCCATCAGGCTCACCGCCGTCGCGGATCTCGGCGAGAGCTCCTCGGCGCCCTGAAGGACGCCGATACTGGTGGTCAGGGTGGCCACCGGCGTACGCAGCTCGTGGCTGACATCGGCGGCGAACCTGGCGTCATGGTCGAGGCGTTCGACGACGGTGTCGACCATGGTGTTGAAGGAGGCCGTCAGCGTGGTCAGGTCGGGATCCTCGGTCGGCGCCAACCGGGTGTCGAACTTTCCGGCCGAGATCCGGGCGGCAGCGAGGGCCACCTCGTTGAGCGGGCGGAGCACCCGGCGGGCGGCGTACCACCCCAGCAGCCCGCCGGCTACGGTCGTCAGGGCCGCCGAGACGACCAGCGCGTTGCCCATCGTGTCGAGCGTCTCGCTGAGCTCCTTGGCATAGGTCACCTCGTAGTAGTCGGCCCCGACGCCGGCCAGCGGGATGCCGACGACGATGTTGGGGCGGTCGTCGGTCTCGGTCCACGACAGTGCCACCGACCCGTCGGCCACGGCGCCGGCGACGCCGCCGACGTCGGTGTGGTCCTGCTCGGTCAGGCTCGAGGAGTACCACTGGCCGTCGAGGTGGACGTAGACGACCGTGCGGCTGGGCTGAGCGATCTCGGCGAGCACCTCGGCGACGTTGACACCTTTCGTGCGCAGCCGTTCCTTGACCAGCGCGGCATCGATATAGGCCTGCTGGAGCGCGTTGCGCTCGCGCTGCTCGATCAGGTAGTGACGGGCCGAGAAGTAGGTGCTGAACGCGAGGATCAGGCTGATCAGCAGCGCGCCGGCGGCAAAGGCCGTCACCACGGAGGCGCGCAGCCCGCGTCGGGGGAGCCTCATCGCAGGTCCAGCTTGTAGCCGAGCCCCCGCACGGTCGTGATGACCTGACTCTCGCCCGGCTCGGAGTCGACCTTCGTGCGCAGCCGGCTCACGTGGACGTCGATGACCCGGACGTCACCGTGGTGTCCTGCGGGCCACATCTGGTCGAGAAGGTTGCTCCGGGTCATCACCCGGCCGGGGTGGGAGGCGAGCGCGGAGAGCAGCTTGTACTCCGTGCTGGTCAGGTGGAGGTCCTCCTCCCCGCGCCGCAGCGTCGCCGCGGCCGGGTCGAACACGAGGTCGGTCGCGGCGTCCAGGACGATGCCGGTCGCCGGGGCGTAAGCACCCGCGTGAAGGTTCGAGGGGAAGTCCGGTCGCCGCAGCGCCGCCTGTATCCGGGCCCTGACCTCGGCGACGTCGAACGGCTTGCGCACGTAGTCGTCGGCCCCTGCCTCCAGGGCGGTGACCACGTCCTTGGCGCCGTCCCGGGCGCTGATCACGATGATCGGCGCGGTGGTCTGCGGACGTACGCTCCGGATGAAGCTGAACCCATCGATGCCACCGAGCATCAGGTCGACGAGCATGGCATCGAACGGGTCGGCGGCATCGAGCTCGAGCGCGGCCTCGGCATCCTCGGCCTCGCCGACCGCGTAGCCCTCCTGCTCGAGGAAGAGCCGTAGCGACGTACGCAGGCCGTAGTCGTCCTCCAGGATGAGCACACGCTTCGTCGCCTCTAGCACGTCCGGCATCGTCTCACCGTCGCGCCGCCGCGGCGGCACCCAGAGGGAGCATCGGCTCAAACTGACATGAAACTGCAAAGAACCTGCCAAGGAGGCTCAACACTCCGTGGGCAGTGTTCCTGGTGTGCACCGGGCCGACGAACCAGACAGCCGCCTCCCCGCGGGGACCGACGGCTCCGGTGCACACCACGGTCGCTCGCGCGGGTCGGTCTACTACCTGTGCGATGACAACGTGGTGGTCCCACTCTCGGACGGGACCGTCCGTGAGGCTCTTCACGATCTGCGCTGGCGGCTCGAGGAGATCCTCGCGGGCGGCCCGGCCGCGGTCATCGTCGATGTGGCCGGGCTGACCCGGCTCTCATCCGTGACGGTCGCGGCGCTCCTGTGGGCTAACCGCCGTTGTGTGACCCGCGGCGTACGCCTCGACCTCAGCGATCCCGGCGGCCGGCTGGCCAACCAGCTCCGCACCGCCGGGCTCGACACGATCTGGGAGATCCGGACCGGACCCACCCCCACTCGAAAGGCACAAGGGACATGACCAACACCGCCGACGACGGCGTCCTCACGCACCTCACCCCCGAGGAGGCGATGGAGCAGGTCAGACGGTGGACCGACTCGCGCGTCGTCGGCGAGCGCGCCTCCAATCGCCTGGAGATCCTCGCCGCCCACGGCGTCCACGTCGCACTGTCCAACGTGCCCGGCGAGATCCTCGTCAAGATGGCGTGGCGCACGCCGACGTGCGTCGAGCTCACCGTGATGTGGACGCTCGGCAGCTTCCTGCCCCGTGAGCCGATGCCGTACGTCGCCGATAAGCTCACCGACCTGGCGACTTCGTGGAGCTTCCGCAACACCGCTGCCGGCGCGCAGCTGATCTGCCTCGTCGAGGACGACTGATCAGCGGTAGTCGTCGGGGAGCTGGGTGCCGATCTTGACCTGCGGCTTGGGCAGGCGCAGGGGGCGGATCTGGATGGCGCGCATGATCGCGTAGTAGGTGGTGCCCTTGAGGTCGTTGTCGGGGAAGCGGCGCTTGAGCTCCTTGCGGAGCAGGAAGCGCAGCGCGACCAGGTTGATGATCACGGTGGCCATCACGACGAGGGTGAAGAGCTGGGAGTACATCGCCAGCTCGAGGCTGATGTAGGGCACCACGAGCGCGATGATCAGCACCGGGAGCACGATCTCGGCGAAGGTGAACCGGGCGTCGATCCAGTCGCGGATGAAGCGCTTGACCGGGCCCTTGTCGCGCAGCGGCAGGTATCGCTCGTCACCGGTCTTCATCGCCTGGCGCATCTTGTCGCCCTGCTCGGCGCGCTGGGCGCGGTTGGCGGCGTTGATCTCCTTGCGGGAGCGCGGCTGCTTGAGACGCGCCTTGCGGGCCGCCTCCGCTTCCTTGCGCGAAGGGGTCGGGCGACCCTTACCGGTCTCCTTGACCGGGTTCTCGGGCTCGACGACCTGCGGGGCGGGGGACTTGCGACCGAACAACTTAAGTGACCTCTTACCTGTTGGCTGGGACACATACAGGATATCCCGATCGGCCTTGACAGCGAGTTTTGTGGACCCGGCCTAAGGTGAGAGGCAACACTTGTCCTAGGACGACGAGAGTCCAGCGGCAAGCGACGACGCGGGGCGGCCGGCGGTCGGCCGCATATGAGAGGCGTAAAGGGAACCGATGAGTGTGATGAAGCGGCTGAGCCTGGTCTTCAAGGCGAAGGCAAACAAGGCGCTCGACAAGGCCGAGGACCCACGGGAGGTGCTCGACTACAGCTACCAGAAGCAGCTTCAGATGCTGCAGCAGGTGCGCCGCGGTGTCGCTGACGTCGCGACCAGCCGCAAGCGCGTCGAGCTGCAGATCAACGGGCTCAAGCAGCAGTCCGACAAGCTCACCGGACAGGCCCAGAAGGCCATCGAGATGAACCGCGAGGATCTGGCTCGCGAGGCGTTGACCCGCAAGTCCGGTCTGACCAGCCAGATCAACGATCTCAACACGCAGCTCGCCACCCTCCAGGGCGAGGAGGAGAAGCTCACCCTCGCCCAGCAGCGGCTGCAGGCCAAGGTGGAGGCCTTCCGCACCAAGAAGGAGACCATCAAGGCGACCTACACCGCCGCCGAGGCGCAGACCCGGATCAACGAGGCCGTCTCCGGCATCGGTGAGGAGATGGGCGACATCGGCATGGCGATGCAGCGGGCCGAGGACAAGACCCTCGAGATGCAGGCCCGCGCCGGCGCCGTCGACGAGCTGCTCGCCTCCGGCGCCCTCGATGACCTCACCGCCGGTCCGTCCGACGACATCACCCGCCAGCTCGACGCGCTCAGCTCCACCAACGACGTCGAGGCCGAGCTCGCCGCGCTCAAGGGCCTCAACTCCCCGCAGCAGACGCAGGCGCTGCCCGGTGCCGACGCCAACGCGCCGGTCATCGACGTGGAGTCGACCGAGAAGAAGGCCGAGCAGTGATCGTACGCATCCTGGGCGAGGGGCAGTACGACCTCGACGAGGCCGCCGTCGAGAAGCTCAACGAGCTCGACGCCGCGGTCGAGACCGCCTGCAAGGGCGCCGACGAGGCCGTCTTCGACGCGGCCCTGGAGGCGCTGCTCGCTGGTGTGCGCTCGATGGGCACCGCCCACCCGGTCGACGCGATCGACTCCTCCGACCTGATCCTTCCCGGACCCGGCTCCACGCTCGCCGAGGTCTCCGAGATGCTCGGCGACGAGGGCCTCATCCCCGGCTGACCAGCCATGTCACGCTTCCAGGGTGATGCCGGGCTGACCGTCCGGATGACCACGGTGATGTTCCTGCTCGGCGCGCTGTTCGTCGGGCTCATCGTGGCGCTGATGTTCGTCATGCCCGCGCAGTGGGCGCCGATCATCGGCATCGTCGGGCTCGGCATCGCCTGGTGGCAGTGGTACGCCTCCGACACCCTCGCGATGCGCGCCATGGGCGCGCGCGAGGTGTCGGCCCAGGAGGCACCCGAGCTGCACGCGATGATCGACCGGCTGTGCACGCTGGCCGACATGCCGAAGCCGCGGGTCGGGATCGCGCACACCGACATGCCCAACGCCTTCGCCACCGGCCGCTCGCCGAAGCGGTCCGCGGTCGTGGTGACCACAGGCATCCTGCAGCGCCTGACCGCCGAGGAGCTGGAGGGCGTGCTCGCCCACGAGCTCTCCCACGTCGCCCACCGCGACGTGCTGGTGATGACGGTCGCCTCCTCGGCCGGCATCGTGGCCGGGATGCTGAGCCGCGGCTCCCAGTACGGCGCGTACGCAGGTGGCGGCCGCCGCGACAACAACAACGGTCTCCCGGTGTGGCTGGTGGTGCTGCTGGTCTCGCTGGCGGTCTACGCCGTGTCCTGGCTGCTGCTGCGGATGCTGTCGCGCTACCGCGAGCTGGCCGCCGACCGGGCCGGCGCGCAGCTGACCATGAAGCCGGGCGCGCTGGCCAGCGCGCTGCAGAAGATCACCGGTGAGATCTCCGCGATCCCGAGCCGCGACCTGCGGTCGTCGCAGGCGATGAACGCGTTCTTCATCGCGCCGGCGATCAGCGGCCAGTCGCTGCGTACGCTCACCTCGACGCACCCCTCGCTGGAGCAGCGCCTGGAGCAGCTCGCCCGGATCGAGGCCGAGCTCGGCCGCCCGACCCAGTAGGGTCGGCGACGTGGGCTTCTGGGACGTCATCACGGGTCGTACGCGACCGAAGCAGGCCAACCTCGACGCACTGTTCGCGGTGCCGACCGCGGCGCTCACCATGCAGACCTCGCTCGGGCTGGTCCCGACCGGTGACGGGGCGGTCTGCTACCGGGCCGCGGCCGGTGCGGGGTTCGCCGGCACGCAGAGCGACATCGTCGAGCTGCTCGGTGCCTCCGAGGGCGCGCCGACGGTGACCACGAGCGTCGACGAGTTCGGCTTCACCTGGCTCAGCGTCGACCACGAGCCGCTGGACCCGGACAACCCCGACATCACCGGCCTGGTCACCGACCTCCACGCGGTCAACACCACCCTGGAGATGAACGGCTTCGGCCCCGGACTGCTGTGCTCGCTGATCGCCTTCCGTGACCGCAGCACGGGCGCCGACGGGCGCAGCGTCGGCCTGATCTACCTCTACAAGCAGGGCACCTTCTACCCCTTCGTCCCGACCGGTCCGCAGCAGCGCGACAACCTGCTCGAGATCAACGTCCGCAGCGCGATAGAGGGCGATCTACCGGTCGAGAAGGACCTCTCCCGCTGGCTCGCCGTCTGGGGCGCCCCCGGGCTCTGAGATGGAACGTTCACGAAGCTTCGGAGCGGTCGCGGAGGACTACGAGCGCTTCCGTCCTGGCTACCCCGACGATCTGGTCGCGCTGGTGAGCGAGGTCGCCGACGGTCCGGTGCGACGGGCGATCGAGATCGGTGCCGGCACCGGGAAGGCGACCCGGACGTTCGCTGCCGCCGGGATCGAGGTGGTCGCGACCGACCCCGACGCCGACATGCTCGGCGTGCTCCGGCGCGAGTGCGCGGGCCTGCCGGTGACCACCGTGCGTGCCGCTCTGGAGGAGCTCGACCCGGCGGCGTACGAGCCGTTCGACCTGCTCTACGCTGCCGCCGCCTGGCACTGGACGGCGCCGGCGACGCGGTGGGACCTCGCCACCGCTCTGGTCCGCGACGGGGGAGCGGTGGCCTTCTTCGGAGGTCCGTTCATGCTGGCCGACGACGAGGTCGCGGCCATCGAGGACGAGATGATCGCGGCGTACGCCCCGGAGGGACGCCACCTGCCGTCGCCGTCCGCGGCTGACGCGCCGATGCTGTTCCCCGGGGACGAGATGCTGGCCGACGGCCGGCTGTGCGACGTACGCCAGCGGGAGGTGCCGCGCCGGTTCACCCTCACTCGCGCGGACTACATACGCCACCTCGACACCATCTCCGCGATCCGGATCCTGTCGGCCGCCGACCGGTCCGCACTCTTCGCCGACCTGGCTGCGGTCCTCCCCGAGCGGGTGGAGGTGCGCGCGGACCTGATGGTCCACACCGCCCGCCGGGCCGACGACGCGCCCGATTCATAGGCTCCCCACAGCCGGAGCCGACCTCCCACATAGCCATGCACACGACAGTCCTCTCGTCAGGCCTCCGGCGCCGCCGGGGCGTAGGAGAGAGGCAGTGTGGTGCGCAAGAGACTCACGGAGCGGTGGCGGAGGCTGGGGCGTACGGCCCGGATCCTGCTCGCCGCCGGGGTGGCGGCAGTGGTGGTCGGTGGTGGAGCGGGCGCGTGGGCGCTCACCCGCGAGGAGACCGCGCAGGCGCAGGCGATCCAGGTCCAGGCTACGTCCGGGACCGTGAAGGAGACGGTGTCGGCCAGCGGCACCGTGGAGGCGGCCGAGACCGCCGACCTGTCGTTCGAGGTCTCCGGCACGGTGACGAAGATCTACGCCGCCGAAGGCGACACCGTGAAGAAGGGCGACCCGCTGGCCCGCGTGGACGACACCACCCTGGTCGCCACCCGCGCCGCGGCATCCTCGGCCCTCACCGCCGCCCGGGAGCAGCTCGACACCGACGAGTCCTCGGGCGCCTCTGACGTACAGATCGCCTCGGACGAGGCCGCCGTCGCGGCCGCCGAGGCCGACCTCGACTCCGCCCGCCAAGCCGTGGACGACGCCGTGCTGCGCGCCACGATCGGCGGCACGATCACCGCCTTCGACATCGCCGTCGGTGACGTCGTGGGCTCATCGTCGGGCTCGTCGTCCGGCTCCTCGGGCTCGTCCTCGGGCGGCTCCGGCGGCTCCGGCTCGTCCATGGGCGAGGACTCGGGCGGCGCGAGCACGGACAGCTCCACGGACTCGACCAGCACCGGTACCGTCTCGATCGTCTCGGCGGGAGACCATGTCGTCGAGGCGACGGTCAGCGCGGACGATGCGGCCTCCCTGAAGAAGGGCCTGCAGGCGACGGTCACGGTCAACGGGGTCGACGAGGAGGTCTTCGGCACCGTCGCGACGGTCGGCAAGGTCGCCGAGACGAGCTCCTCAGGGGCCGCGGTCTTCCCGGTGAGCATCACGGTCACCGGTGAGCGCGACGACCTCTACCCGGGCACCTCGGCCACGGCCGAGATCACCGTGAAGCAGCGCGAGGACGTGCTCACCGTGACCAGCTCCGCGATCACGACCGACGGCGACCAGGCGTACGTCCAGAAGGTCGTCGACGGCAAGACCGTCAAGACGAAGGTGACGATCGGTGAGGTCTACGGCGCCACGACCGAGATCACCGACGGGCTCGCCGAGGGCGACACCGTCGAGATCGCGGCCTTCACCCGTCCCGGCGGGTCGCGGTCCGGGAGCCAGGAAGGTGGCCAGGAGGGCGGCTTCGGCGGCGAGGGGCAGACGGGCCAGATGCCGGGTGGCGGTCAGTTCCCCGGTGGCGGGATGCCTCAGATGGGTGGCGGTCAGTGAGCGCGAGCGCCCCGGTCGTCTCCGTGGACGGCGTGCGGAAGACGTACCGGTCCGGATCGATCGAGTTCGAGGCGCTGCGTGGCGTCGACATGGAGATCGACGCGGGGGAGTACGTCGCCGTGATCGGGCCCTCCGGCTCGGGCAAGTCGACGCTGATGAATATCCTCGGCTGCCTCGACGTGCCGACCGAGGGCAGCTACCACCTCGGCGGCGAGGACGTCTCGACCATGTCGGAGGCATCCCTCGCACACGTACGCAACCGGCGGATCGGCTTCGTCTTCCAGCAGTTCAACCTGCTGCCGAGCCTGCCGGCCTGGCGCAACGTCGAGCTCCCGCTGATGTACGCCGGTGTGCCCAGGTCGCGGCGGCGCGAGCGCGCTGCCCGGGCGCTGGCGCGGGTCGGGCTCGGTGACCGGCTCGAGAACCGTCCCGGTGAGCTCTCCGGCGGCCAGCAGCAGCGGGTCGCGGTGGCCCGGGCGCTGGTCACCGAGCCGGACATCATCCTGGCCGACGAGCCGACCGGAAACCTCGACTCCGGCTCGACCGACGCGGTGCTCGCACTGCTCGACGAGCTGCACGCGAGCGGGCGGACGATCGTGCTGATCACCCACGAGCACGACGTCGCCGCGCGTGCCGGCCGCAGGCTGACCATCCGCGACGGCCTGATCACAGCCGACGAGCCAGTGCTTGCCGGAGGTGCGCGATGAGCTGGGGAGAGACGCTGGCCACCGCGTGGGACGCGGTGCGCTCGCACCGGCTGCGGTCGCTGCTGACGATGCTCGGAATCGTCATCGGCATCGCCTCGGTGATCCTCACGGTCGGCCTCGGCCAAGGTGCGCAGGACCAGGTCAAGAGCCAGATCAGCGCGCTCGGGAGCAATCTGCTGATCGTCTCGCCGGGCTCCTCCACCGATTCATCGGGCGTACGCGGCGGCTTCGGGTCGGCCTCGACGCTGACCCTCTCCGACGCCGAGGCGCTCGGTGACGCCGAGGCCGCGCCGGACGTGAAGGCGGTCGCCCCGGTGACCACCTCGAACGCGCAGCTCGACACCGCCTCGACGAACTGGACGACCTCGCTCGTCGGCGCCACGACCGCCTGGCCGGAGGTGCGCAAGCGCGAGGTTGCCAGCGGCCGGTTCTTCACCTCCGAGGAGGTCACCTCAGGCGCGAAGGTGGTCGTGCTCGGCGCCGACACGGTCGCCGAGCTCTTCACCGGGCGGGCCAGCCCGGTCGGGGAGACCGTCTCGGTCGGCGGCACCGCGCTGACCGTGATCGGGGTGCTCGAATCGACCGGCGCGAGCTCGTCGGGCTCGACCGAGGACGACACCGCGGTCACCCCGATGAGCACCGCCAAGTCGCTCACTGGCTCGACGAGCGGCTCGGTCTCGACGGTCTACGTCGAGGCGGTCTCCGACGAGGCTCTGCCGGCGGCGTACCAGGAGATCAACGCGCTGCTGCTCAACCTGCACGGCGTGAGCGCCGACGAGGCCGACTTCTCGATCTCTTCGCAGGACTCGCTGGTCGAGACCGCCAATGCCACCAACAAGACCCTGACGGTGCTGCTCGGCGGCATCGCGGCGATCTCGCTGCTCGTGGGCGGTATCGGCGTCATGAACATCATGCTCGTCTCGGTGACCGAGCGGATCCGCGAGATCGGACTGCGCAAGGCGCTCGGTGCCACGCCGTCGGTGATCCGGCGCCAGTTCCTGGCCGAGGCCTCGCTGCTGGGCCTGGCCGGTGGTGTGGTCGGCATCGTCATCGCCGCCATCGGCGCCTGGGGGCTGCCCGGCCTGATCGACCAGCCCGTGTCCCTCTCTCTCCTCGCCACCGCTGCTGCGCTGGTCACCTCTTTGGCACTCGGTGTCGGTTTCGGGGTCTACCCCGCCAGCCGCGCCGCTCGCCTGACCCCGATCGACGCTCTCCGCAGCGAGTGACACCACCACCTCGACGTACGAAGGAATCTCGATGACCACCACGTTCACACCCGACCCGCGACGGGCTCGCACGCTGTCGCTCGTGGCTCTCGCCGCGGTCGGACTCATCGCCCTGAGCGGCTGCGGCGCCGACGGCGACGCAGCCACGGACCAGCAGGGCCAAGGCTACGGCCAGGAGGAGGGCCAACGGCAGGGCCAGGAGATGGGCGGCGGTATGCCGGGTGCCTCCGGCGAGATCGCCGCCATCGACGGCAGCACGCTGCAGGTGCAGAGCAGCGATGCCCAGACCGCGGTCACCTACACCGACAAGACCACGATCAGCCAGCAGGTGAGCGCTGCGCTGGCCGACGTCACGGTCGGCAGCTGCGTCACGGTCACGACGGCCGACGGCTCCGAGTCGAGCGATACCGCCGTGACCGCGGGCACCGTCCGGATCACCGAGAAGACCGACGGGTCCTGTGCCGGCGGCTTCGGAGGCGGTCAGCGGCCCGAGGGGATGCCCACCGACATGCCTACCGACATGCCCAGCGACATGCCTGAGGGGATGCCGTCGGGCGGTCCCGGTGGCATGGGCGGTGGCATGGGCACCTCGGGCGAGGTGACCGCGGTCAACGACTCGGGCTTCACCGTGGCGGCGACCTCGCGCGACTCCGAGGAGACGACCTCGGTGAGCGTGACGGTCGGCTCCGAGACCACCTACACGACGACCAGGACGGCGACGAAGAGCGCTCTGGTCGTCGGCACCTGCGTGACCGCCACCGGCGAGGCCGACGACACCGGGGCGGTCACCGCCGAGCGGATCTCGGTCTCCGACCCCGTCGACGGCGAGTGCACCACCGGCTTCGGTGGCCGCGGCGGGATGCCGGGCGGCGCGCCGGGCCAGGACGGGGCGTCCTCGTGAGGCGCCTCTCCCGCACCTGGGTCAAGGCGGCCTCCGGCGCCGCGGCGCTGATCGTGGTCGCGGGCGGTGGCTACACCGCGTACGCAGCGACCGCCTCGTCCTCGGCCGGCTACCGTACCGCCGCGGCCACCACCGGCGACGTGGAGCAGACCCTCTCGCTGACCGGCACTGTCGCGCCCAACGGCCGCGCCGACCTCGTCTTCGCCACCGACGGCACCGTCGAGTCCGTCGTCGCCGAGGGCGACACCGTGAAGAAGGGCCAGGTGGTAGCCCGGCTGGACCGTACGTCCCTGAAGAAGTCGCTCACCTCCGCCAAGGCCACGCTGGCGGCGGCCCGGGCGCAGCTGGAGAGCGACAAGGAGGCACAGGTCTCCGGTGTCGCCTCATCGAGCAGCTCAGCGTCCTCCTCCGCGACCACCGCGTCGCCGAGCTCGGCGACCGGCTCGTCGGGCGGGGCCGTCGCTGCGGTCTGGACCGGGACGTCGTCGGCGGTGCTCGGCGCCTCGACCGACGCGACCGCCGAGCTGGTCGCCGACGTGAGGGAGCTGCAGGACGCGGTCGTCTCCGCCCAGAAGAAGCTCGACAGCGCCGACACCCAGCTCGGCACCGCGCAGACGGATCTCGCCTCGGCCCAGGAGAAACTGGCGGCGCTGGTCGCGTCCGGCGGCACCCTCGACGCGGGCGGCGAGCTCGCCGCCGCGCTGAAGGCGGCCCAGGAGTCTTGTGCCGACACCTCCACCTCCTGCCAGGAGGACCTGGAGACCGCGCGGGGTGCCCAGGACTCTGCCGGAGGGACCGTCTCCGAGGTCGTCGCGCTGCTCGGCTCGGCCCAGTCGGCCCTCAGCGACGCCAAGGCGGCGGTGAAGACCGCGAAGGCCGACCTGGTGGACTACAGCGCGCAGCTCGACAAGACCCTTGCCGCCGCCGGTTCGTCGGGCGGTCAGGACCCGGACCAGTCCGACGGCGGCCAGCCCCAGCAGGGGGCCGAGCAGCCCTCCGGCGGTGCGGGCGGTCCCGAGGGATCGGGCGAGTCCGGAGGATCGGGCGAGTCCGGAGGATCGGGCGAGTCCGGAGGATCGGGCGAGTCCGGTCAGATGCCCAGCACCGGTGGCTCCCAGGGTGGTCAGAGCACAGGGGAGAGCGAGGGCGGACCGAGTGCCTCCGGAGCAGGTGAGAGCGTGACCGCCGCGACCCTGGCGGCGGACCAGGCCGAGATCGACCGGGCGAAGGCCGAGGTCGCCGAGGCCAAGGCGGCGCTCGCGGGCGCGGTGCTGAAGGCGCCGGCAGCGGGCACGGTCGCCTCCGTCGCGGTGCAGGAGGGAGACAGCGCCTCGGCCGGCACCGCGGCGGTGACGCTCATCGCCGCGGGCCTGACCAGCGTCGAGCTGACCGTCAGTGCCGCCCAGGTCGAGCAGCTCGAGACCGGCCAGGTCACCGCCGTCACCCCGGCGGGCGCCGAGAAGGCTCTTCCGGGCACGGTCACCCTGGTCGGCCAGGTCCCCGACACCTCCGCGGGGAGCAGCACGTTCCCGGTGACGGTCACCCTCGACGAGACGGGCCTGGACCTCCTCGCCGGCAACATGGCCACGGTCGAGGTCGTGGTCGGCTCGGCGGAGGATGTCGTGACCATCCCGGCCTCGGCGCTCTCCGACGGCTCGGTGCTGGTCGCCGACCGCGGCACGACCCGGCGCCAGCAGGTCACCACCGGCCTCCTCGGCTCCACCCGGATCGAGGTCACCGACGGTCTCGAGGAGGGTCAGCGGGTCGTCCTGGCGGATCTATCCCAGGACCTGCCCAGCGGCGACACCTCCGAGCTGCAGGGGTTCGGACGTACGGGCGGCAGTGAGGTCCAGATGCCCGGCGGCGGACCCGGAGGACAGCTGCCCGGCGGTGGTCAGCGATGACATCGACACGCCACAGCGACCTCACAGGCACCACACAGCAAACAGCCGCATGATGGAGTCATGACTGCTGGAGCACAGGACCTGACCCGCGCCGACGGCTCGCCCCTGCGGGTGCTGGTCGTGGACGACGAGGTGAACATCGCCGAGCTGATCGCGATGGCGCTCCGGTTCGAGGGCTGGGAGATCACCATGGCCCACTCCGGCTCCAAGGCTGTTGCGGCTGCGAAGGAGACCGCTCCCGACGCGATCGTGCTCGACTGGATGCTGCCCGACTTCGACGGGCTCGAGGTCCTACGCCGGGTGCGGTCGACCAACCCGGGCGTACCCGTACTCTTCCTCACCGCCAAGGACGCGGTCGAGGACCGGGTCGCCGGGCTCACCGCGGGCGGCGACGACTACGTGATCAAGCCGTTCTCGCTCGAGGAGCTCGTCGCCCGGCTGCGTGGGCTGATGCGGCGGGCCGGCGCGACCCGGGTCGAGGAGCACTCGGTGATCCGTGTCGGCGACCTGACGATGGACGAGGACTCGCGCGAGGTGCACCGTGCCGGGGAGGAGATCACCCTCACCGCGACCGAGTTCGAGCTGCTCCGCTTCCTGATGCGCAACCCGCGCCGGGTGCTGTCCAAGGCCCAGATCCTCGACCGGGTCTGGTCCTACGACTTCGGCGGCCAGGCCAACGTCGTCGAGCTCTACATCTCCTACCTGCGCAAGAAGATCGACGCCGGTCGTGAGCCGATGATCCACACCATGCGCGGCGCGGGCTATGTGCTGAAGGCCGCTGAGTGAGCAGCCGTCTCAAGCGACTGGTCGCGCCCCTCAGCTCCCGTCTGGTCATCACCGCGGTCTCCCTGGTCCTCGTCGTCTCTCTCCTGATCGCCACCTTCGCCACGATCGCGCTGCGCGAGACGCTCATGGACCGGCTCGACCGTGACGTCGCCGACATGGCCAGATCGGTGAACCGCCCGGGACCGGCGGGCTTGGCCAACGTCCCACCCGGCGCGATCCGCGCGATCCTGCCGGCCTCCTCGGCGTCGGACAGTGAGGTGGGTGGCTTCGACCCGGACGCTGAGGAGAAGCTGACGGGCGAAGACCTCGAGGTCTTGAAGGACGTACGCGTCGATGCCCGCCTCCATGACGTCGACCTGCCCGACCAGGGCAGCTACCGGGTCATCGCCGAGTCCGGGTTCCTCGAGACGGGCGAGCGGGCGGTGCAGGTCGTCGGGATGTCGACCGAGGAGGTCGACAACACCATCGAGAGCCTGGTCTTCTGGGAGGCGCTGCTGACCCTGCTCGGCGTCGTCGCGGCCGCCGGCGTCGGGTACGTCGTCGTACGCCGCCAGCTCCAGCCGCTGCGCGAGGTCGCCGCCACCGCGCACACCGTCGCGGGGCTCCCGCTGTCGTCCGGCGAGGTCCAGGTCACCGAGCGGGTGCCCGAGCGGCTCACCGACGAGGACACCGAGGTCGGCCAGGTCGGCGCCGCGCTCAACTCGCTGCTGGACCACGTGGAGACGTCGCTGGCCGAACGTCACCGCAGCGAGCAGCAGGTACGCCAGTTCGTCGCCGACGCCTCCCACGAGCTGCGTACTCCGCTGACCACCATCCGCGGCTACACCGAGCTGGCTCAGCAGCGGCCCGAGGCGGTCCCGACGGCGCTCAGCAAGGTCGAGGAGGAGTCGCTGCGGATGACCGCGCTGGTCGAGGACCTGCTCCTGCTCGCGCGCCTCGACCAGGGCCGCCCGCTCGCCCGCGACTCGGTCGACCTGACCCGGCTGCTCCTGGAGGCCGTCGACGACGCCCGCGTCGTCGACCCCTCGCACACCTGGCGGCTCGAGCTGCCGGCCGGCGCCGACTCCGGTGACGCCGAGGTGATCGTCCCCGGCGACGCCCAGCGCCTCCACCAGGTGATCAGCAACCTGCTCACCAACGAGCGCCGGCACACGCCCGCCGGCACCACGGTCACCGTCCGTGTACGTCCTGACGGCTTCGACGTCCACGACGACGGCCCGGGCTTCCCTCCGGCCCTGGTCCCGCACGCGTTCGAGCGCTTCACCCGGGCCGACGAGGCCCGGCAGCGCGACGGCGGCGCCGGCCTCGGCCTCGCCCTCGTCCACGCCATCGTTACCTCTCACGGCGGCACCGTCACCATCGCCAGCGTGCCGGGCGACACCACGATCGCCGTACGTCTGCCGCGCTCGTCCGAGGGATGAGGTGGGGTTTTCCCTACCCGGTTCGGCTCCTTGAGCCCATCGTGGGGGAGCGGCGGGTTCCTTAGCGTCGAAGGGTGACATCAGCCACCCGAAACCGCAGGAGCCACCCATGACCACACCCGCCCTCGAGGTCACCGGCCTCACCAGGACCTACGGCACCGGCGCGGCCGCCGTGGCCGCGCTCAACGGACTCGACCTGGCCTGTGCGCCGGGCACCTTCACCGCCGTGATGGGGCCCTCCGGCTCCGGCAAGTCCACCTTCCTGACCTGCGCCGGAGCGCTGGAGCAGCCGACGGGCGGCCGGGTCGTCATCGCCGGCCAGGACGTCACCGAGCTGACCGAGGCGCGCCGGACCAGGCTGCGCCGCGAGCGGATCGGGTTCGTCTTCCAGGGTTTCCACCTGCTGCCCTACCTGAACGCCGAGCAGAACGTCGCGCTGCCGCTGCGGCTGGCCGGGGGCCGGATCGACGCGGCTGCCCGCCGCCGGATCCGCGAGCTGCTCGACCGCGTCGGCCTGGGCGATCGCACCGGCCACCTGCCGGCACAGCTCTCCGGCGGCCAGCAGCAGCGTGTCGCGATCGCCCGCGCGCTGGTGACCGGTCCCGACATCGTCCTCGCCGATGAGCCCACCGGAGCCCTCGACTCCCACACGGCGGCCTCGGTGCTGGCCCTGCTCCGGAGCCTCGTGCGCGAGGTCGGTGCGACCGTCGTGATGGTGACACACGACCCCGTCGCCGCGGCGTACGCGGACAGCGTGGTCTTCCTCGTCGACGGCCGTGCCGTGGGACGGATGGACAACCCCGCCGCCGAGGCCGTCGCCGGCCAGATGGCACATCTCGACGAGCTCACCGCCCGGGCCGAGCGGGAGATGGTGTGATGTTGACCCTGGCACTGCGCTCGCTGCGTCACCGCGCCACCGCCATGACCGCGACCTTCGTCGCGATCCTGCTGGGCACGGCCGTGATGGGTTCGTTCACGCCGCTGATCCAGGTCGCCCTCGAACCCGGCACGCCGAGCGCCGAGCGGGAGACCCTGCTCGTCCTCGGGGGAGTGGTCGGAGCCTGGGGCACCGTCATCGCGCTCTTCTCGATCGTCTCGACCGTCGGCATCACCGTCCGGCAGCGCGAGGTCGAGATCGGCCTGCTGCGCACCGTCGGCGCCGAGCCCCGTCAGGTACGCGCCCTGGTGCGGGCGGAGACGCTCGTGGTCGCGCTCGTCGCCGCCGTCCTCGGCGCCGTCGTGGCGAGCCTGACCAGCCGAGCCCTCCTCGACCTGCTGCAGTCCGGCGGTGTCGTCAGCGAGCAGGTCGCCCACTCGGGCGGCTGGATCGCGCTCGCCGCGACCGTCGTCCTGCTCCTGCTCGTCTCCCTGGCCGCCTCCGGCCTGGCCGGGTCGCGTGCCTCGCGCGGACCGGCGACCGTCGCCCTCTCCGAGGCCAGGACGGGCACCGGACGCATCGCCTGGTGGCGGTGGGTCGTGGCCCTGGTCGCCGTCGGCCACGCCACGACCATGGTCGTGATGACCATGGCCACGGGCAAGGACGCCGCCGACCCGTACGACGCGATGGCGATGACCGGTTCCCTCGGGCTCCTGGTCGCGGTGGGTCTGGCCGCCCTGGCTCCGCTGCTGCTGAGGGCCGGGAGCTGGGTGCTGCGGCCGCTCCTGGGCGGCACGAGCGGGCATCTGGCGGCGTACAACACCTCGCGGAGGTCGCACCTGCTCGCCGGCGTGCTCGCGCCGGTGATGGTGCTCTCCGCGGCCGCGGTCAGCATCCTGATGCTGGTCGGGATCGACGAGCGTACGTTGCCCACCGGTCTGCCCCCGGAGGTCACCGAGGGCTACGAGACGATCAACCTGCTCAACAACGTGGTCACCGCGATGATCTGCGCGTTCGCCGCGATCATGGTGATCAACGCCTTCGCGGCGCTCCTCGCCGACCGGCGCCTGGAGCTGCACCGGCTGCGCCTGCTCGGCGCCACCCCCGGTCAGGTACGCGGCTCCATCCTCGCCGAGGCCGGTGTGGTCGCCGCGGTCGGCACGGTCATCGGCCTGCTCGCCGCCCAGGCGACGATCGTCCCGTTCGCGTACGTCCGGGGTGAGGGTCTGGTCCCCGACGCACAGCTCTGGCTGCCACCCCTGCTGATCGCCGGTGCCGTGGCGCTGACGCTGGCCTCGGCGGCCGGCGCGACGAGCCGGGCATTACGCACGACGTCCGGCGCTCGCTGATGTCACACTCACTCCTGATGACCGAGTGGGACGCACCGATCCGGACCGTGCGGCCGGAGCCGTTCAGCGGGCAGGCGCTCGTCGAGCGGCTCCGGCTGACCGGACTGTCGCTGGGCTATGCCCTGATGATGGCTCCGGCCCTGGTGCTGGCGATCCTCACCCTGCTCTCGATCCCGCTCGGGCTGGTGTTCGGGGTCGGCATCGGGATCGCCCTGGGCGCGGTGCCGGCCACCCAGGCCGTCGCCGGAGTGCATCGCCGGGTGAGCGGGATGCTCCTCGGGGAGACCATCCCGGAGACGTACGCGGACCTGAGCGCTCAGCCGGTCCTGAGCCGGCCGTTCCGGTGGCTTCGGGAGAAGGCGCGCTGGCGCGACTTCGCCTTCTGCTGCTTCTCGGCGACCGGGGGCTTCGTGCTCTCCGTGCTGCCCGCGGCGTTCCTGACCGTGCCGCTGACCTGGCTGGTCCTGGCCCTCTCCGGCATCACCTGGGTGGCCTGGCTGCTCATCCTGCTCAGCGGACCGCTGCTGCTGGTGTGGTGGCTGACGACCCCGGGCCTGGTCCGGGCGCGGGCACTGGCCGAGCGCGGCATCTTCGGTCAGGGGCAGGTCGCCACGCTGGCCGCCAGGGTGGAGAAGGTCGAGTCGACCCGTGCCGAGACGCTGGACCACTCGGCGGCCGAGCTGCGCCGTATCGAGCGGGACCTCCACGACGGTGCCCAGGCCAGGATCGCCGCCGTCGGGATGAGCGTCGGGCTGGCCGAGAAGCTGATGGCGACCGACCCGGACGCCGCCG
Organism: Nocardioides sp. NPDC000445; assembly: GCF_040300245.1. NCBI lineage: Bacteria > Bacillati > Actinomycetota > Actinomycetes > Propionibacteriales > Nocardioidaceae > Nocardioides > Nocardioides sp. NPDC000445. The sequence goes on along the minus strand of NZ_JBEPDH010000019.1, from coordinate 118,798 downwards.
CCGCGCTGCTGCGCGAGGCCCGCGAGACCACGGTGTCCGCGCTGGAGGACCTGCGTGGAGTCGTACGCGGCATCCTGCCGCCCGTGCTCGCCGACCGTGGCCTCGTGGGAGCGGTCCAGGCCCTCACCGCCGGACTGCCGCTGCCGGTCACCGTCGCCATCGAGCTGCCCGGGCGCCTGCCCGACCCGGTCGAGTCGGCTGCCTACTTCGCGGTGGCCGAGTGCCTGGCCAACGCGGTCAAGCACTCCGGCGCCGACCGGGCGTTCGTACGCGGCAGCCACAACGGGCAGCGGCTGCGGATCGTCGTGGGCGACAACGGCCGCGGCGGAGCCGACCCGACCGGGCACGGGCTCGCCGGCGTCGCGACCAGGCTGGCCGCGTTCGACGGCACCGTCGAGGTCGAGAGCCCCTCCGGCGGCCCGACCCTGATCACCCTGGAGGTGCCTTGCCGGATCTGAGGGTGGTCCTGGGCGAGGACCAGGCGCTGCTCCGCGTCGGCCTCACCCGGATCCTCGAGGCGGGCGGGATCGAGGTCGTCGAGGCCGTCGACAACGCGCCCGCCCTGGCCCGGGCCCTGGTCCGGCCGGACGTGGACGCGGCGGTGGTCGACGTACGTCTCCCTCCGTCCTTCACCACCGAGGGCATCACCGCGGCGATCGAGGCCCGGCAGGCGCGGTCAGGCTTCCCGGTGCTCGTGCTGAGCCAGTACGTCGAGCCGCTCTATGCGCGCGACCTGCTCGCCGGGGGAGAGGGCGCGGTCGGCTACCTGCTCAAGGACCGGGTCGCGGATGTCGACGCCTTCCTCGCGGCGGTACGCCAGGTGGCCGGCGGCGGGACCGTCCTCGACCCGGAGGTCGTCGCCGCGCTCCTCACCCGCCGCGAACGCCCCCTCGACCGGCTCACCGAGCGCGAGCGCGAGGTGATGACGCTGATCGCCGAGGGGCGCTCCAACGCCGCCATCGCCGCCCGGCTCTTCGTCACCGAGAAGGCGGTCGGCAAGCACATCAGCTCGATCTTCACCAAGCTCGACCTGCCCCAGGCGAGCGACGACAACCGTCGCGTGCTCGCCGTCCTGGCCTGGCTCAACGACACCTGAGCGATGCGTCACTCCCGTCGGCCGAGACGTCGCTCCGGTCGGCCGAGACGTCACTCCCGTCGGCCGAGACGGCAGGCCGGTGCCAACTCGGCCGACCGGGCTGACGCCTCGGCGAGGGGTGGTCAGTCGTCCTGGGTCTTGCCTGGCAGGTCGAGCATGCGCTGCAGGGCGAGCTTGGCGTAGCGCTCGGTGTCGGGGTCGACCTCGATGCGGTTGACGACCTGACCCTCGGCCAGGGACTCGAGGGCCCAGACGAGGTGGGGGAGGTCGATGCGGTTCATCGTCGAGCAGTAGCACACGGTGCGGTCGAGGAAGACGATCCGCTTGTCCGGGTGGGCGTTGGCGAGGCGCTTGACCAGGTTGAGCTCGGTGCCGATCGCCCAGGCCGAGCCGGCAGGAGCGGCCTCGATCGTCGAGATGATGAACTCGGTCGAGCCGACCAGGTCGGCCTTGAGGACGACCTCGTGCTGGCACTCGGGGTGGACCAGGATCTGAACCCCCGGGATCTCGGCGCGCAGGTCGTCGATGGTGTCGGGGGAGAAGCGGCCGTGGACCGAGCAGTGGCCCTTCCACAGGATCACCTTCGCCGCCCGCAGCTCCTCGGCGCTGAGGCCGCCACCGGGCTTGAGCGGGTCCCAGACCACGCAGTCGCCCAGCGACATGCCGAGCTTGAGGACCGCGGTGTTGCGGCCGAGGTGCTGGTCGGGGAAGAAGAGGACCTTGGCGTCGTCCTTCTGGTCGAAGGCCCACTCCAGCACGGCCTGCGCGTTGGAGGAGGTGCACACGACGCCGTCGTGGCGCCCGCAGAACGCCTTGATGTCGGCGGAGGAGTTCATGTATGTCACCGGCACGACCTGCTCGGCCACGCCCGCCTCGGCGAGCGCCTCCCAGGCCTTCTCGACCTGGCCCAGCCGCGCCATGTCGGCCATCGAGCAACCGGCGGCGAGGTCGGGGAGGATGACCGCCTGCGAGGGCGAGGTGAGGATGTCGGCCGACTCGGCCATGAAGTGCACGCCGCAGAAGACGATGTACTCCGCGTCCGGCCGGGCGGCGGCGTCGCGAGCCAGCTTGAAGGAGTCCCCGGTCACGTCAGCGAACTGGATGACCTCGTCGCGCTGGTAGTGGTGTCCGAGGACGAACACCTTCTCGCCCAGCTTCTCCTTGGCGGCGAGCGCGCGCTTGACCAGGTCGGGGTCGGAGGCGGCCGGCAGGTCGCCGGGGCACTCGACGCCACGCTCGGAGTTCAGGTCGGTGCCGCGCCCCAGAGGGAGCAGCGGGAGGTCGACAGTCGTCATGATGACGATAATACATGTCGAGGGCTCGGCGCCCTCGTGGCATGGGTCACATGGTGGTACGGGCTCAAACTCGCAGGGGGCGCACGGCATCCCATGCCGGGTCGGTGTCGACCCGGGTGACGACGTCGCCGTGGGCCCAGCCGTCGACCGTCTCCTCCAGTCGCTGCGGGGCTGCGGTGGTGGGGTCGACATAGGCGTGGAGAACGCGTACGCCGTTGGTGGTCTCGTGCGCCACGACGCGGCCGTCGCGGCCGAGGGTCGTGGCGAGCCGGTCCTCGAGCTGTCCGAGCTCGCGCAGAGCGTCGGGCGAGGGGAGACCTCGCTCGGCGAAGCCGACGTAGGGGACCATCACGCCGACGTGATGGGTCAGGTTGGGGGCGGTGACCGGGTGCAGGGGCACGACCGCGCTCGCGATCACCGGCCCCTGGGGGCTCTCCCCGTGGAGCAGCACCCAGGCGGGGTTGCCGTCGGGGTCGACGTACTCCTTGCGGAGATTGCGTACGGCGACGCTCAGCCCGTCGAGGCCGAAGCCGTCGCGGGGGCGGGCGGTGGTGGTCTCGACCTCGCCGATCCACAGCTCGGTGCTGGACTCGCCCAGCGTCGTATCGAGAGCATGGAAGGCGACCTGCAGACGGGCGTCGTCGGCGAGGTCGGGGAAGGCCGGGTGGAAGAGGGTGAGGTCGAAGTGGGCGCCCCTCTGCCGGGCGGCGACCAGCACGTCGGCCAGCCGGATCGCGGCGCCGCCAGGCGTGGTGAGCACCGCCTCGACCGGATCGTCGACGGGCGGGCGCTGGTCGCTGAACTCCCAGGGTGAGACGCCGTCGGGCTCGGGGGCGGCGAGCAGCCAGCGGCGTGCCAGCGCACGATGGTCGGGGTTGCCGCCGGCCGAGACGACCAGCAGCCGGCCGCCCAGCGGCCCGGGGCCCACCTCCCAGCTCAGACCGGCCTCGATCGCGTCGACCCGCCGGGCCAGCAGCGAGACGAGAGCGTCCTGGTCGTCGGCGTCGAGCGCCGCACCACAGGCCAGAGCTCCCTTCTGGGCCCACCAGGTCCAGAAGCCGTTGATCCGCCTGGTCTCTGAGTCGCCGGCCCCGCGCCGCCCGAAGATCCGCACGAAACGACCTTAACGCGACGCATGCGGAATGGTTACGACACCAAAAATGTCAGGTGGGACACCTGGTGCTTCCGTGCGCGGGTAGGTTTCGGCCATGCGAGTGCTGATCGCCCCCGACAAGTACGCAGGCACGCTCACCGCCTCCCAGGCGGCCGCCGCGATCGCGGAGGGCTGGCGGCGTACGGCGCCCCGCGACGAGCTCTCGCTCGCGCCGATAGCGGACGGCGGGCCGGGTTTTCTCGAGCTGCTGCACGACGTCCTCGGTGGCGACCTCCACGAGGTCGAGGTCAGGGGCCCGCACGGTGAGCCGGTGACGGCGCAGGTGCTGGTCGACGGCGAGACCGCCTACGTCGAGTCGGCCCAGGCCGCCGGGCTGCACCTGACCGGCGGGAAGGGGGCGGAGCAGGCGAGCTCGTACGGAGTGGGTCAGCTGCTGCTCGCCGCCCGTGACGCCGGCGCGAGCACGGTCGTGGTCGGCCTCGGCGGCTCGGGCACCAGCGACGGCGGAGCGGGGCTGCTCGCCGCGCTCGGCGCCACCGCGGACCGGCCGCTCGATGCCGGCGTCGCCGGGCTCGAGGGCATCACCGAGGTGACGCTCCCCGAGAGGCCGGGCCTCGAGATCGTGATCGCCAGCGACGTGGACAACCCGCTGACCGGGCTCTTCGGCGCGATCAAGGTCTATGGCGAGCAGAAGGGGCTGGCCGAGGAGACCATGCCCCGCTGGGACGGCGTGCTCCAGGACCTGGCCGCCGCCACGTCACGCAAGACCGCGACCGAGAAGGGCGCGGGAGCGGCCGGTGGGATCGGGTTCGCGCTGCTGCTCCTCGGCGCCACCCGACGTCCGGGGTTCGACGTCGTCGCCGACCTGCTCGGACTGCCCGAGCTGGCCGCCCGGACCGACCTGGTGATCACCGGTGAGGGCTCCTTCGACCCGCAGAGCGCGGCCGGGAAGGTGCCGGCCGGGGTCGCCAGGCTGGCCGAGCAGGCGCTGCGGCCCTGCATCGTGCTGGCCGGCAAGGTCAGCATGAGCGGGCGCGAGATGCGTACGCTCGGGATCGACGCGGCCTACTCGCTCGTCGACAGCGTCGGCGAGGAGCAGGCGCTCAGCCAGGCGTACGACTCCCTGGTCCAGGTCGCCGCCAGGGTGGCCCGGACGTGGTCCGCCGACCAGCGGGAATAACCGATGATGTGCGACGATTGACCTTGAGACACACCCGCACCCACGCACAGGGAGCCCAGCTACATGACCGAGCAGACTACCGAACGCCGCGCCGACTCCATCAACCTGAGCGACGTTGCCGCCGCGAAGGTGAAGAGCCTCCTTGAGCAGGAAGGCCGCGACGACCTGAGCCTGCGCATCTCCGTGCAGCCCGGCGGCTGCTCCGGCCTGCGCTACCAGCTCTTCTTCGACGAGCGCACCCTCGACGGTGACGTCGTCACCGACTTCGACGGTGTCTCCGTCGTCGTCGACCGGATGAGCGTTCCCTACCTCAACGGCGCCATGATCGACTTCGTGGACAGCATCGAGAAGCAGGGGTTCACCATCGACAACCCCAACGCCACCGGTTCCTGCGCCTGCGGCGACTCGTTCCACTGAGTCCCAGAACGACAGCAGCCCCTGCCGCATAGGCAGGGGCTGCTCGTATTTGGTGGCCCCCACGTTTCTGGAAGCCGCCGACCATCAGGTCAGGGCGAGGTCGTCGGCGACGTGTCCGCAGGCCTCGAGCATGGCGGTGTCGCCCGGCTCGCGGGCCTGCATCCGCATGGCGGGCGCGGGGCGGGCCGCTTCGCGCACCCGTGGCGCGGGCAGGCGCAGCGCGCTGTCGGCGGCGGCGCAGTCGGCGCAGAGCTGCGCGGGGCTGTCGAGGTCGTCGTATGGAACGCGCATGTCTGTCATGCAAACGACGCTAAGCACTACCAATCAGTAGCAGAAGGCCGACTCAGCGGTAATATTTCATCTGCTGTCTACGGTCGAGCCTTAACGTCGCCCGAGGTCTCGCCGGTAGGGTTCCGCGCATGTCCGGTTCACTCCTGATCGCAGGCTCCATCGCCACTGACCACCTGATGAGCTTCGGTGGAAAGTTCGCCGATTCGCTGGTCGCCGACCAGCTCGACAAGCTCTCGGTGAGCTTCCTGGTCAACGACCTCGAGATCCGCCGCGGTGGCGTCGGCGCCAACATCTCCTTCGGCCTGGCCAACCTCGGCCTGGCGCCGGTGCTCGTGGGAGCGGTCGGTGAGGACTTCGCCGACTACCGTTCCTGGCTCGAGCGTCACGGCGTCAACTGCGACCACCTGCACGTCTCCGAGACGCTGCACACCGCGCGGTTCGTGTGCACCACCGACACCGCGATGGCGCAGTTCGCCAGCTTCTACCCGGGCGCGATGGCCGAGGCGCGCGAGATCGAGCTCGGCCCGATCGCCGACAAGGTCGGCGAGCCGTCGTTCGTGCTGATCGCGCCGGACGACCCCGACGCGATGAAGCGCCACACCCAGGAGGCGCGCCAGCGCGGCTACACCTTCATCTCCGACCCGAGCCAGCAGCTCGCCTTCGGCGACGGTGAGCTCATCCGTGAGCTGGTCGACGGCGCCGCGTACCTGTTCACCAACGAGTACGAGTCGCACGTGCTCCAGCAGAAGACCGGCTGGTCCGCCGACGAGGTCCTCGCCCGCGTCGGCACCCAGGTCACCACGCTCGGCAAGGACGGCGTACGCATCCAGCGCAAGGGCGAGGACGCGATCGAGCTGCCCGCCGCGAAGAACGTCAACGCCATCGAGCCCACCGGGGTCGGCGACGCCTTCCGAGCCGGCTTCCTGGCCGCGCTGGCCTGGGACTGCGAGCTCGAGCAGGCCGCCGAGGTCGGCTGCGTCCTCGCCGCCTACTGCGTCGAGACCGTCGGCCCGCAGGAGTACTCCTTCACCGCCGAGGAGTTCGTCGCCCGGGTCCGCGAGTCCTACGGCGACACCGCCGCCGACCAGATCGCCCCGCACATCAAGGCCTGAGCCTGCGACCCTGCGAGCGAAGCGAGCAGGGTCGCAACGCGAAGGGATCGAGCGAGCGCGCGGCTGAGCTTGCGAAGCCGCGACTGCGGGTCGAGATCGACCCTCAGCGAAACCGTTCAGCTGAGACGGCGTATCCGATAGACGGGTACGCCGTCTTCGGCTTCCACCTCGCCGACGAACTCCTGGCCGCGCATGCGGGCCCAGGCAGGTACGTCGTGGTGGGCGGCCACGTCGTCGGCCGCGACGGCGATGACCTCGCCGACCTCGACGTCGCCGAGGTGGCGGCCGAGCTCGATGATCGGTCGCGGGCAGGCCTGGCCGCGGCAGTCGAGGGTGACGGTCGGCGCGCTCACAGACCGGCCTCGGCGCGCAGGTCCTTGACGATTCCGGGCAGTGCGTCGAGCACGCGCTCCACATCCTCTCGCGTCGTGTCGCGGGTCAGCGATAGCCGAACGTTACCGTGTGTCAGCGCTCCCATGGCAGCAAGCACCCGAGAAGGTTCGCGGGTGTCGGAGGTGCAGGCCGAGCCGCTGGCGACACCGACGCCGATGCGGTCCAGCGCGGTCACCAGCGCCTCGCCGTCGACGTACAGCGCCGAGAAGGTCACCAGGTGGGGGAGGCGGCCCTCGGCGGGGCCGGCGACGTCCACGTCCGGGATCTCCGTCCGGACGCGTTCCCTGACCAGCGCGACCAGCTCGTGCTGGCGGGCGTTGACCTCCTCGCGCTCGGCGACGACCGCCTGGAGCGCGGCGGCGGCCGCCAAGGCCCCGGGGATGTTCGTGAAGCCTTGATCCGTACGCGACCACTCGTCGCCCGGGAACGGCCAGCGCCAGCGGGCGGACCGGCGTACGACCAGCACTCCCACACCACCGGGGCCGCCCCACTTGCGGGCGGAGCCGGCGATCGCGTCTCCGACCGACGGCAGCGGCAGCCGCCCCATGGCGGCGCCGGCGTCGACGAAGAGGGATGCCGTGCCGGCGGCGGAGGCGACCTCGTCGAGGGGCTGGAGCGTGCCGACCTCGTGGTTGGCCTGCTGGACCGCGATCACGTCGACGTCCCCGCTCTGCACCGCTTCCCGGACGGCGGCGACCTCGACCCGGGCCTCGCCGTCCACGGCCAGCTCGGTGACGGGGGAGCGCTGCGACCATCGTGCGGCGTCGATGACGGCCTGGTGCTCGACGGCACTGTGACCTATGCCACCTGATCCGAGCCCCAGCAGGCCGGCCTGCACGGCGGCGGTCCCAGAGGATGTGAAAAGCACCTCATCCCGACGCACCCCCAGCGCCTCGGCGACGACCTCGCGGGCGTTCGCGAGCAGCAGCCCGGCGTTACGGGCCGGACGGTGGAGGCGGCGGGGGTCGGCGTACCCCTGATCGGCCGCGGCGAGCAGCACTTCCCGCGCGGCGGGATGGAGGGGCTCGGCCGAGGCGGCGTCGAGGTAGGTGAAGCGGTCGGTCACAGAACCCAACGGTAGCCATACGCGACATGAGGAACCCCTGAAGATGAATCCGGAGGCGGTCGCGGTAGTCTGCCGACATCTGAGTGTTCGCATGAGAGAGAGGCTCGTAGTGGGTCTGCACTTGCCAGGGGCCGGAACGACTCCGTCCCACGCCCGCGCCCGACGTGGTGCGCTGGTGGCGACGCTGACGGCCGGCGCCCTCCTGCTGAGTGGCTGTACGGACGAGGCGGCGCGTTTCGGCTTCCCCGAGCCACGTTCTGAGCAGGGGGAGCACAACCTCGCCCTGTGGCAGGGCGCATGGATCGCCGCGTTGATCACAGGTGTCCTGACCTGGGGGCTCATCTTCTGGGCGATCTGGCGCTACCGGCGCCGCAGCGATGCCGACGTCCCGGTCCAGACGCGTTACAACCTGCCGCTGGAGATCTTCTACACGATCGCCCCGGTCCTGATGGTGATCGTGTTCTTCGACCACACCGTCAAGGTCCAGAACGAGATGCTGAAGGACGGCAACCCGACCAACGTGATCGAGGTGACCGGCCAGCAGTGGCAGTGGACCTTCAACCACGGCATCGGTGAGCCCGACCTGAGCGCGGACGAGAACCTCGTCGACGACGAGTTCGCCTACGACAGCTACGGCTACGTCGTGGGCACGGGCTCGCACATCCCGACGCTGGTCCTCCCGGAGGAGACCACCACGCGGTTCAACCTGCGCTCGGCCGACGTCATCCACAACTTCGGCATCCCGGACTTCGGCATGAAGATGGACGTCATCCCGGGTCGGGTGAACCACTACTCGATCACCACGAAGGAGGCCACGGCCACCTTCGACCCGAGCGCGGAGGACCTCATCGAGGGCACCACCTTCCGCGGCGCCTGCTACGAGCTCTGCGGCGTCTACCACGCCCGGATGATCTTCAAGGTCGCGATCCTCTCCGAGAGCGACTACAAGTCCTACGTCGACACGCTGGCGCAGAACGGCTTCGAGGCCGAGCGCCCGCTGCTCGGTGGTGGCAAGTCCACCCGCCCCGCCGACGACATCCCCACTCACGAGGAGGAGGGCGAGTGACCGCCACCGCTGCGCGCCCGGTCACCGAGGGCCGCAAGCCGCTCGGAACGCAGATCTACCAGCTGCTGACCACCACCGATCACAAGCTGATCGGCAAGATGTACCTGGTCACGTCGTTCGTCTGGTTCCTGATCGGCGGCCTGATGGCGCTGCTGATGCGCTCGGAGCTGGCCTTCCCGGGCCAGCAGGTCGTCAACGACGAGCTGTTCAACCAGCTGTTCACGATGCACGGCACGATCATGCTGCTGCTCTTCGCGACGCCGTTGTTCTTCGGCTTCTCCAACGTGATCATGCCGCTGCAGATCGGCGCGCCTGACGTCGCCTTCCCGCGGCTCAACATGTTCAGCTACTGGCTCTACCTCTTCGGCAGCCTGATCGCGGCCAGCGGCTTCCTCACCCCGACCGGCGCGGCCGACTTCGGCTGGTTCGCCTACACGCCGCTGTCCAGCGCGCAGTACTCCCCGGGTGTCGGTGGCGACCTGTGGATCATGGGTCTCTACATGGCCGGTCTGGGCACGATCCTCGGCTCGGTCAACTTCATCACCACGATCATCTGCATGCGGGCGCCGGGCATGACCATGTTCCGGATGCCGATCTTCACCTGGAACACCCTGATCACCGCGCTGCTCGCGCTGATCGCGTTCCCGATCCTGGCCGCCGCGCTGCTGATGCTCGAGTCCGACCGCCAGTTCGGCTCCCACGTCTTCGACGCCGCCCACGGTGGCCCGATCCTGTGGCAGCACCTGTTCTGGTTCTTCGGTCACCCCGAGGTCTACATCATCGCGCTGCCGTTCTTCGGCATCATCTCCGAGATCCTCCCGGTCTTCAGCCGCAAGCCGATCTTCGGCTACGTCGGCCTGGTCGCCGCGACCCTCGGTATCGCGATCCTCTCGGTGGCGGTCTGGGCGCACCACATGTTCGTCACCGGCGCGGTCAACCTGCCGTTCTTCTCCGGCATGACCTTCCTGATCGCCGTGCCCACAGGCGTGAAGTTCTTCAACTGGATCGGCACGATGTGGGGCGGATCGGTCAGTTTCGACACCCCGATGCTCTGGTCGATCGGCTTCCTGACGACCTTCCTCTTCGGTGGTCTGACCGGCATCATCCTGGCGAGCCCGCCGCTCGACTTCCAGGTCTCCGACTCCTACTTCGTGGTCGCGCACTTCCACTACGTGGTCTTCGGAACCGTCGTGTTCGCGATGTTCGCCGGCTTCTACTTCTGGTGGCCGAAGATGACCGGCCGGATGCTCGACGAGCGCCTCGGCAAGGTTCACTTCTGGCTGCTGTTCGTCGGCTTCCACGCGACCTTCCTGGTCCAGCACTGGCTGGGTGTCGAGGGCATGCAGCGACGCATCGCCGACTACCTCCCGAGCGACGGGTTCACCTTCCTGAACCAGTTCTCGACGGTGGGCGCGTTCCTGCTGAGCCTGTCGATGCTGCCGTTCTTCTACAACCTCTACATCTCGCGCAACGCCCCCAAGGTCGAGGTGGACGACCCGTGGGGTTGGGGCCGCTCGCTGGAGTGGGCCACCGCCTGCCCCGCGCCGCGCCACAACTTCGTCTCCATCCCGAAGATCCGCTCGGAGTCCCCGGCCTTCGACCTCCACCACCCGGAGATCGCCGCGCTGGAGCACGATGAAGACGATCTCGCCTCCACCAGCTCCAACAAGGAAGGCTGACCCCGATGAAGTCTGAAGCCTGGATCTTCGTGGTCTGCACCGCCTTCATGGTGCTGGTCACGCCGGCCTACTGGTTCGTCACCGCGGCCTCCGAGGAGGGCGGTGACTGGACCGGCACCTCGGCGCTGGTGATGTGCACGCTGCTGTTCGCGATGATCACCGTCTACCTCGGCTTCCACGCCATCAAGATGGACCCGCGTCCCGAGGACCGTGAGGACGGCGAGATCGCCGAGGGCGCCGGGGAGTACGGCTTCTTCCCGCCGTTCTCCTGGTGGCCGCTGTGGGCCGGCCTCACCTTCGGTCTGGTGGTCCTCGCCGTCGCGATGGCCGCCTGGTGGCTCCTCATCATCGCCGCCGTGCTCGGCCTGCTGGCCCTCGCCGGCTGGAACTTCGAGTACTACCGAGGCGAGTTCAAGCACTGAGCAGATGAACGTACGCGGGGCCCGATCCGAGATGGATCGGGCCCCGCTTCCCTTCTTGGGAAGCTCTTGGTGATGCCCGGTAGGGTTATCGCGCCCACGTCCCGGTTCAGGGCGTCGGGGTAAATGAATCAGGTCTGGAGCAGTCTCACCGTGTCAACGCAGTCACCGTTTCGCCGCCCGTCCGTGTTTGCCCGCCGCCGGGTGCTGTTGACCACCGCAGCGGCAGCCCTCGCCCCGGTTCTCGCCGCGTGCGGGGCGGACCCGGCCTCGAAGGAGCCCAAGAAGCCCGCCGAGCCGACGGTGCAGATCACGTCCAACATCGAGGACAACGCCACCGGCGTCGCGGTCGACAAGGTCGTCAAGGTCGATGTGGCCAAGGGGCGTCTCGACGAGGTCATGCTGACCGGCGCCAAGGGCACCAAGGTGCGGGGCACGATCACCGAGGACGGGCTCAGCTGGAGCGCGGGTGAGGTGCTCGAGCCGACCGCCTCCTACACCCTCGCGGTCACCGCGACCGGCGACGACGGTCTGGAGCAGACGAGCCAGATCAAGTTCTCGACCGAGGACCTCGGCCTGGACCGGCAGACCTACCCGTCGATCGCGCCGCTCGACGGCGAGACGGTCGGCGTCGGGATGCCGATCATCGTGACGTACGACCTGCCGGTGAAGAACAAGGCCGCCTTCGAGAAGAAGATGATCGTCGAGTCGACCCCGAAGCAGGAGGGGTCGTGGTACTGGGTGAGCGACAAGGAAGTGCACTACCGCCCGCGCACCTACTGGCAGGCCAACTCCACGATCAACGTGAAGCTCAACATCAACTCGGTCCCCGCCGGTGGCGGCATCTTCGGCCAGAAGGACCGCGAGATCACGTTCAAGACCGGTGACGCGCACATCTACCGGGCCAACGCGCAGACCCACCAGATGGAAGTCTTCAAGAACGGGCAGAAGATCCGGACCATCCCGATCACGACCGGCAAGGAAGGGTTCATCACCCGCAGTGGCGTGAAGGTGATCATCGAGAAGTTCAAGCGCAAGACCATGAACTCCGAGACCATCGGGATCAACCAGGGCGACCGGGAGTACTACAACATGGAGGGCGTGAAGTGGGCCATGCGGCTGACGTTCTCCGGTGAGTTCATCCACGGCGCGCCGTGGTCGGTCGCGCAGCAGGGCAACGCCAACGTCTCCCACGGGTGCACCGGGATGAGCGACGAGAACGCCAAGTTCCTCTACGACATGACCCGCCGCGGTGACGTCGTCGAGACCGTCGGCACCAACCGCCAGATGACCTTCAGCAACGGCTGGGGCGACTGGAACACCTCCTACGACGAATACCGGGCGGGGTCTGCCCTCGCCTGAGTCCACATTGTGCATTGCAGTAATTAGCGTGCGACATCGTGTGGTTGATGCTTGAACCTGATGGCGACTTTACCTACGTTCCACCTAACACGTAATCGCGTTGCGCAGGGCTGACCCCGACGGCCCGCGCCGCCTTGGAAGGTGGACTCGTTGCCTCGGCCTGTGCTGGTGCTCGACCTGGACGGCACGGTGTGTCTCGGAGACACACCGGCACTTCTCTACGCCACCCGGGTGGCGGACCTCACCGACGCCCCTGAGGCGCTTCTGGAGACCGCAGCGGCCTTCCTTGGGCAGAGACTGCCCGAGACCGCCCCGAAGACGCTGACGGGCGCTCAGGACGGCTATGAGGCGGTCAAGATCCTGGGCCTGGCGGCCGGGGTCTCCGAGGAGCAGCTCAGCGCTGCGTACGTCGCGAGCCGGGAGGCGATCAGCGAGCAACCGGGCGACATCCGCACGCCCGACGGGCTCATCGACCTGCTCGACGGGATCGACGCGCACCGGGTGATCTTGACCAACTCGCCCGGCGGCCGCGGCCTCGACGCGATCCTGGAGCACCTCGGCGTGCGTGACGTGGTCGACGAGGTGTGCACCGACGCGCTCAAACCGACCCGGATGAAGGGGCACCTGGACGGCTTCCTCGACCACGTCGGTGCCGCCGACACACCCGAGTGGTTGATGTCGGTCGGCGACATCTGGCGCAATGACCTTGCCCCCGCCGTCGAGCGTGGTTGTGTTGCTGCATACGTTGACGCCTTCGACCGCCGGCAGGGACCGGCACATGTTCGTGCAGGATCGTTAGTCGACCTGTACCCCGCAGTCTCGGACTGGTCGAGTGACCCGTCATCCTTCATAGCAGCTCACCCCCTCAAGGAGTCTGTCCAATGTTGAGAACCCCCAGGAACCGGTTGCTGGCGGTCGGTGCCGCCGCATCGCTCGCCCTCTCGCTCGCCGCTTGCGGTGGTGGTGAGGAGAGCGCCGCGCCCGCGGAGGATCCCGACGAGATCGTGCTGTCGCTGGTCCCCTCCGGCGACGTCGACTCGATCACCGAGAGTGCGAAGGGCCTGGAGTCCTTCCTCAGCGACAAGATCGGGATCCCGGTACGCGCCGAGGTGACCGAGAGCTATGCCGCCGCGATCGTGGCGATGAAGGCCGACCAGGCCCAGGTCGCGATGCTCGGCCCGATCGGCATGGTCCAGGCCGAGGACCAGGCCGGCGCGGTGCCGGTCCTGCAGTCGGTGCGCTTCGGCTCGGGGACCTACCACACCCAGTGGTTCACCAACGACCCCGAGACCTACTGCGCCGACGAGGTCAAGGTGGTCGAGGGCTTCAAGTACTGCAACGGCACCGACGCCGCCAAGACCGGTCCCGCCGGTGAGGAGGCGCTCGCCAAGATCAAGCCCGGCACCTCGATCGCCTTCGTCGACCAGGGCTCCGCCTCCGGCTACTACTACCCGGCCACCCAGTGGGGTCAGGTCACCGGCGGCGACGCCCTGGTCGACCTCGACGCGCAGTTCGCCGGCGACCACGACGCCGCCGTCCTGGCCGTCGCGCGCGATGACTACCCGATCGGGGTGAGCTTCGACGACGCCCGCGAGGAGGTCGCGGCCGACGAGCCGAAGGTGGCCTCCGAGGTCGTGGTCTTCGCCTACTCCACCGAGATCCCCAACGACGGCATCGTCGTCGCCGCCGGCCTCTCCAAGGAGCTGCGTACGAAGGTGACCAACGCCTTCACCGCGATGGCGAAGGACCCCAAAGGGCTCAAGACGCTGGAGGCGGTCTACGAGATCGAGGGTCTGGAGAAGGTCGACTCCGCCGCGCTGAAGAAGGCGAAGTCCGTGGAGGAGAACTTCGGCGAATGAGCATCGTCTTCGACGACGTCTCGGTGGTCTACCCGAACGGCACCCGCGGCCTGGACAAGGTCTCCCTGACCATCCCGGCGGGGGAGTTCGTCGTGGTCGTCGGGCTCTCCGGGGCCGGCAAGTCGACGCTCGTCCGTACGATCAACGGCCTGGTGCCGGTCACCTCGGGATCGCTGTCGGTGGGCGGGACCGAGGTGGCCACGGCGCGCGGGCGCCGGCTGCGCCGGCTGCGCGCCGAGATCGGGATGATCTTCCAGGGGTTCAACCTGGTCACCCGCCGCTCGGTGATGGGCAACGTGCTCACCGGCCGGCTGCACGCCCAGTCGTGGGCGCGGTCGGCCCTCGGGCTGCACACCAAGGCCGACAAGGAGATCGCCTTCGAGGCGCTGGAGCGCGTCGGGATCGTCGAGAAGGCGTGGGTACGCGCCTCCCAGCTCTCCGGCGGGCAGCAGCAGCGGGTCGCGATCGCCCGTGCGCTGGCGCAGCAGCCGTCGGTGGTGCTCGCCGACGAGCCGGTCGCCTCCCTGGACCCGCCGACGGCCAACCTGGTCATGCGTGACCTGCAACGGATCAACCGCGATCTCGGTATCACCACTGTGGTCAACCTGCACTTCCTCGATCTCGCCCGGCGCTACGCCGATCGGATCATCGGCATGCGTGCGGGTGAGGTGGTCTTCGACGGCCCCGCGGCCGAGGCCGACGACGCAGTCTTCGAGAGGATCTACGGCCGCTCGCTGACCGCCGAGGACGTCCTGGCATGAGTCAGGCGACCCTCGAGCGCCCGGGCGGCTCGCCGAAGCAGGAACGCCCGCCGCAGCCGCCGCCGAGCCCGCTCCTCATCGGGGGCATCCTGGGCGCGGTCGCCGTGACCGTGGTGGCGGGTTGGGCGATCGACTTCTCGCTCACGCCGGTCGTCGAGCAATGGCCGATGCTGACGATGATCCTCGAGGAGGTCGTGCACCCCGAGTGGGCGGAGATCACCGACCCGTCCTCGCGGCTGTGGACCGCGCTGAAGGAGACCGTGGCCATCGCGGTCATCGCGACCTTCGTGGGCTCCCTGATCGCCCTCGGGGTGGCTCTGCTGGGCTCCAAGGTGAGCGCGCCGCCCGCGGTCTACCGGGTCACGAAGCCGGTGATGTCGGTGATCCGGTCGCTGCCCGACATGGCCTACGCGCTGGTCTTCGTCGCCGTCGTCACCGGTCCGCTCCCGGGGATCCTGGCGCTGACCATCTTCAACATCGGCATCGTCGCCAAGCTGACCTCGGAGAGCATCGACGCCGTCGATCCCGGCCCCCTGGAGGCGCTCGACGCCGCCGGGGCGACCCGCTGGCAGCGCGCCCGCGTCGCGATCGTGCCCGCCGTGCTGCCCAACTACGCCTCGTACGTTCTCTATGTCTTCGAGCTCAACATCCGCGCCTCCGTGGTGCTGGGCGCGGTCGGGGCCGGCGGGATCGGGCAGCTGATCATCCTCTACTTCACCCGAGGCGACTACCCGCAGCTCGCGGCGGTCGTGATCGTCATCTTCGCGGTCGTCGTCGGGATCGACCTGCTCTCCCAGTTCCTGCGCCGGAGGCTGGTATGACCTCGGCGACAGCGACGACGCGGCCGAAGCCGCCGCCGAAGTGGCCCTACACCGCGGCCGGTCTGGTGCTGATCGGCATCGTGCTGGTGGCCGGATGGTCGCTGGACGATGCCAAGTGGGAGCGGCTGCCGCAGTTCCCCGGGGAGATCATGCAGTACGCCGGGCAGATGCTCGACGGCGTGCTCACCTGGCCGGGGGCGCATCCCGAGGGCCAGGCGGACCCGGAGCTCACCTACGGGGACTGGTGGCTGCAGGCGCTGAAGCTGATGGGGGAGTCGGTGGCGCTCGCCTGGATCGGCACCTGCGTGGGCGCGCTGTTCTCGTTCCCGCTGGCGTTCCTGGCCGCCTCCACCACCGCGCCGCTGGTCGTACGCCTCCCGGTGCGGCTCTTCTTCAACGCCATCCGCGCGGTGCCGGAGATCCTGCTCGCGGTGATCGTGATGCTGCCGCTCTTCGGGCTCAACCCGATGGCCGGCGCGATGGCGATCGGCATCCACTCGATCGGCTCGCTCGGCAAGCTGACGCTGGAGAACATCGAGGCGGTCGACCCGCGTCCCGTCGAGGCCGTCACGGCGGCCGGTGCGACGTGGTGGCAGCGGATCCGCACGGCCGTCATCCCGCAGATGATGCCGGAGACGGTGGCGTTCTGGCTCTACCGCTTCGAGGTGAACATCAGGGCAAGCGCGATCCTCGGCGTGGTGAGCGCCGGTGGAATTGGTGCGTTACTAAACCGTGTCCTTCGGGGCCGTGAGTGGGAGTGGGGTGGAATCATGCTAGCTGTGATCATCATCGTGACGATCCTGGTGGACCAGCTGTCAGCAGCGCTGCGTCACCGGATCCTGCACGGCGCCGAAGCCACTGTGGTGGCGGCATGACGAGTGCGCCGGTTCTTCCAGCCATCAGGGCCGCGATGCCGCGGCTCAACCCTTCCGAGCGTGCGGTCGCCGAGGTCGTGCTGACCCGTTCGGAGTGGGCCATCGAGGCGACCACCGCCGAGATCGCCGCCGAGGCCTCCGTCTCGACCGCGACCGTGGTCAGAGCCGCGCAGAGACTCGGGTTCCGCGGTTTCCCGCACCTCAAGGTGCTGCTGGCGCGCGACCTGGGCACGGCCAAGACCGAGACGACCGAGGGAGGCAGCCCGCTGACGGTGGTGCGCTCCTTCTTCGCCGACATCGCCGACTCCGCCTCCGACATGGTCGGGCTCCTCTCCGAGGAGCAGGTCACCCGGGCCGTGGACCTGCTCGCCGAGGCCCGTTCGATCCTGGTCGCCGGCACGGGCGTCTCCTCGCCGGTCGCCCAGGACATCGCGATGCGACTGGGCTCCCAGGGACTCAGCACCGTCGCGCCCAGCGACCATCTCGACCAGCTCATCCGGGCCCGTCTGCTCCAGCCGGGCGACGTCTGCGTCGTCGTCAGCGGCACCGGCGCCACCGCGCCCACCATCCAGGTCGCCCAGGCGGCCGTCGCCGGGGGAGCGGCCGTCATCGCGCTGACCTCCTTCACCGGCACCCAGCTGACTAAGCTCGCCGAGGTCGAGCTGGTCACCCCGCAGGGCGGTCGCGCCGGGTTCCGCCAGGAGCTCGACTCGATCATCCGGATCCCGCAGCTCATCCTCGGCAACGCACTCGTCGCCGCCGTGGCAGCCCGTGACCCCGAGGCTGCAGCCAACGTACGCGCCCGGGTGCTCGAGGTCGTCGGCGGCGAGCTCGACCCGCAGGGCTGACCACCCCAACAAGGCCGAGTCGGCGCGTTAGAACGCGCCGACTCGGCATGGTTCAGAGGTACGCCGCGAGAAGGTCTGCCTCGGCGCGGAGCTGCTCCGCCTTCTCGCCCGCGCCGTGGGACTCCAGGTCCGTCGCGGCGCTCAGCCGCTCGGTCTGCTCGCCGGTGATGATGCCGCGGATCTCCTCGTCGCTCAGATCCCTCCGCGCGGCCTCGGTGGCGCCTACACCGACGGCGGCGCCGGCGATCGGTCCGTCGACCGAGAGGGCAGTCTCCGCCACCGGCAGCGCCTCCGAGTTGGCGATGGCAGCGAGCGTGGAGCGGAGCACGGCTGTCGCCGTTTTGTCGCGCGCCTTGCGGGCGGTGAGGAGGTCGGCTCGGAGTCGAGCCTGGAGGCCGGTCATGTGCTGGACCCTAGGATCCGCGTCCGGTCGCGGGCAACCGGGTTTCGGCCGCTGGAGCGCCCAGAAACGCACGTAGCGCCGTCCCCCGGAGGGAACGGCGCCACGTGGCGTACGACTTCAACTCAGCGGCTGAGGGGCTCCTCGATCGCCGAGTGACGGTGATCGTCGAAGTCGTGACCGTCGACCTGGTGACCCTCGTGGGCGGCCAGCTCGTGGGCCACGTGCTCGGCGTGGTGGTGCGCCTCGCTGAGCTCCTCGGGGGTCGGCTTGTCCACGTCGTGGTCGTAGTAGAAGGCCCGGAGCTTCGCGCGGAGCGACAGCTTGCCGTTCTTCTTCAGCTCCGGCTCCTCGCCGGCCCGGCCGCGGTCGCGGACGGTCATGGCGAAGGCCTCGTCCTCGGGAAGCGGGAGGTGCTTCTCGTGGTAGGCGCCCTCCGGCGTACGGATGACCGTGCCGGTCTCGTAGCCGTGCAGCAGCTTCTCGTTGTCGTGACGCTGCAGCGAGATGCACCAACGACGCGTGATGATGAACGCCGCGATCGGACCCAGGAACACGAACGCCCGCAGGAAGTAGGTGATCTGGTTGATCGAGAGGTCGAACTTGATCGCGATGATGTCGTTGCCGCCGGCGGCCCAGAAGCCCGCGTAGAACGTCATCAGCGCGACGAACGTGGCGGTGCGGGTCGGAGCGTTGCGCGGGCGCTGGAGCAGGTGGTGCTCGCGCTTGTCGCCGGTGATCCAGGCCTCGATGAACGGGAGCATCAGCACGACCATCCAGGCCGCCATCGGCAGCACGATGACCGGGAAGAAGATGTTCCACGACCAGGTCGAGCCCCAGAAGTGCGACTCCCAGCCCGGCATGATGCGCAGCGCGCCGTCGGGCCAGCCCATGTACCAGTCAGGCTGCGAGCCGGCGGTGACCTTGGTCGGGTCGTAGGGACCGAACTTCCACACCGGGTTGAGCGAGAAGAAGGCGCCGAGCAGGGCGGTCACACCGAAGGTGATGAAGAAGAAGCCGGTCATCTTGGAGATGTAGTTCGGCACCATCGGGTAGCCGACGACGTTCTTCTCGGTGCGTCCGGGGCCAGGCCACTGGGTGTGCTTGTGGTAGATCAGCAGGATCAGGTGGGCACCGATCAGCGCCAGCAGCAGCGCTGGGATCAGCAGCACGTGGATCGTGAACAGGCGTGGAATGATGTCGTCGCCCGGGAACTCGCCTCCGAACAGGAAGAACGAGATGTACGTCCCCACGATGGGGATCGCCATCATGAACCCGTCCGCGGCCCGGATGCCGGTGCCGGAGAGCAGGTCGTCGGGGAGGGAGTAGCCGGTGAAGCCCTCGAGCGTGCCGAGGAGCAGCAGCGTGGCGCCGATGACCCAGTTGATCTCACGCGGCTTGCGGTGCGCGCCGGTGAAGAACACGCGCATCATGTGGATCATCATCGAGGCGATGAACAGCATCGCCGCCCAGTGGTGGACCTGGCGCAGCAGCAGGCCGCCGCGTACGTCGAAGGAGATGTCCAGCGTCGAGGCCATCGCCTCGGACATGTCGATGCCGCGCAGCGGCGCGTAGGAGCCCTGGTAGGTGATCTCGGCCATCGAGGGCTTGAACCACAGGGTCAGGAAGGTGCCGGTGACCAGCAGGACCACGAAGCTCCACAGCGCGATCTCACCCAGCATGAACGACCAGTGGTCGGGGAAGATCTTGCGGGAGAGGAACTTGCTCAGCCCGCCGATGCCGAGGCGCTCGTCGGCCCAGTTCGCGGCCGCGCCTGCCTTGGTCGGCTTGCCCGCCGGGGCAGCGGCTTCGGTGCCGTTGCTGGCGGCAACCTTGGACGTGTCGGTGCTCACTGGCCGCCCTCCTTGTAGCCGTACTGCTCAGCATCGGCGGCGTGGTCCTTGGACCAGTCGTCGAAGATCTCGTCGATGTCGTAGGTGTTGCGCTCCCAGTAGCTGACGCCCACAGGCTCAGGGTAGTCCGAGAGGGCAACCAGGAAGCCGTCCGCGTCGACGCCCAGGGGCAGCTGCGGGAGGTGGCGTCCGGCCGGGCCGAAGATGACCTTGCCGTGGTCGGCGAGGTCGAAGGTCGACTGGTGGCACGGGCACAGCAGGTGGTGCGTGGTGCGCTCGTTCAGCGAGATCGGGCAACCGACGTGGGTGCAGATCTTGGAGTAGGCCACGATGCCGTTGACCGACCAGTTGCGGGTCACGTCGTTGTCGATGTCGTTGGGGTCCATCCGCAGCAGGATGGTGGCCGCCTTCGACTTGGCGATCTGCAGCGGCGCCCCGTGCAGGCTGCCGTCGAAGATCGTCGCCGGCTCGGCGTTGACCAGGTCACCGATCTCCAGGTCGCCCGGGCGGATCGGGGTGCCGACCACGTCGCGTACGACCCGCACGCCGGCATCCCAGACGGTGTGCTCGAGGCCGGCGCCCGGGTAGGGCTGCTCCTCGGTGATCTGGGCGTTGGTCTGGCCCAGGTCCCTGAGGATGACGACCGCGGGCAGGCCGAGCAGGGCGGCCGAGCCGATCATCGCGTTGCGGATGAACGGGCGGCGAGCCATGCCGGACTCGTGGAGCGCGGCCTTGAGCTCGGCGACGGCGGCCTCGCGGGTGGCGGGGGAGGAGGCGGCCGGGTGACGGTCCTCGGTGTGCTCGATGTCGACGACGAGCTTGCGGGCCCACTGGATGACGCCGATGCCGAGGAAGAGGAGGGCGAAGCCGAGGCTCGATCCCAGCGCCAGGTTGGAGGCGCCGAAGCCGGCCCAGACGTCACCGTCGTAGCCGGGCTCGATGGTGAAGTACGCGACGACGAACAGCACCGAGCAGATCGCGGAGAGACCGAAGAAGGCGCTCACCTGGCGCTCGGCACGCTTCTCCGCCTTGGGGTCGACGTCGGTGGGACGCCAGTGATGCTCGTGCATGCCCGGGTCGGGCAGCAACGCGTCGGTGTGCGCGTTGAGCTCGGGGTGCGAGTCGTCGTGCTTCTCGATCTCGCTGAGGTCGCTGCTCACTTGGCAGATCCCTTCTTGGTCTGGTTGGTGCGCGTGGTGTGCGCGGCGATCCAGACGGCGAACGCCACCAGGACGCCGAGCCCGACGACCCACGCGACGATGCCCTCGGTCACCGGACCGAGCGAACCGTTGTTGAAGCCGCCGTAGTCGGGCTGTTCCTTCATCGACTCGACGTAGGCGATGACAGCCTTCTTCTCCTCCGGGCTGATGTTGCCGTCGGAGAAGGTGTCCATGGACTGCGGACCGGTCAGCATCGCCTGGTAGATGTGCTTCGGGTCGGTGTTGAGGATGCTCGGAGCCTCGCCGCCGCGCGGCATCGCGCCGCCGGCGCCGGTGAAGTTGTGGCAGGCGGTGCAGTTGGTCAGGAAGATCTGGCCACCGAGGGCGACCGCCGCCTCACGCTCCTCCTCGGAGGCGAAGGTGTCCGGGTCGTACTGCTCCGGCTCAGGGACGGCCGGGCCGGGGCCGAGGCTGGCGACGTACGCGGCCAAGGCGTCGATCTCGTCCTGGTTGAAGCTGGGGTCCTTGACCTCGACCTGGGCGCCGGGCTGGGCCATCGGCATCCGGCCGGTGCCGACCTGGAAGTCGACGGAGGCGGCACCCACGCCGATCAGGGAGGGGCCGTAGAGCTTCCCGTTCTGGGTGGTGATGCCCTCACCGTTGGAGCCGTGGCAGGTGGAGCAGTTGATCATGAAGAGCTCTTTGCCCTCGGCGACGAGAGCAGCGTTGTCCTTCTCCTGCTCGGCCTGGGAGGCCGGGGCGAGCGCGGCGTACGCGCCGCCGGTGCTCAACAGGGCGACCAGGAGCACGGCGGCACCGGCCAACGGGCGGCGACGGTGCCGCGACAGTCGACCGACGGAGCGGTTCAGTAGACGCACATTCAGTCCTTGGTCACTTGAGGAGGTAGATGGTCGCGAACAGGCCGATCCACACCACGTCGACGAAGTGCCAGTAGTAGGACACGACGATCGCGGAGACGGCCTGCTCGTGGGTGAAGCGCTTGGCGACGTACGTCCGGCCGAGCACGAACAGGAAGGCGATCAGGCCGCCGGTGACGTGGAGCCCGTGGAAGCCCGTCGTCAGGTAGAAGACCGAGCCGTAGGGGTCGTCGGGACCGGTGATGCCGCGGTTGAGGGCGATGCCCTCCTGCACCAGGGCTGCGTACTCGGTCGCCTGACCGGCGATGAAGACCGCGCCCATGAGGTAGGTGAGGATGAACCACTCACGCAGGCCCCACAGGCGGATCGCGAGCAGAGAGCCCTTACGTCCGACCTGGCCGCGCTCGGCGGCGAAGACGCCGAACTGGCAGGTGAACGACGACAGCACGAGGATGGTCGTGTTGACCGCCGCGAACGGGATGTTGAGCCCGGAGGTGTTGGCTTCCCACACCTCGGGGCTGACCGCGCGGATCGTGAAGTAGGCCGCGAACAGCGCCGCGAAGAACATCAGCTCGCTTGCGAGCCAGATGATCGTCCCCACGCTGACCATGCTCGGACGGTCGTGATGCCCGTGCAGGCGGGCTGTTGGAAGAGTCGATACTGTCGCCACGCCCGCCATTATGTCCTGCCCCCTTTCCAGAGTCTTCTTGGGACCCTGTGTGTCGTGTTTCAGGGTGCTGCTACACCCTTGGACACCGCTCAGGTTCGGTGTGTGACATGTGGCCGCAGGGCATGGTGTTGGCGCTAGCATCAGGGTGTGACCGACACCACCTCGAAATCACTGAAGATCCTCGTCTACAGCGACGACGTCGACGTACGCAAGCAGGTGATCCTCGCTCTGGGGCGCCGCCCGCACCCGTCTCTGCCGGAGGTGGAGTACGTCGAGGTGGCCACCGAGCCGGCCGTGCGTGCACAGTTCGACGCCGGTGGCCTGGCCCTGGCCGTGCTCGACGGTGAGACCGCTCCGGCCGGCGGACTGGGCATCGCGAAGGCGGTCAAGGACGAGGTGAAGGACGCTCCGCCGATCGTGGTCCT
Organism: Nocardioides sp. NPDC000445; assembly: GCF_040300245.1. Classification (NCBI taxonomy): domain Bacteria; kingdom Bacillati; phylum Actinomycetota; class Actinomycetes; order Propionibacteriales; family Nocardioidaceae; genus Nocardioides; species Nocardioides sp. NPDC000445. Next base: position 95,758 of record NZ_JBEPDH010000019.1, on the reverse strand, counting down.
CATCGGTCGTCCTCAGGACGCGTGGCTCGGCACCTGGTCGCGTGCGGAAGCCACCGTGCCGCACCCGCTCGACCCGTTCGAGCTGGCCCGGACGGTCGTGGGACTGCTGCGGCCCGTTAACGTTGGCGCATGACGTCCGCGCCCAACTCCTGGCCCGAGGTCCTCACCACGCTGGTCGCGGGACAGTCCCTGTCCGCGCACCAGGCGGCGTGGGCGATGGGGGAGATCCTCTCGGGAGAGGCGACGCCCTCGCAGATCGCCGCCTTCGCGGTGGCCCTGCGTGCCAAGGGTGAGACCGTCGACGAGCTCGCAGGGGTCGCCGACGGGATGTTGGCCAAGGCCAACCCGATCTTCGTGCCCGGGCGCGTGCTCGACATCGTCGGCACCGGTGGCGACCGGTCCTTCTCGGTCAACATCTCCACGATGTCAGCGATCGTCGCGGCCGGTGCCGGGGCCAAGATCGTCAAGCACGGCAACCGGTCCGCCTCCTCCAAGTCGGGATCGGCGGACGTGCTCGAGGCCCTCGGCATCCGGCTCGACCTCGATGTCTCCCGGGTCGGCGAGGTGGCCGAGGAGGCCGGGATCACCTTCCTGTTCGCCGCGGCCTTCCACCCCGCGATGCGCCACGCTGCCGCCGCGCGGCGCGAGATCGGCATCGCCACCGTCTTCAACCTGCTGGGCCCGCTCACCAACCCGGCCCGCCCCGCGTCCTCCGCGATCGGCTGTGCCGACGCCTCCGCCGCGCCGGTCATGGCCGGCGTCTTCGCCCGCCGTGGCGTCGACGCCTGGGTCTTCCGCGGCGACGACGGCCTCGACGAGCTCACCACCACCACGACCTCGCACGTGTGGATGGTCTCGCAGGGGGTCGTGACCGAGGCGACCGTCGAGCCGCTCGACCATGGCATCGGCCGCGCCAGCGCCGAGGACCTGCGCGGTGACGACGCCGCCTACAACGCCGCCGTCGTCCGCCGTCTGCTCGCCGGGGAGAAGGGCGCCGTACGCGACGCCGTCGTGCTCAACGCCGGTGCTGCTCTCGCCGTCCACGACGCCGGGTCCGGAAGCGTCGACGAGCGGCTCGCCGGGGGCATCGCCCGCGCTGCCGACGCGATCGACTCCGGGGCTGCTCAGGGTGTGCTCGACCGGTGGGTTGCGGCTACCGCGCGTTGAGGGTTCTCGTCGTGCTGTAGGGGATTACGCGCCGAGTCGGCGCATCCGCACGCATCGCTCGCTTCGCTTCGCTCCAAGCGTGCAGATGCGCCGACTCGGCTACACCAGACGGGCTGCGCCCGTTAGTCCAGACCGATGGAGAACGCGGCTTCGAGGTCGACCTGGGAGTAGGTGCGGAAGGCGATGTGGGTCTCGGTCTCGAGTACGCCGGGGACCTTGTTGACCTTGTCGGCGACGACGTTGGCCACGTCCTCGTGGGCACGGACGCGGACCAGGGCGATCAGGTCGATCTGGCCGGTGACGGAGTAGACCTCGCTGACGCCGTCGATGGCGGCGACGGCCTCGGCCACCTCGGGGATCTGGGAGACCTCGGCATTGATGAAGACGATCGCTGTGATCACGCAGGTCACGTTAGCCGATCCTCCTAGAGCGCCGCTGCCCGCCGGCCCGCACCGCCGATCGGACAGGTCCACTCGCCCTCGATGTGGGCGAGGCGTACGCCTGGGGACTCCAGCCAGCGCAGCACCAGCTCGGTCTCCTCGGCGCTCGCGGCGGGCACCGGGCCGGGGGCGGGCAGGACCGTCTCGGCGCTGAGCTGGAGGTCTGCGACGTAGGCGTGGGCGTTGGCCTGACGCGGGATCACCCCGGCCCCGGCGAGGCGCCCGTGGCGGACGACGTGGACCGCCCAGCGGCCGTCGTCCTCACGCCGGATCGCGGTGAGGTCGGGCAGCCGGGTCAGGCCGGTGAGTCGTTGGGTGCGCGCGGCGGCGCGCAGGTAGGAGGTCAGCCGGTCGCGGTGGACGGCCGCCTCCTCGAACCGCTCCTGCTCGGCCAGGCCGGTGAGCCGCTCGGTGACCGTCTCGACCACCTCGTCGGGCCGGTGGAGCAGCGACTCGCGGACCCGGGACACCAGGGCCGCGTAGGTCTCGGACGGGACGCTCTGGTCGCACGGGCTCAGGCAGCGGTGGAGCTCGGCGAGGACGCACGGGGTCCTGCGCGGCAGCAGCGGGAGCCGGTCGGCGCACTGCCGGATGGGGAACGTGTCGTGGAGCGCCTGGAGCGCCTTCTCGGCGACCTTCTTGGAGCCGAACGGGCCGAGATAGTCGGCGTCGTCGTCGAGCACCTGCTTGACCAGCGACAGTCGGGGCCATGGCTCCTGGGTGAGCTTGACGAAGTGCATCTTCTCCGGGCGTCGCGAGCGGCGGTTGTAGGGCGGCTTGTGCTCGGCGATGAGCCGCAGCTCGCGCACGCCCGCCTCCAGCGCCGTCGCGCACTCGATGCCCTGCACGGTCGCGGCCAGCCCGACCATCTCGCCCATCCGGGAGCGGGTCTCGGAGGCCGTGAAGTAGGTGCGTACGCGAGTGCGGAGGTCCTTGGAGGTGCCGATGTAGAGCACCCGGCCCCTGTCGTCCTTGAACAGGTAGACGCCGGGGGCGTGCGGCAGGTCCTCGGCCAGATGGCGCTTCTTGCGCTGGGCGGTGGTGACCTTGGCCGAGAAGACGGCCAGGTCCTCGAGGGTCTGCACGCCGATGTTGCCGAGGCGCTCCATCATGCCGTGGAGGACGTCGACCGTCGCGCGGGCGTCGGAGAGGGCGCGGTGGTTGGGGGTCGTGGGGGAGCCGAAGACCCGGGCCAGCGAGCCGAGCTTGTGGTTGGGCGCCTCGTCGCGGGTGACCACCCGGCGGGCGATCTTCACCGTGTCGAGCACCTCGAAGCGCGGCCAGGGGCGCTCCTGCTTCGCGGCGAAGTGCTTGAGGAAGCCCACGTCGAAGGGGGCGTTGTGGGCGACCAGCACACAGCCCTCCGCGAACTCGAGGAACGCCGGGAGCACCGACTCGATGGTGGGGGAGGAGGCGACCATGGAGTTGGTGATCCCGGTCAGCACGGCGATCGACGGCGGGATGCCGGTGTGGGGGTTGACGAGGGTCTGGAACTCGCCGAGCACCTCGCCGCCGCGCACCTTCACCGCGCCGATCTCGGTGATCATGCCGCCGTTGTCGGGGCTGTTGCCGGTGGTCTCCAGGTCGACCACGCAGAAGGTCAGGTCGCGCAGCGGCCTGCCGAGCTCGTCGAAGCCCCGCTGAGCCTCCCAGCCTCCGGTGGCCTGCTCACGCTGGCGGCGGGCGACGGCCCGAGCACGCATCTCCTTGCGCGCCTCCCGCACCGCGCTACTACTGCCCATGCGAACACATTAGCGAGTGCCACCGACAGTCCTTCGCCACTAGGGTGTGGCGCACCTGACAGGGGAGGTGTGGGCGATCGCAGGGAGAAACAGCGGCATCGAGGGGGCGGCGTCCGGTAATGAGGACCGTCCCTGGGCGCGCTGGTTCGCTCGCTCGGGCTCGTTGCAGGTCGAGCCGGCCGAGGCCGGCGAGCAGGCACGGACGCTGCTGAGCGAGGACGGACAGACCGCGGCGCTGCGGTTCAACGAACGTGTGCTCGACACGCTGACCGGCGATCTTGCCGGCCTGGTCGAGTACGTCACCGTCCTCGACGGCGCCCAGGCCGACGAGGTCCTCAACACCCAGAAGCTGATCGACAACGCCTTCGCCAGGGTCTCCGCCCAAGGCGTCGACCGGTTCGTGGCCTGGCTCGCGGAGCTGCGTACGCAGGGCCATCCGGCGATCGCGGTCCAGGCGCTGCACGCCTACGGCCGGCTCGCGGACGGTGATCTGGCCGCCCTGGCGACCTCGCTGGAGTCCGCCGCGGACCCCGTGATCCTGATCGCGGCCGCCGCGCTGCACCGCCCGCCCGAGGACGCGGCCCGGCTCGCGATCGAGAACGAGCACGACGCCTCCATCGCCCACGCCGTGATCCACGACGTGCTCCGTCAGCGGACCGTCCCCGACATCGCCCGGTTCCTCCGGGCTCTGCACCTGCTCGGGGCGCCGGACCTGGTCAACGACACGGTGAAGCAGTTCGCGGCCCCTGCCAGCGGTCGCTCGAACCTCGACAAGGCCCTGCTCTACGTCGCGCTGTACGCCAGCCCGAGGCTGCGTGAGATCGCCCTGGACCTGCTCTGGCGAACCCTCGGCGCGATCGGTGACCTCGGCCGGGCGCCGGGTCCAGCCCAGCAGCAGGATCTCGTCGCGGCGTTCTGGGAGCTGTGCCCGGGCGGACGCGTGCTCGAGGACTGGTTCAAGCTGCGCCTCGACGGCAGCGAGAACGCCGAGGAGGCGCGCGAGCACGTGGTGCTGCTGCTGCGGGGAAGCCGGGGACCCGGCCGCGACAGCCTCCTGGCGGCCATGGCCGGTGACGCGACGCCGATGAACCTCAAACGCATCTGCGAGACCCTCATGGAGGAGGGCGACGAGGCCCAGGCGGCGATGCTCGTCCGTGCGATCGCCCACAGCGGCCACATCGAGCGGCTCGGCGACTTCCTCGACCGGTGGTCGTGGGCGCAGCCGTCCGCCGACACCACCCGGAAACTTCTCCACTGGGTGCTCACCCCGGAGGGCGCGGACCGCGCGCCGATGGGATCCGCGGTCGTGGAGGGTGTCGCCGGGTATCTGGCCGACGGGCACGGCAGGACGCTGGGGGAGGACCTTCGCCGGCAGGCCGCGACGCTGGTCAGGCTCCGCCCGGCCGAGGAGATCGTGGGTCTGCTCGGCCACGTGCCCTCCCGGGTCGGGAGGCGGGGCCGCTCGGCCGTCGCCGCCGACGTCGGCTGGAGGCTGGCCGAGGATCTGCTCGTCTACCCGGCGCCGACCGAGGAGACGTACGTCGCCTGGTACGCCGAGTGCCTCGTCGCCCTCGAGGAGGCCGGCTTCACCGACGCGGTGCGTACGTCCTGGCACCATCTCGCCGACGAGGCGATCAACCGCCGTGGCGCCGGGCCGACGATCGCGGAGACCGCCCACCAGCTCCGGCGCAAGGAGCTCGCCGGCACGGCCGACCGGCTGCTGATCCGCTATCTCGACCAGGCGCAGAGCGTCACCCCCGCCGACATCGTCGGCATCACCACCCGGCTGCGCCTGCACCGCTACCCGGAGGCGAGTCGCGCCGGGGTCCTGCGCCGCTCGGTGGGGCGGTGGCAGGACCGGGCCCGGGTCGATGCCGTCGTGGAGACCCTGGTCGCGGCCGGCCAGGAGGAGGAGGCCGAGTGGGTCAGGTCCGGGTCGTCGTGAGCCGGGTCTGCCTGAGGTAGCGCCGCCCGGCACCGACGAGGAGGACGAACGCGCCCGAGGCGACGATCATCACCAGCGCGCGCAGGCTCCACACGCTCCACACGGAGTCGTCGTCGATCCGGTGGCGCACGGCGCTCAGCAGCGTCAGCGCGACCAGGTAGAGCGCGAGCACGACGAACGGACGGTTCGCCGGGTCGCGAGAGACCAGGCGCGCGCCGTGGTTCTTCGCGTCGTACCAGCCCAGGCCGGGGACCCGGAGATGATGGAGCCAGGGGAGCACGAGCAGGACGAGCGATCCCCAGCCGATCACCGCCACGCCCTTCCACACCCGGTCCCACGCGGACTCGTTGACGACCAGCGCGATGACGACGAAGGCCGCGTACGCCGCGAACGGGAGCAGCCGCTGGGCACCCGTCCCGAGCAGGTCGGAGCGCACGGCCAGGACGACGCAGGTGACCGCGTACAGGATCAGGATCGGGATGGTGTTGAGCACGGCCAGGGTCTGCCAGTCGCCGCCCACCGCTACCAGGACGACCAGCGCGAGCACCAGGTTGACGAGCAGGATCAGCCAGAAGGAGTCGCTGGTGCGGCCGGGGAGCCGTGATGCCCGCGGCTCGTGCAGGCCGCTGGGGACGTACCTCTCCGCGCTCAGTGCGTAGACCTCGCGACTGAGGGCGTAGGTGAACACGATGCCTGAGCCGATCGGGGCCAGGATCGCGGCGATCCGGATCAGCACGACCAGCCAGTCGAGCGGCGCCCCGGCCAGCGTGGCCGCGTCGGTCAGGCGAGCGTAGGAGGTGCCGTGCTCGGCCCCGGAGCCGGCCATGTGCTCGGCGTAGACCAGCTGGAGGGAGGAGTAGAGCAGGAACGAGCCGACGACCGTGCCGTAGACCGCCCAGCGCACCCGCCTGGCCACCTCGCGACGGCCGCCACGGACCTCGCCGGTCACGTCCAGGGGAGCCTGGAAGCCGATGTAGGCGTAGATCACCCCGCTGGTGATCAGCGCGCTGAGCACGCCGGTCGTGGTGGGCCCGGCCGCGGTGCCCGGAGCCGTGGGCCGGCCCGGTGCCGCGAGCGCCAGGAACACCACGAAGATCACCGGGATGGCGATCTTGAGCAGCGTCAGGGCCGCGTTGGTACGCAGGACGAGACGTCGGGGCAGCAGGACGAAGGCGATGATCGCGGCGGTCACCAGCACCGCCAGGGTCGACCCGATCCCGGTGAGCCCGCCGTCGCCGGCCAGGGCGGGGACGATCTCGGCCAGCCCGTTGACGGCCGCGGCCGCCTGGGCGGCCGGGTTGATGGCGTACGAGATCCACAGCGACGCCGCGAGGATGATCACCACCAGCGGCCCGAAGGCGTCGTGCGGATGGAACAGCAGTCCGCCGGTGCGCTGGGAGATGAGCCCGAACTCGACCATCACGACCGCGATGGTGAGCATGAGCAGGCCGCCGGCGGCCCAGCCGAGGAGCGCGGCCTCGCCGAGGCTCTCGTGAAGGGTGGGAACGGCCAGGAGCCAGCCCGATCCGATCACGCCGCCCGCGGCGAGACCGACGACCTCGACGAGGCTCAGCTTGTCGGCCTGATCGGCGGGTCGCTCGTCCCGCTCGTCCTTCGCGGGCTCATCGGGGGTCACGGGTGTGACGGGCGTGACGGGAGTGACGGGCTCGGTGGGCTGCGGAGCGGGAGCCGCAGGGACCTGCGCTCGTCGCATCGCCTCGAACGCGATCGCGGTCATCAGGCCGCCGACGGCCGCGACCCAGAAGCTCGACTCGTGCAGCAGCTCGCGGAATCCCGGCGACTTGAGGGCATTGAGCTGGACGCTGCCGTAGATGGACATCACGAATCCCGCGGCGCACAGGATCATCCTGGCGATCGCGCTGAGGGTGTGCCGCACGCGCTGGTCTCCCACTCCCGATGATTCGAACGTCGGGAGAACCTATCGAATCAGGCCGGTGTGGCGCAGGAAGCCTGCAGGATCAACCGAGCAGTGGCGAGAGCGAGGAGAGCGGGACGGTGCGGGCGCCGGCGCGGCGTACGTCCTTGACGACCTCGGCATCGTCGGTGGCGACCAGGATGACGCGGCCGGCGGGCTCGGCGTCGACGAGGTCGCGGATGACGTCGTCGGCGATGACGCCCTCGGGGGAGAAGAGGACCTTGACGCCGCGCGGAGGCACCGCGGTCGGACGTACGGATGCGGAGTGGGCGTCGAAGACGACGGTCGTCTCGGCGCCGGTGCGGGCGGCGATCGGCGCGATCGCCCGCAGCAGCCGCAGCCGTTGGGCATCGAGCGCCGAGTCGGGCCACAGCGCCTTGGAGACGTTGTAGCCGTCGACGATCAGCCGGACCCGCGGCATCGCCAGGAACTGCTCGAGGTGGGCGCTGCTGGTGACCCCGGCACCGGCGGCGGCGTCGGCGGAGGCCAGCTCGGCCTCCACCCGCTCGCCCGGGGTGCCGGTGACCGGCGGCAGCGCCAGCTCGCGACGCAGACCCCCGGCCGCGTCGAGCAGCGTGTCGAGCAGGAACCGGGCGCGCAGCGAGGCGTCCTCGCGGTCCGTCTTGGACGTACGCCGCTCGGCCGCGGCCTCGCGCTCCAGCTTGTCGATCTGGCTGCGGAGCTGCCGCAGCTGGCGGTCGCGGGCGGCGAGCTCGTCCTCGGCGCGGGCGAGCGCCGTGCGGGCCTCGGTCAGGGCCTCGTCCAGCCCGGTCCCGGCCTCACGTGCGGCAGCCCGGGCCTCGCCGAGCTTGCGTCGCAGGGCGGTGTTGTCGGCCTTGAGGTCGTCGAGGCGGGCCTTGCGGTCGGCACGCACCTCGCGGAGCTCGTCCTCGGCGGCGGCGAGCTTGGCGCGCAGCCGTGCCACCTCGGCGTCGACCACCGGCACCGCGGCGGCCTCCAGCCGGTCCAGGGCCTCCTTGAGCGAGACCTCCCAGCCGTCGGGGCGGACGAGCCAGACGACCGCGGCCGCCTCGGCCGGATCCTCGGGGAGGACCACGTCGTCGGCGGAGCCCTCGGAGACGTACGCCGGTCGCAGCTGGCTGCCGACCTTCTCCCGGACCTCGTCGTCGCTCTCGAGCACCGAGGCGATCATCGCGCCGCCGGCCTTGGCCCGCCTGGCGGGCGCGAAGTCGGCGATCCGCTTGAGCGCGGGCGGCAGGCGCACCACGTCGGGAAGCACCCCGGCCGTGAGCGCGACGATGCGTCCCCGGACCGTGTCGGGGAGCGTCGCGTACGCGGAGACCTCCATGTGCCAAGTGTAGGGACCCGGTCCGCGATCGCCGCGTCGAATACCGTGCTGCGATGGTGATGACACGCCGGACGCAACCGGACGAAAGCAAAAATGTCGGTGCTCGGTGAGACCGTCACTCACATGACGACGAGAATCGACTGTGACACCTGCCTCGTGCGCGGTTTGGCGTGCCACGACTGCGTGGTCACCGTGCTTCTGGGGCCACCGCCGGAGCTGACCATCGAGGACGACGAGCGCCGGGCGCTCGACGTGCTGGCCGAAGGAGGCCTGGTCCCGCCGCTGCGCATGGTGGAAGGGATGTAGCCGAACTTTTGGGCGTGGGTGGTTGGCAGGTGGGGGATGCCGTCGGCTAGTGTGCGCAGGAACTTGGCGCTCGTGGAAGTGGGTCAACCGGCCCACGCGAGTGTCGCGCTTAGTCCAGGCCCGCTTCGGGGCGGGCCAGGAGCCGGGGAACCACACCGATCATCTGGGGTGTATCCGCCGCAAGGGCGATCTGGGAGACCAGATCGAGGAGCGGTGGTAAGGCAGGTCGTGCCTGAACCCGTCAGCTCACTCGGTAGGCGTCAACGACTACACACAAGGAGACCGTCCGCTCGTGACACGCGACCGGAAGCGACTCATTGCCGGAGCAGCCGGCATCGCCGCCATCGGAGTCGCCGGGATCATTCCCGCAGCGACCCCCGCCCAGGCAGACCCTGACATCGACGACGTTCGCAAGAAGGTCGACAAGCTCTACACCCAGGCCGAGGCGGCCAACGAGGACTACAGCAACGCCAAGCTGCGGCTGCAGGACCTCAAGGACCAGCTCGAGGACCTCAACTCCGACGAGAAGCGTCAGAGCAAGGAGCTCGACAAGATCCGCGCCGAGCTCCGTGACTCCGTGCTGCGGCAGTTCGAGGGCTCCGACGTCTCTGCCGTCGGCCAGGTGATCACCTCCGAGGACCCCCAGGAGTTCCTCGCCGGTCTCTCCACCGTCTCGTCCTACAACGCGCTGCAGGCCGACCTCCTCGCCCGGTACAACACCGAGGCGGAGGCCCTCCAGGTTCGTCGCGAGGCCACCGAGGACGCCAAGTCCCAGATGGCCAAGATCAAGACGACCATGCAGCAGAAGAAGAGCGAGATCGACAAGAAGTACGAGGCGGCCCAGGCCGAGCTCGACGAGCTGGAGGCCGATGAGCTGGAGGAGTTCCAGTCCACCGACACCAGCATCCCCTCCAACCTGCCGCCGCCCTCGGGTCGCGCCAAGGTGGCCGTCGACTACGCCCTCGCCCAGGTCGGCGACGCCTACGTCTACGGCGCCACCGGCACCGAGTCGTGGGACTGCTCCGGCCTCACCATGGGTGCCTGGGGCCAGGCCGGCGTCTCGCTCCCGCACTCCTCCTCGGCGCAGTACAGCAGCGGACCCCAGGTCTCCCGCGACCAGCTCGCCCCCGGTGACCTGGTCTTCTACTACAGCCCGATCAGCCACGTCGGCATCTACATCGGCAACGGCATGATCGTGCACGCGTCCAACCCGAGCACCGGTGTGAAGGTCTCCCCGATGGACGAGATGCCCTACACGGGCGCCGTCCGCCCGGGTTGAGTTTGACCCAGCACCCCGAAGAGGCCGATCGTTCGCAGGTGCGAACGGTCGGCTCTCTTCTTTCTCGCCCGGCCCTGATCGGGGCCGCGCTGGTGCTGGTGATGCTGCTCGCCGGGTTCGTCGGCTGGCGGCTCACCGGCGGCGGCGAGTACGTCGCCCCGACCCCGAGCAGCGCGCCGGTCGTGCGCGCCGACACCGAGGGTGCCCGGGCCTCGCTCGATGCCCTGGTCGACGGCGTACGCGACGGGGCGGAGCCCGAGGGAGAGGACGCGGCCTCGGTGGCGGTGCGCAACGCCCGGGCCATCGGCCTCGGGGACGTCACCGCGAGGTACGTCGCCGAGTCGGGCAACGTGGAGCCGGACGGCTCCTGGACGGCCGACGTCGAGATGTCCTGGCGCAGCCCCGGCGACCCGGCATTGACCGAGGAGCTGAAGGTCGGCTTCGACGCCGAGGGCGCGATCACCGGGTTCTCGGCGGCCCAGGGCACCCGGCTGCCGCTGTGGCTCAGCGGCCCGGTCGAGGTGCGCCGCACCGGCTCCACCCTCGTGGTCGCCCAGGCCTCCGCCGACGTAGCCGACCGCTACGCCGAGCTGGCCACCACCGCCGTCGCCGGGGTCCGCAAGGTGATCCCCTGGAAGAACCCGCTCCTGGTCCTCGAGGTGCCCGCGAACGGCCTCGACTCCGCGCTCGGCGCGCAGCCGGGGACCTACGCCGCCGTCGCGGCGGTGACCGCGACCGTCGACGGGTCCACGAAGGCCGGGACCCCGCTGCACGTGTGGGTCAACCAGGGCGTCATCGGCGACCTCGACGCCCCCGGCGCCCAGATCGTCATCACCCACGAGGCCACCCACGCGGCCACCGACGCCGCGACCAACACCCGCCGGCCGATGTGGCTGGTCGAGGGCTTCGCCGACTACGTCGCGCTCCGCGACACCCAGCTGCCGCTGTCCAAGACCGCCGGCCAGATCCTCGCCCAGGTCCGCGAGAACGGCGCCCCCGACCACCTCCCGGGCAAGGCCGAGTTCAACACCCGCTCGGAGCACTTCGGCGCCGAGTACGAAGCCGCCTGGCTCGCCTGCGAGGTGCTCGCCGAGGTCGGCGGCGAGCAGGCCCTGGTCGACCTCTACGAGGACACCGGGCGCGGCATCGGCTTGGAGAAGGCGCTGCAGGCCGGCTTCGGCTTCGGAGAAGAGGAGCTGACCGCCCGCTGGCGGACCCATCTGTCAGACTCGGCTCGATGAGTGGGGCGGAAGTGAGTGCGACGCGACGTACGTCGTGGGTGGTTCTCGTCCTCGGGACGGTGGCGTTCGTGGTGCTCGCCTGGGCGTTGATCCCATGGCATCCCTACCCGGGTGGCGCGCTCGACCTGCCCGACGAGCGAGACGTGTTCACGCCCGAGGAGCTCGAGCGGATGCTGGCCTACTCCGGCACCGCCCGCTGGATCAGCCGGGCCTCGCTCCTCGTCTCGCTGATCGTCGCCTGTGTGCTCGGGTTCACCTCGCTCGGCCGGCGTCTGGTGGCGCGGCTGCCCGGACCATGGCTGCTCCGGGTGGTGCTCGCCGTCGCCGTGGTCACGCTCCTCGGCTGGATCGCGACGCTGCCGTTCGGGGTGGCCATCCACCGGCTGCAGATGCGCTACGGGCTCTCCCGGCAGGCGTGGGGGCCCTGGCTGGGCGACTCGCTGCTGAACCAGGTCGTCGCGATCGTGACCACCTCCGTGGCGCTGCTCGCCCTCTTCGTCTGCATCCGCCTCGGTCGGCGTTGGTGGCCGGCGGTCGCCGCCGCCCTGGTCGCTGCTCTGGTGGTGGTCGGCTCGTTCATCTACCCGGTCGTCATCGAGCCGCTGTTCAACGACTTCGAGTCGCTGCCGCGCGGCCAGTTCCGGACCGAGGTGATGGCTATCGCCGAGCGTGAGGGCGTCGAGCTCGACGACGTCCTGGTGGTCGATGCCTCCCGGCGTACGACCTCCCTCAATGCGTACGTCACCGGTTTCGGCTCCACCCGCCGCGTCGTCCTCTACGACAACCTCGTCGACTCGCAGCGGGGCGCCGCCGCGCGCGGGGCGGTCCTCTCCGTCGTTGCCCACGAGCTCGCCCACGCCAAGCACGACGACGTCCTGGTCGGCACGGTCATCGGTGCCGCCGGCGCGGTCGCCGGCGTCGGTCTGCTCGGCCTGCTGCTCTCCTACCGGCGCCGGGACGAGTACGCCACTCCCGAAGCGGTCCCGATGCTGATGGCGGTCTTCGCGCTCGCGAGCGTGCTGGCGATGCCGATCCAGAACGGCCTCAGCCGGCACGTCGAGGCCCGCGCCGACGTCGAGGCGCTCCGTGCCACCGGCGACCTGGAGTCGTTCACCCGGCTGCAGCACGACCTCGGTGCCCGCTCGCTCTCCGACCCGTCACCGCAGGCCTGGTCGCAGTGGTGGTTCGGCTCCCACCCGACGACCTTGCAGCGGATCGCGATCGCTCATCGGGTTCTCGATTAACGGCCGAGTCGGCGCATCCGACCCCGCTGGCTCGCTTCGCTTCGCCAGACACGGGGTCAGATGCGCCGACTCGGCGCCACGAGAACAGCTTTACTTGCTGTACAGCGCCTCGACCTCGTGACTGAACTCGCGCATGACCACGTTGCGCTTCAGCTTGAGGCTGGGGGTGAGCTGGCCACCCTCCTCGGTCCAGGACTCGGGGATGATCACGAACTTGCGGATCGACTCGGCCTTGGAGACCGCCTTGTTGGCGTCGTCGACGGCGCCCTGGATGACGGCACGCAGGTCCTCGTCCTCGACGAGGTCCTCGATGTTGCCGGACTTGCCGTTGGCCTCGGCCCAGGTGGGCAGCGCCTCGGGGTCGATGGTGACGATCGCGCCGATGAACGGCTGACCGTCGCCGACGACGATGCACTGGTCGACGAGCACGTGGGCGCGCAGGCGGTCCTCGAGGACGGCCGGGGCGACGTTCTTGCCGCCGGCGGTGACCAGGATCTCCTTCTTGCGGCCGGTGATCTTGACGAAGCCCTCGTCGTCGACCTCGCCGAGGTCGCCGGAGTGGAACCAGCCGTCCTCGGTCTTCGCGTCCGAGGTGGCGGCCGGGTTCTGCCAGTACTCCTTCAGCACCTGGCCGCCCTTGAAGAGCAGCTCGCCGTCATCGGCGACACGCACCGAGGTGCCGGGGATCGGCCGGCCGACGGTGCCGATCTTGAACGCCTCGGGCAGGTTGACGGTGAGCGCGCCGGTCGTCTCGGTGAGGCCGTAGCCCTCCAGGACGGTGACGCCGATGCCGCGGTAGAAGTGGCCCAGGCGGTCGCCGAGCGGCGCCCCGCCGGAGATCGCGTAGGAGCAGTTGCCGCCGAGCGCGGCGAGCAGCTTGCCGTAGACGAGCTTGGAGAACAGCTTGTGCTTGGCGGCGAGCAGGAACGGCGCCTTGCCGGTCTCGGTGGCCCGGGAGTATTCGATGGCGACCTCGGTGGCCATGTCGAAGATGCGGCCCTTGCCGTCGGCGACGGCCTTCTGCGAGGCGGTGTTGTAGACCTTCTCGAAGACCCGCGGCACGGCCAGCACGAAGGTCGGCTGGAAGGTGCCGAGATCGGCGACGAGGTTCTTGATGTCGGGGGTGTGGCCCAGACGGGTGCGGGACGTGATGCAGCCGATCTGGATGATTCGCGCGAAGACGTGCGCGAGCGGCAGGAACAGCAGCGTGCTGCGGCCCTCGATGTTGAACAGGCCGTCGAGCGAGTCGACGACGACGCCGAGCTCGAACATGAAGTTGCCGTGGGTCAGCACGCAGCCCTTCGGGCGCCCGGTGGTGCCGGAGGTGTAGATCAGCGTCGCGGCGTCGTCGGGGGTGACCGCGCTGCGGCGGGCCTCGAGCTGCTCGTCGGTGATGTCGGCGCCGAGCTTGACCAGCAGGTCGACGGCGTTGTCGTTGATCGACCACACGCTGTTGAGCGCGGCGCAGCCCGAGCGGACCTCGCTGATCCGGCTCATGTGGCCGGCGTCCTCGGCGACGATCGCCACGGCGGCGGAGTCCTGGAGGATCCATTCGATCTGCTCGGCGGAGGAGGTCTCGTAGATCGGCACCGTCGTCGCGCCGGCGAACCAGATCGCGTAGTCGATCAGCGTCCACTCGTAGCGCGTCTTCGAGAGCAGCGCGACCCGGTCCCCAGCGCCTACACCAGCCGCGATCAGTCCCTTGGCGACCGCCGAGACCTCAGCGAGGAACTCGGACGACGTCACGTCGTCCCAGGAGCCGTCGGCGCCTGGCCGGCTGAGGACGGCGGCATCGGGTGCCTCGGCGGCGTTACGCACGACGTCGTCGCTCAGACTGCCGGTGGGGGGAACAACGTACGTCGCGGGCGTGGAGAACTCGCGCACTAGGGCCTCCGCATACTGATGGTAGGTGGGTACGAACCGGAGGTTACCCCCGTCACAGCCCGACCATTTCACCGGGATGCTATCCGGTACGCTCCATGGCACCTAGCAAGTCAGGGAGTGAGGACACCACCGATGGCCGATCAGACCACCTCGACGATCGTGATCGAGGCCGCGCCCTCGGCAGTGATGGCGGTGATCGCGGACTTCAAGTCCTATCCGGCCTGGGCCAAGGGCATGCAGGAGGTCAGCGTCCTCGAGACCGGGGTCGACGGGCGGGCCGAGCAGGTCCGGTTCGTGCTGGATGTCGCGCCGATCAAGGACGAATACACCCTGGCGTACGACTGGGACGACGACCGCCAGGTGACCTGGTCGCTGGTCAAGGGCAACCTGCTGCGGTCGATGGACGGCGCCTACGTGCTGCGCGACCTCGGCGGTCGCACCGAGGTCACCTACCGGCTCGCGCTCGACCTGAGCATCCCGTTGATCGGCATGCTCAAGCGCAAGGGCGAGAAGGTCCTGATCGACACCGCGCTGCGAGGCCTCAAGCAGAGAGTCGAGAAGCAGGGCATGCCTTCGTGAGAATCCTTCTCTTCACCGGCAAGGGCGGCGTCGGCAAGTCGACCGTCTCGGCCGGCACCGCGGCGATGTCCGCGGCCCGCGGCCTGCGCACCCTGGTCCTCTCGACCGATGCCGCCCACTCCCTGGGCGATGCGTTCGGGCTCGACAAAGCGCTGGGTTCGGAGCCGGTCCAGGTCACCGAGCACCTCTACGTCCAGCACGTCGACGCCCAGCGCCGCTTCGAGGAGTCGTGGGCGGAGGTGCAGGGCTACCTGCTGAGCGTCCTGGACACGATCGGGGTGGACCGGATCGCCGCCGAGGAGCTGACCATCATCCCGGGGGCCGAGGAGGTCTTCGCGCTCCTGGAGCTGCGCCGGATGGCGGTCTCGGGGGAGTGGGACACGATCGTGGTCGACTGCGCCCCGACCGCCGAGACGCTGCGGCTGCTCGCCCTTCCCGAGGCCCTGGGCTGGTATCTCGAGCGCATCCTCCCGGTGCAGCGCAAGATGGTGAAGGCGCTCAAGCCGGTGCTGACCAAGGCCGCCGGTGTGCCGATGCCCGGCGACTCGGTCTTCGACGCCCTGGTGCGGCTCCACGACGAGCTCGCCGAGGTCCGAGCCCTGCTCTCGGGCCCCGAGGCGTCCGTACGCATCGTGCTGACCCCCGAGCGGGTCGTGCTCGCCGAGGCACGACGCTCCTGGACGACGCTGTCCCTCTACGGCTACCGCGTCGACGGTGTGGTCGCCAACCGGATCTTCCCGGCCGGCGGCTCCGACGACTGGCGCGCCGGCTGGGTCAAGGCCCAGGACGACGTGCTCGGCGACGTGGGCGCCTCCTTCGAGGGGCTGCCCGTCTGGCGCTCGTTCTACCGGCCGACCGAGCCGGTCGGGGTCGACGACCTCCGCGAGGTGGCCGAAGCCGCGTACGCCTGGTCCGGCAGCATCGACCCGCTGGCCGTTCCCGAGACCGCGGCTCCGTTCCGCACCGAGACCACCGGCGAGGCCACGGTCGTCCATCTGGCGCTGCCCGGGCTGGCTCAGTGGGTCGAGCGCGACCAGGTGCAGCTGGGCCGCAACGGCGACGAGCTGGCGATCACCGTGGGCGCCTACCGGCGCCTGCTGACCCTTCCCGCCGCGCTTGCCCGGATGCGCGTCAGCGGGGCGCGGGTCGAGGGCGGGGAGCTGCGAGTAACGTTTTCTCGTCAGACGACGAACACCGAGAGCGAGTGATCGTGAGCGAGCAGCGCCACGAGTGGGCGGACGAGCCGTTGGGGTCGACCGCCGAGGAGCTCGGCCGGCTGATGGAGGCCATCGGCGAGTGGGCCAAGGACTCCCGGATCGGCCACTTCACCGAGGCGGTCGGAGAGCATCTCGATACCGGGGCACCGGAGTGTGCCTACTGCCCGCTGTGCCGTACCGTACATGTCCTCCGGGAGTCGAGCCCGGAGGTCAAGGTGCACCTGGCCAGCGCTGCCGCTTCGTTGATGCAGGCCGCAGTCACGGTGCTCAACGCGGCGGCCACGAGTCCGGGTGCTGGCCCTAGTGAAGGCGAGGATGCTCACAGTGATGGCGTGCGGGCTGAGGAAGATGCGACCCGGGACTGGGCGCAGCGCTCCGAGAAGGTCGAGCGGATCGATCTCGACGGCTGGAGCTGAGTCATGACGACGACGAAGAAGCTCGCCTGTGGTGTCGACGTCGGTGGCACCAAGATCCTCGGCGGCGTCGTCGACCATGACGGCAACATCATCGAGGACCACCGCGTCGAGTCGCCGGCGAAGAGCCCGGAGGCCATCGAGGCCGCCATCGTCGAGGTGGTCCTGGAGCTCAAGACCCGCCACCCGATCGAGTGCGTCGGCATCGGTGCCGCGGGCTACATCGACAAGGGCCGCTCGACGGTCATGTTCGCGCCCAACATCGCCTGGCGCGACGTACCGCTCAAGGAGCGCCTGGAGAAGGTCCTCGAGCTGCCGGTCGTGATCGAGAACGACGCCAACGCTGCTGCGTGGGGCGAGTTCGAGTACGGCGCGGGCGCCGAGGTCGACAACATGATGCTGGTGACCGTCGGCACCGGCGTCGGCGGCGGCCTGGTGCTCGAGGGCGAGCTCTACCGCGGCGCCTTCGGCGTCGGCGCCGAGATCGGCCACATGCGGGTCGTGCCCAACGGCCACCTGTGCGGCTGCGGCAACCGCGGCTGCTGGGAGCAGTACGCCTCGGGGTCGGCCCTGGTGCGCAACGTCCGCTCCGCCGCGCGCGGTGGGTCCCTACTGGCCCGCGAGGTCCTGGACCGGGCCGAGGGTGACCTCGACAAGATCAAGGGCCCGCTGATCACCGAGGCGGCCCGAGACGGGGACGCCTTCGCGATCGAGGCGCTGACCGACCTCGGCATCTGGCTCGGCGAGGGGATCGCCTCGATCGCTGCCGTGCTGGACCCGGCCGTGGTGGCCATCGGTGGGGGAGTGGCCGAGGCCGACGACCTGCTGCTCGGGCCTGCTCGGCGCGCCTTCCAGGCTCAGCTGACCGGCCGCGGACACCGGCCGATGCTCGACGTACGCAAGGCGACGCTCGGCAACCAGGCAGGGTTGATCGGCGCTGCGGACCTGGCTCGCAAGTGAGCCAGCACCAGTGAGCCTGCACATCGGTGTCGACATCGGCGGCACCAAGGTGCTCGCGGCAGAGGTCTCACCGGATGGTGAGGTGCTCCGCACCGCCCAGCGCAGCACGCCCGGACGCCGGGTCGAGCTCGAGCTGGTGGAGGACGCGCTGACCGAGGCGGTCACCGAGGTGGCCGCCGGCCGGCCCGTCGCCGGCGTCGGCCTGGCCGCCGCGGGGTTCGTGGACGCGGCCGGGGAGCGGGTCATGTTCGCTCCCCACCTGCCCTGGCGAGGCGAGCCGACTCTGAGCCGGCTCTCCTCGCGATGGGGCACCCGGGTGGCGCTCGACAACGACGCCAACTGCGCTGCGCTGGCCGAGCTGGAGCTCGGTGCGGCCCGTGGTGTCGACTCGGCCCTGCTCATCACCCTCGGCACCGGCATCGGCGGCGCCGTGATCCTGGACGGCAAGATCGTGCGCGGTCGCAACGGCATGGCCGGGGAGTTCGGACACATGCAGGTCGTGCCCGGCGGGCTCCCGTGCGAGTGCGGTCTCACCGGCTGCTGGGAGCAGTACTCCTCCGGCAACGCGCTGGTCGCCTTCGTGCGCGCCCGCGTGGAGACCGAGGAGCACGCCGGCGGGGCGCTCGACGAGCTGGCCGCCGGCGACCCGCTCAAGATCACCGGCCCGGCGGTCACCGCCGCCGCGGCCCGTGGCGACGCGCTCGCGCTGGCTGCGTACGAGTCGGTGGGATCGTGGCTGGGAGTCGGGATGGCCGGCCTCGTGGCCGCCTTCGACCCCGAGCTGTTGGTGGTCGGCGGGGGAGTCTCCACCGCGGGCGACCTGCTGCTGGCACCGGCGCGCACGGCGCTGGACGGCTCGCTCGTCGGCCGCCTGCACCGCGAGGTGCCGCCGATCGTCGCGACCGCCTTCGGCGCGGAGGCGGGCGTGGTGGGGGCGAGCATCCTGGCTCGCCGCCTCACCTCGAGCCAGAGCCAGAGCTAGACGCGAGCGCCGTCGTCCCAGGGGTCGCGGGGCTCGGACGGCATGGTCGCGAGCAGGTAGACGAAGCCGGCCAGGAAGGCCGCGACCAGGCCACCGATGACCCAGCTGTTGAAGTGCCGGCCTGTGACCTGGGTGACCACGATCAGGACCAGCACGGCGACCGGTGCGCCGAGCACTCCGATCCAGGCGAGCAGGCGCGCCGGGGTCGGCTTCGGGAGCGGCGGCGGAGGCGGCGGGACGTAGCCCTCCTCGTCGTCGCGCCACATGTCGTCATAGGCGTCCGGCTCGTCGACGGTCTCGACGATGTCGATCTTCTTCTCGAAGAGATCGCGGGCGACGGGCTCCTCCTCGAGGGCGGGGCGGTCGCCGTAGTTCTCGACGATCTCGCGCCATGCTTCGTCGTCCGACGGCTGGCTCTCCGAGGGCACGGAGGCGTCGTCTGGGGCCCCGGTCGCGTCCTCGGGCCGGTCGTCTCGGTCACTCACTCCTCAAGCCTAGCCGGATCCCATGACAGGGTGCGGGAGTCGAAGTACCTGTCTCGTTATAGGCTCATCGGTCGAAGGCAATTAGGGAAGGCGATGGGGTGTCGACGAAGCTCTTCTACTCGTTCTTGAAGTGGGTGGCGATCGGGCCCCTCCTTCGAGCGGTTTTCCGTCCGTCCTATGAGGGCACGGAGAACATCCCGCGCAAGGGCCCGGCGATCATGGCCAGCAACCACCTCTCCTACGCCGACTGGCTGTTCATGCCGCTCGGGATGAAGCGGATGGTGCGTTTCGTGGCCAAGGCGGAGTACTTCACCGGAACGGGCCCCAAGGGCTTCCTGCAGAGGGTCTTCTTCTCGGGAACCGGCAATGTGCCGATCGACCGCGGTGGGGCCACCGCCGCCGAAGGGGCGCTCATCGCCGCCAAGCGGGTCCTGGCCGAGGGCGAGCTCTTCGGGATCTACCCCGAGGGCACCCGCTCCCACGACGGCAAGCTCTACCGGGGACGTACCGGCATCGCCAGGCTGGCTCTGGACACCGGTGCGCCCGTGATCCCCGTCGCCGTGATCGGCACCGATGTGATCGCGCCTCCGGGCAAGAAGTTCGGCAAGATCGTGCACCCGCGGGTCATCTACGGCAAGCCGCTGGACTTCTCGCGCTACGAGGGCATGACCAACGATCGCTACATCCTGCGCGCGATCACCGACGAGATCGTCTACGAGATCCTGAAGCTCTCCGGCCAGGAGTACGTCGACATGTACGCCACCGAGGCCAAGAAGCTGGCCGAGGGCAAGAAGCCCGCGAAGAAGTCCTCCGGGCCGACCAAGACTGGACCTACCAAGGATGTAGCCTGACGATCCACTCGTCCCACCCGTTCCCGACGCCGGAGGATCCGGTACGCCGGTTGCGCGGTCGTCTGGGTGGGCGGGTGTCGCTGTGGACCTCAGGCTCCGCCGATTCCTGGGCGGGGCTGACGGTCTCGTCGCTGATGGTGGCCAACGGGTCGCCCGGAGCCGTCCTCGGCCTGCTCGATCCCGACTCGGACCTCCGCGACGAGCTCGAGGAGACCGGCGTGGGGGTCGTGTCGCTGCTCCACTGGCGCCATCGCGACCTGGCCGAGGCGTTCGGGGGCACCGCCCCCGCTCCCGGCGGCGCGTTCCGGCTCGGGTCGTGGGAGACGACCGAGTTCGGCCGTCGCCTCGCCGATGCGCCGACCTGGGCAGGCGTACGCCTGGTGTCGATGCAGGAAATCGGCTGGTCTGCTCTGGCGACCTGCGAGATCGTGTCGCTCGAGGTCGGTGACGACGCTGACCCGCTGGTCCACAGGCACGGGAGGTATGAGCGATGATCGAGGGCTATCTGCGACGGCTCGGCATCGAAGGGCGGCCGGAGGCGACGTACGAGACGCTCGTCGATCTTCATCACCGCCATCTCGACACGCTTCCCTACGACAACCTCTCGATCATGCTCGCCGCCATCGGGGCCGTGGGGGCGCCGGACCCGGTGGACCCCGAGGTGACGCTGGAGCGGGTCGCGGCCGGAGGCAATGCGGGCTACTGCTTCCACAACAACGGGGTCTTCTCGCTGGTGCTTGAGGAGCTCGGTTTCGACGTCGTACGCCGCTTCGGCCAGATGCTCGAGGCGACCGGTCCTTCGGGGACCTTGGACCACCTGGCGATCGAGGTCCGTGGACTGCCGACCTCATCGAACCCGGCTGGCCGGTGGGCTGCCGACGTGGGCTACGGGGACGGCTTCCGTGACCCGTTGCCGCTGGTCGACGGGCATTTCCGGCAGGCCGGCTTCGTCTACCGGCTGGCGCGGGTGGGGGAGTCGGGGTGGACCTTTCACCACGATCCCCACGGTTCGTTCAACGGGAGCTTCGTCCGCGGCGACGTTGCGCAGGACGCGATCAAGGCGTCGCACCTGCGGCTCTCCACGCCGCCCGAGGGCGACTTCACTCGCAAGCTCGTCGTGCAGCGGCGTGGCGCGACGGGTGCCGACACCGTTCGCTCGATCCGGCACACGCGGACCGGATCCGGGGCGTCGACGCGTGAGCTGCGGAACTTCGAGGAGTGGCGCGCAGCCCTGGGCGGTATCGGGCTGTCGTTCCTGGGTGCTGAGGAGGACGCGCTGCGCGAGCTCCACAAGCGACAGGCCGCCGAGTACGACGAGTGGTTGCTGACGCGGTAGTCGCCGACGTGCTGAGATGGCGGACATGAGCGACGAACCTGCCACCGAGCTGCTCGACATCGCGGCCGAGCTCTACGGGCTGCCGCTGGCCGACTTCACGCCGGAGCGCGACGCGCGGGTCAAGAGCCTGAAGGGCACGCCGCTGGCGGGTCCGGTCAAGGCGCTGAAGAAGCCCTCGACCGCGGCGTGGGTGGTGAACCTGCTGGTGCGCTACGAGACCGAGCAGGTGGAGCAGGTGATCTCGGTCGGCGCCCTGCTGCGCGAGGCACAGACGGGCATGGACGCCGCTCAGCTGCGAGAGCTCACCAAGCAGCGCCGCCAGCTGACCGCGGCGGTGACGACCCGTGCCCGCGGGCTGGCGCGCGAGCACGGTCTCCGGGTGACCGAGGCGGTCGCGACCCAGGTCGAGGCCACCTTGACCGCGGCCATGATCGACGAGTCCGCCGCTCAGGCCGTACGCAGCGGCCTGCTCGTCTCCGCACTGGCCGCCACCGGGGTCGACGCCGTGAACACGGCGTCCGCCGTCGCTCTTCCGGACGCCCTGGGCTTCGAGGTCCCCGAGGTCGTCCCGCCTCCTCGGGAGCCGCTGCGGGCCGTCCCGGACCTGCCCGACACCGCCGCCCTCGACGAGGCCCGGGAGGCGCTCACGGAGGCCGAGTCCGCGCTCTCCGGTGCGGAGGAGCAGCGCGACAAGGCGATGTCGGCCTTCAAGGATGTCGAGGCGAGGTCGCTCCAGGTGAAGTCGGAGATCGACGAGCTACGCCGACGGCTGGCGGATCTGGAGTCGACCGCCGCCGACGTCGACGACGAGCTCACCGAGGCGGAGGACGCCCGCGACTCCGCCGAGCACGCGGTCGCGGAGGCCGCCGCTGCTCGCGTCTCCGCAGCCGCCGAGGTGGAGCGCCTCGGCGGATAGGGCCGGTCGCCGGCTCAGATGCTCTTCCGCATCCGGACCAGCGGGACGGGTGCGCCGCCACGGTCATCGGTGATCCGCTCGACCGGTTCGAAGCCGTACGCGGTGTAGAGCGGCTCGCCGGAGAGGGTGCCCATCAGCTCGAGCGTGGTGAAGCCCTCCGCTGATGCGGCGCGCTCGCAGAGGTCCAGGATCAGCCGGCCCACGCCGCGTCGGGCGAAGGCCGGGTTGGTGTACATCGCCCGGACCCTGGCCGGGTCCGTCTTCGGGTCGAGGAGCTTCGGCTCGCGGCCCGGGGTGTGGTCGCCGCCGTAGAGCGTCGCCCTCCTGCTCCAGCCGCCGCAGCCGGCGATCTGGTCGTCCTCCTCGACCACGAAATAGGTGCCGTCCTCGATCAGCTGGGTGTCGATGCCCATCACCGTTCGGCTCGAGGTGATCTGGGCCGCGGTCAGGAATCCCTTCTGGAGCTCTCCGATCGACACGTTCATGATCTCCGTCAGGGCCGGGATGTCTTCGTGGGTCGCGATGCGGTGGGTGAAGGGCACGTGTCACAGCGTGTCATGACACTGCGGTCTCGCTGCCGGGCGGGCGGAAACAGGAATCCTGTGTGAGGTAAGTCACGCCAATTCGGCTGAATCTATTGACGCTATAAAACGATGTCGATAACGTTTTCCAGCGAGTTCGCGCGAGCTCTGAGGTACCACCGACCACCTTTCATTCCGGGAGAACAGGATCGATGATGACCCGAGTTCGTGTCAGACCCCTGCACGCCATGAAGGCCCGAGGAACCGCCGCCTTCACCACGCTCGCCGCCCTGGTGATCACCAGTGGCATCGCCATCACTGCCGTCGCCGGACCCGCTCGGGCCGACGGCTCCACCCTGCAGGCAGCCGCGGCCGAGTCCGGCCGCTACTTCGGCACCGCCATCGCCGCGAGTCGGATGTCCGACTCGCAGTACACGACCATCGCGAACCGCGAGTTCAACATGATCACCGCCGAGAACGAGATGAAGATGGACGCGACCGAGCCGTCGCCGAACCAGTTCAGCTTCTCTGCCGGCGACCAGATCGCCAACTGGGCGATCCAGAACGGCAAGCGGGTCCGCGGGCACGCGCTGGCCTGGCACTCCCAGCAGCCGGGCTGGATGCAGAACATGGAGGGCAGCGCGCTTCGCAGCGCGATGCTCAATCACATCGCCGGGGTCGCCGGCCACTACCGCGGCAAGATCTACGCCTGGGACGTGGTGAACGAGGCCTTCGAGGACGGCTCCTCCGGCGCCCGCCGCAACTCCAACCTGCAGCGCACCGGCAACGACTGGATCGAGGCCGCCTTCCGCGCCGCCCGCTCCGCCGACCCGAACGCGAAGCTCTGCTACAACGACTACAACACCGACAACTGGAGCCACGCGAAGACGCAGGCCGTCTACAACATGGTCCGCGACTTCAAGTCGCGCGGCGTACCCATCGACTGCGTCGGCTTCCAGGCCCACTTCAACTCGGGCAACCCGGTGCCGAGCAACTACCACGTCACGCTGCAGAACTTCGCCGACCTGGGCGTCGACGTACAGATCACCGAGCTCGACATCGCCGGCTCCGGCACCTCGCAGGCCGAGCAGTACCGCGGTGTGACCCAGGCCTGCATGGCTGTGACCCGCTGCACCGGCATCACCGTCTGGGGCGTACGCGACACCGACTCGTGGCGGGCCTCGGACACCCCGCTGCTCTTCGACGGCTCCGGCAACAAGAAGCTCGCCTACGGCTACGTCCTCGACCAGCTCAACACCGCGGACGGCGGGTCCACGCCACCGGCGGGGAGCTGCACGGTGAGCGTCACCCGGACCGAGTCCTGGAACGACCGGTTCAACACCGTGTTCACCGTCAGCGGCACCGATGACTGGGTGGTCCGGATCAGCACCGGCTCGGGCCAGAGCCTGCAGAACTCCTGGAACGCGAGCATCTCCGGTACGTCGGGAACGCTCACCGCCACACCGAACGGCAGCGGCAACCAGTTCGGGATCACGCTCTACTCGGGCGGCAACACCACTACACCGACCGCGACCTGCACCGCGGCCTGATCGCTACTAGGCGGGGCCTCGGCCGTGGTTCGCGACCGAGGCCCCGCTCGGCTGTTGGTTGAGCCGCGACCAACACGGTCGTTCTCACATTGGGCTCGTTGAGGGGCTGAGGAGGGCTCTTTTAGCGACTGCTCGTCGTTTCGGGGTTCGCCGCCGACCCTTGCTTTGAGTGTTTCTCGATCGTGCGCCGCGTCAAGGACGCCCTTCGGGCGCCGGCTTCGCCGGCCGCTTCGCGGTCCTTGACTCGGCACCCGATCGAGAAAGATTTCGCCTGTATCGGGGCGGCGGCGAGAGAGTGGCGCGGAGTTCACGTTACTTGTTCGCTGACCGCATAACATGGATTTGACCTGCTTAAATAGGTAGCATCCTGGTGCAGGCTCGCATATAATAAGACCCATGTACGACACCATCGACCGCCTCCTCGCCGGGCCGCCTGCGGGTGCGTCCGAGGCTGAGCTGGTCGACTGGATCGCGCGTCTTGAAGAGGTCAAGTGCACCGCCGAAGCCATCCAAGCCGAAGCAGCGGTACGCCTGGATGAAGCGGTCCGGGTCCGCCAGGCCGAGGCCGGGGTGCCCGCCCGCAAACTCGGTGAGGGCGTGGCCTTGCAGGTTGCGCTGGGGCGGCGGGTCTCGCCCGAGAAGGGCTTCAAGCTCCTCGGGCTCGCCAAGGTTCTGATCGCGGAGATGCCGCATACCTTCGCGTTGATGAAGGCCGGTCGGTTCTCCCAATGGCAGGCCACGATCCTGGCCCGCGAGACCGCCTGCCTCTCGCTCGATGACCGTCGGGTCATCGACTCCGAACTTTGTGCCCCCGGGCCGGACGGTGAACCTGCTCGGGCGGTGTCGATGGGGTTGCGGCAGCTCGAGAACGCCGCCAAGAAGCTCGCCATCACCCTCGACCAAGCCTCCGTCGTCGCCCGGGCCGCGAACGCCGTGAAAGACCGCCGCGTCAGTCTGCGGCCGGCACCGGACACGATGACCTGGCTCGGCGCGCTGTTGCCGGTCAAGGACGGCGTCGCCGTCTTCGCCGCCCTCGATCAGGCCGCCAAGGCTGCCGCGGCTGCCGGGGACGAGCGCACTAGGGGTCAGGTCATGGCCGACACGCTCGTTGACCGGATCACCGGCCGCAGCACCACCGGCGCGAAGCCGCGGATCGAGGTCAAGATCGTGATGACCGCCGACTCCCTCGCCAACACCAACGATCAGCCCGCCATGGTCGAGGGCTACGGACCCGTCCCCGCCGCCTGGGCCCGCGACGCCCTCAACGACGCGGACGTATTCGTGCGGCGGCTGTTCACCGACCCCGCCGGTCAGCTGGTCGCGATGGAATCCCACTCCAGGAAAGCCCCCGAGGGGCTGGCCGAGTTCATCACCACCCGCGACGGCGGGATCTGCCGCACCAACGGCTGCGACGCCCCGATCCGCAACATCGACCACGCCCAACGCCACGCCGACGGCGGCACCACCAGCACCGAGAACCTCCAAGGGCTATGCGAGCGATGCAACCAGGCCAAGGAAGCCCTCGGCTGGCAGGCCAGACCAGGACCAGATGGCAGCATCATCACGATCACACCCACGGGCCACATCTACACGAGCCCACCACCCGATACCTGGAGACAGGACCCGCCAACGCTGTCCCGGGCGGAGCTCATCCTGCGCGATGTGCTACTGGACTACGACCTCGCCGCGTGAGGGCGCTGCGCAGTGCCACGTCACCACCCAGCGTCGCCTTCGCCATTGAATCCTTGGGTGGGACTCTCGCCGCGGGGTGGATTTCCCCGTCCGCTGTCAACCGATCGCAATGCAGTCCGGACGGCTGCGGACGCCCAACTACCTCTCGCGATCGCCTTTGCCCTTCGACGGAGAGCGGTCGGACTGCCGTTGGCGGGCGTGGGGAGCTGGTCGACCACATTCAGCACGGACAGGAAGGCGATGAGAACGCCGGTTCGTGGCTCGGGCGCGGAGTCGCGGACGAGCTCGCTCATGACCCGCAGCTGGAGCGTGTCCTTGCGCTCTCGATCTGCGACAGGCCAAGTCACGGGGACGGCGAGGAAGGAGGCGTGCTCCTTACGCGCCAAGTGGCCCTGGGAGACCAAACCTGCGGCCAACTGCTCGAACCTGCCAGCACCGATGGACAGAGCAAGCGGCAGCGGCGCTCCGGACTCTTCCGCGACGCGGTCGAAGGCATCGCGCAACGGTTGCGACGACGACGGCCGCCGGTCCGGGACGGCGCGAAGCATCGTCTGCCGCATAAGGTGCTTATCGGACGCGACGGCACCATCGAGCGCGAGCTCGGCCAGAAGCGCTCCTCCGACGACCACCGCGGCGGCTCGGCTAGTCCGAACCTTCGGCGGCATCCTTCCGGCGTCGTCGAGAGCCAGGAGAATCAATTCCTCCGCTATCAGCATCAGGTTCACTCCTCCTCTGCGACGTCTTCCCCAGATGCGGGGTCGTAGAGGTAGACCTGCTCGCCCGCACGGGGGTCGCGGGCGGAGAGCACGTGGAAGGTGGGGGAGGCCGGGTCGGCGAGGTCGACCACGCTCGCGCCGGCACCGAGCACGCCGCGTACGAGATGCGGGGGAGCGGTGGTGTCGATGCGAGTGACGATGCCGGGGGTCACCCAGACGGGTATGCCGGCGAGGAATCCGCTGACCTGGAAGTGCAGGTGTCCGGTGAGGATGGCGCGTACGTCGCTGCTCCGCACCACCCGGCCGAGGGCGGAGATGTTGCGGAGGACGACATCGGCGACGTAGGGGACCGAGGCGAGGTGAAGCGGCGGATGATGCAGGACGAGGACGGTGCCGTCGCGTACCGGAGCGGCCAGCTCGTCGGCGAGGCAGGCCAGCTGGTGCTCGTCGAGGAAGCCGTGGGTCTTGCCCGGAACCAGGCTGTCGATGGTGATGACCCTGAGCTCACCCAGGTGGCTGACCGCCGCGCACAGGTCCGAGTCCGGGTCCAGCAGCCGGCCGCGGTCGCTCCCGTCGGGATCGCGATGTCCGCTGCCGAGCACCTCGCGGAACGGGCCACGGGCATCGTGGTTGCCCGTCGAGTAGAGGTGCGGGATGCCGCGCTCGGCCGCGAACGCACCCACCCGCTCCAGGACGGAGCGGCAGCCCGCAGCCGATCCGTCGTCGGCGATGTCGCCGCTGACCACGACGGCGTCCAGGCCGGGCAGGTGGCGGGCGTCGTGCAGGATGCGCTCCAGCGCGGCGACGGCGTCGACACCGTCCATGTCGATGCCGGTCGCGGAGACGTGGGTATCGGAGAGATGCAGGATCCGGGTCACGTGGTGAAGGCTGCCATGAGGACCTCGGCGACGCCGTCGTTCTCGCTCAGGACGGCGACGTCCAGGTAGTGGGCGTCGATCTTGTCCCCGACCTGGGTGAGGTCGACCTGGGCACAGGCGACCGCGTCGTCGGTGCAGCCGGCCCCGTCCAGCACCGGCGAGCCGGGTAACCGGGCGAGCCAGGTGTCGAGCTCGGCCCGGGGGACCGTCATCGCGCCCTCGATCTGCCAGTCCTGGAACCCGATGTAGGTGCAGCTTGCCGCGGAGGTCCCGTCCGGCAGGTCCGGCGCTCCCACGGCATGCGCGAGATCGACGCAGTCGGCCGGCTGGTCCTCCGCCGCCTCGCGCAGGTCGGTGCCCACCCGGGCGACGACCAGCGCGATGACCGCGACCAGCCCCGCGACGACGAGCAGCGTGCCCACCATGAGCGTCCACGCCCACCAGGGAAGCCCGCGCGGCGGACTGCTCATGCCCACTGTCGGGAGCGCTCGACCGCCCGGGTCCAGGAGGCGTACGCCTCATCGGCCGCATCGCGACGCGACGCGTCGGGGGAGAAGGTGAGGTCCAGGGCCCAGGTCTCGCGGATCTCGTCGAACGAGGACCACACACCGACCCCGAGGCCGGCGAGGAAGGCCGCACCGAGACCCGTGGTCTCGACGTGGCGAGGGCGAGAGACGTCGACCCCGAGCTGGTCGGCCTGGAGCTGGCACAGCAGGTTGTTGGCGGCCGCGCCGCCGTCGACGTTGAGCGAGGCGACGGGCGTCGGCATGGTCGCCATCACGTCACGTACCTCGAAGGTGATCGCCTCCAGGGTCGCCCGCACGATGTGGGCGCGGGTGGTGCCACGGGTGATGCCGATGATCGTGCCGCGGGCGTCGGGGTCCCAGTGGGGCGCGCCGAGGCCGGTCAGGGCGGGCACGAACACGACGCCCTCGGATGTGGCGACGGTGCTCGCCAGGGCCTCGGTCTCCGCGGCCGAGCCGATGATCTGCAGGCCGTCGCGCAGCCACTGCACCGCGGCGCCGGTCACGAAGATCGAGCCCTCGAGGACGTAGGTCACCTCTCCCGACGGTGACATCCAGCCGGGGGAGGTGAGCAGCCCGGACTCCGACCGCTGCGGGGTGGTGCCGGTGTTGGTCAGCACGAACGAGCCGGTGCCGTAGGTGCACTTGGAGTCGCCCACCTCGAACGCGGCCTGTCCGAACAGCGCCGCCTGCTGGTCCCCGGCCACTCCGGCGATCGGCAGCGAGAGATCCAGGAAGGAGCGCGGGTCGGTGACCACGCCCTCGCCCCAGTTGGGACCGATCTCCGGAAGCGCGTCGCGCGGCACCCCGAACAGGTCGCACAGCTCGTCGGACCAGTCGTTGGTGTTGATGTCGAACAGCAGCGTCCGCGACGCGTTCGAGACGTCGGAGACGTGGTGCATGCCGCGGGTCATCCGGGCGATGAGGTAGGAGTCGACGGTGCCGATCGCATAGCGCCCCGACTCCACGTGCGCCCACGTGTGCGGCTCGTTCTCACGGATCCAGGCCAGCTTCGTCGCGCTGAAGTAGGGATCCAGGCGGAGCCCGGTCAGCTCCCGGACGCGGGCGTCGTGCTCGGCCATCGAGGCGCACATCGCGGTCGTACGCCGGTCCTGCCACACGATCGCCCGCCGCGGTGACCCCAGGGTCTCCCGGTCCCACAGCACGACCGTCTCGCGCTGGTTGGTGATCCCGATTCCGACGAGGTCGTCCTTGCCGTGGGCCGCGAGGACCGTACGGCACGCCTCCAGGGTCGCCTGCCAGATCCCCTCCGGCACGTGCTCGACCCGGCCCGGGCTGGGGAAGTGCTGGTCGAACTCCTCATAGCCCCGCGCCGCGACCTCGCCCTTCTCGGTCACGATCAGGGCGGTGACGCCGGTGGTGCCGGCGTCGATGGCGAGGATCGCGCTCACTTCGGCGTCCTGACGATGTCGAGGATGCGCCGGTCGATCCAGGACAGGTCCTCCGCCACCCGCATCTCGTAGTTCTCGGTGGCGACCCAGGCGAGGAAGCCCGAGGCGCCCTGCGCCGCGGCGTACGTCTCCACCTCGGCCTCGATCTCGGGGGTGACCTGCACCTTCTCGCCCTCGGTCGACGCGGTCAGGTAGAAGTCGCTGAGGTCCAGGAGTCGCTTCAGCTCGGTGATCGGCGCCGCGTGGTCGTCGACCCGGAGGTCGGCCGCGATGTCGTCGTTGCCGCCGTAGCCGGCCTCCTCGCGCACCACCAGCAGGGCCGCGCTCTGCCGGCCGCGGCTGTCGCCGCCGGCCTCGTCGCCCGCGGCCAGGGCCGCCAGCAGCCGGTGCTGCAACGGCTCCTCGGGCCCGGAGGCCAGCCAGGCGGCCTCCATCGCCTCGACCACCTCGGGGCCGGTGAGGATGTTGCCCTGGATCGCGTACGCGCCATCCTCGGTCGAGCCGGTCCGGCCACCCGCCCAGGCGAAGCAGGACGGTCCGGTGTGGGACGCGGCGTTGCCGTCGACGTCGACGATCCCGACCTGACGGTGGTCCCGTCGCTCGTCCTCCTCCAGCAGCCTCTCGAGGGCGACCGAGGCGGTCGCACCGTCGTCGAGGTGAGCGAGCGCGAGACCCTTGTAGGCGACGTTGGCCTCGGCCTGGGTGGCGATGGCTCCGACTCCCGCGACGGCGGCCGGGACGGCCGATCCGACAGCGAGGAACTTCGAAGCGACGGCCACACCCCAGGTGGGCTCCCCGGTGCCTGGATCGACTGCTCGGGCGACGATGGAGAAGGTCATGGCGTGACCCTATCCACGAAATTTCGTCCGGTTACGGCGTGTTGACGAATTGTCGTACACCTGACGGCGAGGTTGGGCTTTGATTGAGGGATCCCTTCATCCCAATTTCGGAACTGAGTTTCGAACGTGACCAGGAAGGACATCATGACAACCCTGGCGAAAGAAGAAACACCCGAGTTGAAGAGAGTGATGGGGCCCTGGCTCCTGCTGCTCTTCATCGTCGGTGACATCCTCGGAGCGGGCGTCTATGCCGTCACCGGGACCATGGCCGGCTACGTGGGCGGCATCCTGTGGCTGCCGTTCCTGCTCGCCTTCGTGGTGGCCACCATGACGGCGTACTCCTACTTGGAGCTGGTGACCAAGTATCCGAGCGCTGCCGGCGCCGCGCTCTACACGCACAAGGCGTTCGGGTTCCACTTCCTCACCTTCATGGTGACCTTCGCGGTCGCCTGCTCGGGCATCACCAGCGCGTCGACCTCGGCCAACACGCTGGCGCAGAACTTCTTCGGCGGCCTGGAGATCAACGGCTGGATGGACGCGCCCAGCGAGGGCGTCGTCACCCTGGTCGCGTTGGGCTTCATGGTCCTGCTCGCGCTGATCAACCTGCGCGGCGTGGGCGAGAGCGTGAAGTTCAACATCGTCCTCACCCTCGTCGAGATGGTCGCCCTGTGCATCGTCATCGGCGTCGGCTTCTACGTGATCGCCCAGGGCGAGGCCGACATGGCCGAGCTGATCTCCTTCGACGACTACAACGACATGGGCGTGGTCTTCGCGGTCACCGCCGCGACCTCGGTGGCGTTCTTCGCGATGGTCGGGTTCGAGGACGCCGTCAACATGGTCGAGGAGACCAAGGAGCCGGAGAAGATCTTCCCGCGCACCATGTTCATGGGCCTGGGTGCGGCCGCGCTCCTCTACATCCTGGTCGCGGTCTCGGTCGTCAGCGTCCTGTCTCCCGGAGAGCTCGAGACGATCCGTGAGTCCGAGGGCCGGGCCCTGCTCGAGGTGGTCGCCAAGGGTGCTCCCGACTTCCCGATCGACAAGGTGTTCCCGTTCCTGGCGGTCTTCGCCGTCGCCAACACCGCGCTGATCAACATGCTGATGGCCAGCCGGCTCGTCTACGGCATGGCCAAGCAGCGGGTGCTGCCCAAGCAGCTGGGCGCGGTCCTGCCCAGCCGCCGTACGCCCTACATCGCCATCATCTTCACCACGGTGCTGGCGCTCTGCCTGATCTGGTACGTCTCCAGCGACCCGGACAGCAACATCGTCTCCAACCTCGGCTCGACGACCGCGCTGCTCCTGCTGTGCGTCTTCGCGATCGTCAACATCGCCTGCGTGGTCCTGCGCAACCGACGTGCCGACACGGACAAGGCGTTCTTCACCGCGCCGAGGTGGCTGCCGCCCATCGCCGCGATCCTGTGCATCTACCTGGCCGGCCCGTGGGTCGACCGCGACGGGATCGTCTACGAGATCGCCGGCGGCCTGATGGTCATCGGCGTGATCCTGTGGGCCATCACCTGGCTCATCAACAAGTTCGCCAACAAGGACGACGAGCCGCCCCACTTCCAGGACATCGAGCACATGGACGTAAACCCGGAGGACGACAAGTAACCGGGTGACTTCGGTCAGGGCCGGCCTACGTTCTCTCGAGGACGTACGCCGGCCCTGCCGTGTCTGAGATGACTTCGTAACAACCGGGTGATCCGCGTACCCTGAGGCTCGTGAACGACGCCTTCCCCTCCCTCGAGCAGCTGCACGCCATCGGAGCCCTTCAGCAGCCGACCTATTCCGACCCGGCCGCGCTGGCCGCGGCGGTCGAGAAGCTGAGGAACCAGCCGCCGCTCGTCTTTGCGGGGGAGTGCGACCAGCTCAAGAGCTCGATCGCCGCCGCCGGCCGTGGTGAGGCGTTCATCCTGCAGGGCGGCGACTGCGCCGAGGTCTTCGCCGAGGCGACCGCCGACAACACCCGCAACAAGCTGCGCGTGCTGCTGCAGATGGCAGTGGTCCTGACGTACGCCGCCTCCGTCCCGGTCGTGAAGATCGGCCGGCTCGCGGGGCAGTACGCCAAGCCGCGCTCCTCCGACACCGAGACCCGCGACGGCGTCACGCTGCCGGCCTACCGCGGCGACGCCGTCAACGGCTTCGAGTTCACCGAGGAGTCCCGCATCCCCGACCCGCAGCGCCTGCTGGACGTCTACCACGCCTCCTCCTCGACCCTGAACCTCGTGCGCGCGTTCACCACCGGTGGCTACGCCGACCTGCGCCAGGTGCACACCTGGAACTCCGAGTTCGTGCGCAACTCGCCCGTCGGCGCGAAGTACGAGGCGATGGGCTCTGAGATCGAGCGCGCGATCGCGTTCATGGAGGCCATCGGCGCCGACCCGGAGGAGTTCCACCGGGTCGACTTCTACTCCTCCCACGAGGCGCTGCTGCTCGAGTACGAGCACGCGATGACCCGCATCGACTCGCGCACCGAGACGCCCTACAACGTCTCCGGCCACTTCGTCTGGATCGGTGAGCGCACCCGCCAGCTCGACGGCGCCCACGTCGAGTACTTCCGCCACCTCAACAACCCGATCGGCTGCAAGCTCGGCCCCACCGCGACCCCCGACGACGCGCTCGCACTGGCCGCCAAGCTCAACCCGAAGAACGAGGAGGGCCGGCTCACCTTCATCACCCGCTTCGGTGCGGGGAAGGTGCGCGACGGGCTGCCCGGGCTGGTCGAGAAGATCACCGCCGAAGGCGTCAACGTCACCTGGATCTCCGACCCGATGCACGGCAACACCTTCTCCACCTCCAACGGCTACAAGACCCGCCGCTTCGAGGACGTCCTCGACGAGGTCCAGGGCTTCTTCGACGTCCACCACGCCCTCGGCACCGTCCCCGGCGGCATCCTCGTCGAGAACACCGGCGACGACGTCACCGAGATCATCGGCGGCGGCGAGGAGCTCGACGAGGCCGGTCTCGTGCACCGCTACGAGTCCGTCGTCGACCCGCGCCTCAACCGCGTCCAGTCGCTCGAGATGGCATTTCAGGTCGCGGAGATGCTACGTAATCGTTAGCACTCTCGGGCCCAGGCGAGCTGCATGATCTCGTCGCCGTCGTGGAGGATGCTGCGGTTGTGGGTGTCGGTGAAGCCGGTGCGCTCGTAGAGGCGCTGGGCGCGCCGGTTGTCGGTGCGGGTCCAGACGCTGAGGCCCTCCCAACCGCGTGACTGGAGGTCGCGGATCATCTCGGTGCCGACGTGGGAGCCCCAGACGGCTGGGTCGACGAAGACCATCGAGATGTGGCCGTAGCCGGGAAGTGGTACGCCGTCGACGAGATAGGTCTCGGCCACCAGCATCCCCGCCGGGCGGGTGCCGTAGTGGGCGAGCAGCGCCAGCTCGGCGGAGTCCAGCTTCTCGCGGACGCGGCGGACCCGGGCCTCGGTGGCGGTGCGCCGGCGGGCGGCGTTGGCCGCCCGCCAGACGTCGAGCGCAAGGTCGCGCTGCTCGTCGCTGCTGATCTCGGCGACGATGATCCTCGGCATCTAGGCGGCTACAGCGTCATCAGCCAGATGCCGAGCACGAGCATCACGATCATGAAGATCGCGCCCACCCACAGCAGCACGATCCAGGTCGAGGGGTTGTCCTCGGGCTCGGCGGCCATCAGCGAGGAGACGTACTCCTGCTGGGCGCCGTAGTCGCCGAAGTCCTGCTCGATCGGTTCCGGCTCGGCGACGTAGCCGTAGCCGGTCTGCCAGTCGCCGGCCTCCTCGCCGACGTAGGCATCCTCCGCGTAGCCGGTCGCGTAGGCGGGCTCGGGCTCGTAGACCTCGGCCGCAGTCTCCTGCTCCTCAGGCGGGGCCCAGTGGCGGGCCTGCCCGTTGCGCGACTCCTGGACGAGCATCCCGGAGGGCTGGACGAAGGGCTGGTACGCCGCCTCGACCGTGGCCTCGGAGACCGGCTCGGGCTCGGGGACGGGCTCGGGTCCGGGAAGGGGACCAGGCTCCGGGGTCGGGTCGGGGACCGGCTCCGGGTCGGGGACGGGCTCGGGCTCCGGGACCGGCGTCGGCTCCGGGAAGGGCGAGGGGTCCGGGACGGGCGACGGCTCGGGCTCGGGGATCACGGCCTGCTCCGCGGCGGCCGGCTCGTGTCCCGGCGGGGGAGTGGTCGGCGGAGGGGCGGTCGGCGGGGCGTACGCCGGACGGACCGCGGTGGTCCCGTCGGGCTCGTCGTCGGTGTCGAGCTTCTCCTCGACTGACGGCGCCTGGCGCCTCGAGGTGCGCTCGGTGGGCTCGTCGTTGGAGGCCGAGGACGCCGGGCCCGGCACGTTGTCGTCGCCGTAGGCGCTGATCCGAGGCAGGCTGAGGGAGGTCTGCGCCGCGTCGGGCTCGTCCTCGACGGCCTCCGGGGCGGTCGATCCGACGGGCTTCCGGATCACGGTCGTCTCGTTGGGCTCGTCGAGCTCATCGGGCTCGGGCTTCGCTTCAGCAGCGGACACGGGCGGCGTCCTTTCCTCTACATCGGTGGAGTCAGCCTCGGCTGCTCGGTCGGGATCCGTGGCGACCTCGAGTCCACACATCGGGCACGCCGGCTCATCGGACAGCCGGTGTCCACACTGTGCGCAGCTGGTCATGCCACCCCCATGGCGTCGAAGATCACTCCCGTGCGTTCCCAAGCGTAGACGACCGGAGTGAGGCCGAGCGGCGAGCTTGCTCGTCCGCTCGTGCCGAGCGAGGGAGTAACCATGCGAAGCATGGAGGTCACCCGCCTTGACCTTGGGCCGATGCCCGCAGATCGCGGAGCAGGGGGATATCGGGGTTGTCCGCGTCGCGAGAACCGGGTGTCTCCAGGATGAAGGGGACTCCGTCGGTCGCCGGATGCGCGAAGAGCTCTTCGAAGGCCTTCGTGCCGATGCGGCCGCGGCCGATCTGCTCGTGGCGGTCGAGGTGCTTGCCGCGTACGTCCTTGGAGTCGTTGGCGTGGATCAGCCGGAGCCGTCCCGGGCCACCGATCTCGACGATCCGGTCGACGCACGCGGTCGCGCCACCGGGTTCGTCCAGCGGGGCGCCGGCGGCGAAGACGTGGCAGGTGTCCAGGCAGATCCCGGCCTTGGGGTGGAAGTCGACGGCCGCCAGGTAGGCCGGCAGGTCCTCGACGCCCGCGCACAGCGAGCGTCCCTGGCCGGCGGTCGGCTCCAGCAGCAGCCAGGGAGCGTCCTCGGCGGCGATCTCGTCGAGCACCGGCAGCAGCGCCTCGCGTACCTGCTTCATCGCGACGGCGTGCTTCTCGGTCGCATCGCCGTCGGGGGAGACGAAGGAGCCGGTGTGGATGACGACCCCTTCGGCGCCGATGTCGGCGGCGCGGCGGAGGTTGTGGGCGACCAGGGCTGCCGACTTCTCGTAGGTGGCCGGGGTCGGCGAGCCCAGGTTGACCAGGTAGGGGGCGTGGACGAATGCACGCATACCGCGCCGTTCGATCTCTGCCCGGAACGCCTTGTCCTCGGCGGGCTTCCCGGCCGAGAGCGCCCAGCCGCGTGGGTTGCCGACGAAGATCTGCAGGGTCTCGCCGCCGACCGCGTCGGTGTTGGCGAGGGCCCCGGCGACGAGACCCTTGCCGACCTGTACGTGGGTGCCGATCGGGTTGCGAAGAGAGGTCCGAGAAGGGGTCAAGGTCAGTTCAGCCAGATCGTGATCTCGGAGCCGTAGGGCGCCTCGCCGCCGGCGGGCTCCTGCCGGGTCACGAAGTTGAGGCCGAGCGCGAAGTCGTCCTTCTCCTCCTTGACCTTGAAACCGGCGGCCTCGAGGGTCTGCTTCGCGGTGTCCTTGCTGCTGCCGACGACGTTGGGGACGGCGACGGCGTCGGGGCCCTTGGCGACCACGAGGGTCACGGTCTCGCCCTTGGGGAGGGTGCCGGAGTTCGGGCTCTGGCTGAGCACGGTGCCGGGCTGGATCTCCTGGTTCTCCTCCTCCTGGATCTCGACCTTCAGACCGTCGGCCTCCAGCGACTTCTTGGCGCGCTCGGCGCTACGACCGGTCCAGTCGACGATGTCGACGGGTGCCGGGCCCTTGCTGATCACGAGCACGATCGCCTTGCCGGGCCGCACCAGGGTGCCGGCGCGCGGCTGGGAGTTGATGACGTGGCCCTCGGGGACATTGTCGTTGAACTTCTCGATCGGGTCGCCGATGCCGAGGCCCTTGTCGCGGATCTCGTCCTGCGCGTCGTCGGCGAGCATGCCCTTGACCTTGGGCACGGAGTATTCCTCGACGCCCTTGCTCACGCTGATCTCGACCGTCGCCCCGGGCAGCGCCTTGTCGCCGCGGCCGGGGTCGGAGTCGATCACCACGCCCTCCTCGACGGTGTCGGAGAACTCGGTGTTGGCCGAGACCTCGAAGCCGGCGTCCTGCAGCTGCGTGGTCGCCGCGGCCTTGCTCAGACCGGCCACCGAGGGCACCCGCTCGTAGCGGCCGTCGATGAACCACCACAACCCGCCCGCCACCAGCGCGACGGCCACCATGGCGGCGCCGATCGCGATCGGGCCCTTCCAGGTCGCCGGCATGCTCCAGCGCTGCTTCGGCTGCGTGGGGGTCGGGGCGATGCGTACGTTCTCCTCGGGCTCGCTCAGCGAGAGCCGTGTGCCCGCGGGGAGCCCGACGCCCGGAGGCGGTCCCGGCGGACCCGGGGGACGACCCGGCGGCGGACCGGACGGCCCGGACGCTCCCAGGCCGAGAGCGGGCAGGACGGCGGTCGTCTCGGCGGCGGACTCGTCGCGAGCCCGTGCCGGGGAGTCGGTTCCGCCAGCGCCCTGGGTGCCCTGATCGGGTGCGCCGGGCCGGGGGAGCGCCAGGTCGGCGGTGAGGTCGGGGTCGTCGAAGATGCCCGCGGACAGGGTGGCCATGACCCGGTTGACCATGCGCAGCAGCACGCCGGCGTCGGCCGGGCGCAGCTCGGGATCACGGGCGGTCGCCCGGGCGACCAGGGCGTCGACGTACCGGGGGATGCCGGGGGCGGCCTTCGAAGGCGGCGGGACGTCCTCGTGGACGTGCTTGTAGGCGATCTCGACCGGCGAGGGGCCGCTGTGCGGCTTGCGGCCGGTGAGCAGCTCGTAGAGCACGACGCCGGCGGCGTAGACATCGGAGCGCGGCCCGGACCTGGACTCGGTGACCAGCTCGGGCGCGAGATAGGAGACGGTGCCGACCAGGTTTCCGGTGGTGGCGTCGTTGGAGTTGTTGTTCATCACCCGGGCCAGACCGAAGTCGGCGACCTTGACCCGCTGCGAGATCGAGGCGGCACCGGTGGTGATGAGCACGTTCTCGGGCTTGATGTCGCGGTGCACGATCCCGATCGCGTGGGCCGCGGTCATCGCGCTCAGGATCGGCTCGATGTAGGCCAGCGCCTTCGCCGCGCCCAGGGGAGCCTGTGAGGCGATGGTGTCGCGCAGGGTGTGTCCCTCGATGTACTCCATCGCGAGGAAGGCGACGCCGTCGTCCTCATCCTGGTCGTAGACGGCGACCACGTTGGGGTGGGAGAGCTTCGCCGCAGACCTGCCCTCGCGTACGAACCGCTCGGCGAAGTTGCCCTCCTCGTCGAGGTCCTGGTGCATGACCTTGACGGCGACGATGCGGTCCAGACGCATGTCGTGGGCCACGTAGACCGTCGCCATGCCGCCCTTCGCGACCTTCTCGACGATCCGGTAACGCATCCCCAAGACCTTGCCCAGAAGGGGGTCGGATGCGGTAGCCGAGCTTCCGCCGTGGCGCCCGATGACGTCGTCACGGGGGTCCGCCTCACTAGCCACGCGATCCTCCTGTCTCCGGTCGGAGAAGTATTCCGGACCGGGCAATGGTACGGACCAGCGGGTCCCACTCACGACTTTCCGGACCGGCTACCCGGGCCGGTAATGTGATTGTTATGAGCGATGTGCGGCTGGCGGAGCAGGACCTGGGTGCCCTGGTTGACGAGTGGATCGACTGGGCTACGGCCGCGTCGCTGCTCGGAGTGACCGTGGGAAAGGTGCGCACCATGATCCGCGAGCACGAGCTCGCCGCGGCGGTGCCGCCGGGGATGAAGGGCCAGCACATCCCGGCCCTGTTCATCCAGGACGGTCTGCCGGTCAAGGGCCTGAGCGGGCTGCTGCACGTGCTCCACGACGGACGCTACGACGACCGCGAGATCATCGCCTGGCTCTTCCTCGACGACGACCTTCCCGGCCGCCCGATCGACGCGCTTCGGGAGAACCGCGGGTCGGAGGTCAAGCGCCGGGCCCAGGCCATGGCACTCTAGACGACCAACCGTTCCGTACGTCTCGGAGGAACCTCGTGAGGTCGAAGTCCGCCCTGATCGGCCTGCTGCTCGCCATCCTGATGGCGCTGGTCGCCGGTTGCGGCGGTGACTCCGGGGCGGACGGTGGCGCGAGAACAGGCGCCGACCCCGAGAGCGGGCTCGCCTGGATCGCGGAGTCAGACCTGCCGCCCGAGGGCGTGGAGACGCTCGAGCTGATCGACGCCGGCGGCCCGTTCCCCTACCCGGGCAAGGACGGCAGCACCTTCGGCAATCGCGAGGGGATCCTGCCCGAGGAGGCGTCGGGCTACTACGCCGAATACACCGTGCCGACGCCTGGCTCCGATGACCGGGGCGCGCGGCGTATCGTCACAGGCGAGGGTGGGGAGTTCTACTTCACCGAGGACCACTACGAGTCGTTCTCACGGATCGACCGGGGGTGATGGGCACATGAGTGGACTGGCAGGTCTTCTGGCAGGGAAGGTCGATCCCGGCGTCTATCGCTGGCACACCGAGCTGGCCGCGGCAGACCTCTCGGAGTCGGTGACCGGCGCCGGCTGGTCGCTGGCGCAGATCGCCGACGTCGCCGAGACCAAGGACGAGGTGCTCGGTGCCATCGGCGCCGCGCTGGGCTTCCCGGCCCACTTCGGCCGCAACCTCGACGCGCTCTGGGACTCGCTGCGCGACCTCTCCGCGCCCACGGTGCTGCTGTGGGAGACGTGGGGGTGCGCCGCGTACGCGGATCGTGCCGGCTTCGACAAGATCGTCCGGGTGCTCCAGGACCGGTCGGCGGAGATCTCCGAGGACCGGCCGGCGTTCACCGTGCTGCTGCGCGGGGACGGTCCGGAGACGGACCTGACCGACCTGGGCTGATCACCCGACGTTGACCATACGAGTGGGGTAGCCCGTGGCTCCGTCCGGAGCGGGCGGTGCCTCGTCGGCGGTCTGCGGAGTGCCGGTGCGGTCGTACGCCCGCGCCTGGATCTGATGCTCGCCCTCGGTCGCGTCCCAGCGGTAGGTCCACTGGCGCCAGGTGTCGATGCTGTCCTCGGCGGCGAGCGTGGCGGGCTGCCAGGGGCCGTCGTCGATGCGTACCTCGACCTTGCTCACACCCCGGTGCTGCGCCCAGGCGACACCTGCGATGGTGCGTTCGCCGGGCATGACGTCGTCGCCGGGCAGGTCGATGCGGCACTCGGTCTTGATCGGGCCCTCGGCGGACCAGCCGCGGTCGGTCCAGTAGGCGCGGAAGTCGGCGAAGCGGGTCACCTCGAGCTCGGTGAGCCACTTGGTCGCCGAGACGTAGCCGTAGAGGCCGGGGACGACCATGCGGACCGGGAAGCCGTGGTCCCGGGTCAGCGGCTCGCCGTCCTGGGCGATCGCGAGCAGGGAGTCGCGGCCGTCGGTGAGCGCCTCGAGCGGGGTGCCGATGGTGATGCCGTCGGCACCGGTGGACTTCACCGCGTCCGCGTCGGGGGAGACGCCGGCGCGCTTGAGAACGTCGCGGATGCGTACGCCGGTCCAGGTCGCGTTGCCGATCAGGTCGCCGCCCACCTCGTTGGAGACGCAGCAGATCGTCACGCGGCGCTCGTAGAGCGGCATCGCGAGCAGGTCCTCGTAGGTCAGCTCGACCGGGTCGTCGACCAGGCCGTGGATCTTGAGCCGATAGTCGGAGATGTCGACGCGTGGGGTGAGCAGGGCGATGTCGATGCGGTAGAAGTCGTCGACGGGGGTCAGGTGGGGCGTGAGCCCGTCGATCCGGAGCTCCGCGCCCGCCGGGAGGGGCGCGGCGGGGGAGACGGCCGCGGGGATGGCCACCCTCGTCGCGGGGAGCCGGCGTGCGGTGACCACCTTGGCGCCGACCCCGCCGGCCGCACCCACCGCGGTCACCGCCGCGGCGGCGACCAGGAACCTGCGACGGTCGAAGCCGTCGGGCGCCTCGGCCTCGGTGGGCGGGCTGTCGACGTCGCGTAGGGGCCGGGTGAGGAGGATCAGCGCGGTGATCCCGACCGCGAGGCCGATCACGATCGCGACGACCCCGGTCGTCCCGTTTCCGGCCCGGTCCGCCAGGAGGGCGGCGATGTCGATGGCCCCGAGGAGTATCAGCATGCCCGCGCCGAGGGCGGGGCGGCGTACGGCCAGTGCGCCGGCGACCCCGAGCAGGGCCAGCGTGACGAGCCCGACGCAGGCGAGCAGGATCGGCTTGTCGGCGGTGCCGAAGGTGGCGACCGCCGCCTCCTTGAGCCAGCGCGGGGTGAGGTCGATGACCCGGTCACCGAGCGCGAGCAGGGGCGAGGCGCCGCCGGCCAGGGCGGCGATGAGCTCGGCGACGCCGAGACCGAGTACGCCGGCGGCGATGCCCGCGAGGGGGCCGTAGGGAAGACGCGGTGCCGAAGCGGAGCTCGAGGCCTTCTGCTCGGCGAGGTTGCCGGATGTCATGCTGTGGGTTCGTGGCCGATCGATGGGCGGATGGGACCAATCCTCCCACTCTTCGGCTGCGAACCCGGGATGAGATCTCTGATGTGTCGGAAGGGGTGCGCATGCGGCGAGCGCTGCGGGTCGTGGGCGACGAGTCGTTGCCCGACCCCGATGACGACCGGGACCCGGCGGCGGTGCTCGCTGCGGTCGCCGGCGGCGACCTCGATGCCTTCGGCCGGCTCTACGACGAGCTGGCTCCGCTGGTCTTCGGCGTCGCTCGGCGGGTCGTGCGCGACCCCTCGCGTGCGGAGGAGGTGACCCAGGAGGTGTTCACCGAGGTGTGGCGCCAGGCCGCCCGGTTCGACCCGTCGCGCGGCTCCGTCCGGACCTGGGTGCTGACGATCGCGCACCGTCGCGCGGTCGACACCGTGCGCTCCACGCAGGCCTCGCGGGCGCGGGAGGAGCACGTCGGCCGGCGCGAGCCGGTGGACGTCGCCGGCCCGGAGGAGGCTGTGGTCACGGCGTCGGAGCACGAAGGCGTACGCCGCTGCCTGGACTCCCTCACGCCGCTGCAGTCCCAGGCCGTGCGGCTGGCCTACTACCAGGGCTTCACCTATCCCGAGGTCGCCGAGATGCTCGGCCGGCCGCTGCCGACGGTGAAGTCGCGGATGCGCGACGGGCTGATCCGTCTCAGGGACTGCCTGGAGGTGCGCGATGGCGCCTGACGTACACGGTCTGGTCGGCGCCTACCTCCTCCACGCGCTGGAGCCCGGTGAGCGAGCAGAGGTCGAGGCCCATCTCGCTGCCTGTCCCGACTGCCGCGAGGAGGTCGACTCGCTGCGGTCGGCGACCGCGTCGCTGGCCGATGAGGTCGCCGAGACTCCGCCGGCGTCGCTGCGCGCGAGGGTGATGCGTACGGCCTCGGAGACTCCGCAGCTCCCGCCCGTGGTCGCCGCGGGCCGCGCTCGTCGTCGTTGGTTCGCGGGCGCGATCGCCGCGGTCGCGGCCCTGGTCATCGGCGTCGGCGTGACGGTCGGCGTCGTCGTACGAGATGACGACCCGCCCGCGATGACCGCCGCCCAGGTGATCGCGGCCCCGGACGCGCGGATGCACAAGGAGGAGACCTCCGACGGCGAGCTGATGGTCGCGATGTCCCACGAGATGCACATGGTCGCCGTCGACACCGCCCACCTCTCGCGCCCGGAAGGGATGACCTATCAGGTCTGGTGGCACACCGACGCCGGGATGGAGTCGGCCGGCGTCCTGGACGAGGAGATGGCCGTCGCCGTACCGGTCGAGGACGGCGACCTGATGGTCACCATGGAACCCGAGGGCGGCTCGGACCGACCGTCCGACAAGGTCCTCTTCCAGATGCCTGCCGAGCGCCTCTGACACGCCGAGGCGTCAACCAGGTCGGCCGAGACGTCAGGTAGGTCGGACGAGACGGCACTCCCGTCGGACGAGACGGCATCACGTGACGTCTCGGCCGACGGGAGTGACGCCTCGGCCGGCGGGGGAGACGCTTCGGCTCAGACCGCGCGCTGAGTGGCGGCGGTGGCGAGGGCGCGGAGGACCTCGGCGGCGTTCGCATCGAGGACGCCTGACGACTTGGCGTCGTCGAGGGCGGTGAGTCCCTGGTCGGCGAGCTCGGTGATGGTCTTCTCGACCTGCTGCTCGGCGCCGGAGGAGGCGATGAGCGCACGTAGCGCCGCGACCTGCTCCACGCTGAGCTGTTGGCCGAGGGCCTCGTCCAACAGTTCGGCGTCGTCGGGGGTCGACCCGGCCAGGGCGAGGGCCACGAGGACGGTGCGCTTGCCCTCGACGAGGTCGTCGCCGGCCGGCTTGCCGGTGACCGAGGGGTCGCCGAAGACGCCGAGGAGGTCGTCGCGGAGCTGGAACGCCTCGCCGACGGGGAGGCCGTAGGCCGAGAGCGCCTCGATCTGCTCCGGGGAGGCTCCGGCCAGGGCGGCGCCGACGTGGAGGGGGCGCTCGACGGAGTACTTGGCCGCTTTGTAGCGCACCACCTTCATCGCCGCCTCGACGTCCGCCGCGCCGCGGGCCTGGACGGTGATGTCGAGGAACTGTCCGGCGATCACCTCGCTGCGGGTGTGGTCGAACACCGAGAGCGCCGCGGAGGTCTCGGAGCCCCCGAACCCAGAGGTACGCAGCAGCTCGTCCGACCAGGTCAGCAGCAGGTCGCCGAGGAGCACGGCCGCGGCGTCGCCGTAGGCACGGGACCGGCCCGGCCAGCCCGCGGCGGAGTGGTCGGCCTCGAACGCGCGGTGGGCGGACGGCGCTCCGCGCCGGGTGTCGGAGTCGTCGATGACGTCGTCGTGCACGAGCGCCGAGGCCTGGAGCAGCTCGAGCGCGGCGGCCGCCCGGACGAGCGACTCCTCCTCGGCCGGCGAGGGGGAGGGGCGGACCGCGTGGAAGCCCCAGTAGCAGAACGCGGCCCGCAGCCGCTTGCCGCCGGACATCGACTCGCGAGCCCGGCGCAGCAGCGGTTCGACCTCGTCACCGAGCGGAGCCAGCCGCTCGGACTGCGTCTCGAGAAAGGTGTCCAGTGCTCCCTGGACGCGACGGCGGAATTCATCGGCGTCCCACGTTTCATTCACTCTCCGAGCCTAGGGCACTCACTACGATGGCCCGATGGTGACTGGACGTGGACGCTCCCTGGCGGAGCTGATCAACCAAGGTGAGCGCTCGTTCTCCTTCGAGTTCTTCCCGCCGAAGGACGAGGCCGGCGAGGAGCAGCTGTGGAACGCCGTGCGCGCACTGGAGCCCTACCGCCCCACCTTCGTGAGCGTCACCTACGGCGCCGGCGGCTCGACCCGTGACAAGACGGTCGCCATCACCGGCCGGATCGCCGCGGAGACCGAGCTGCTCCCGGTCGCCCACCTGACCTGCGTCGGCCACACCCGCGACGAGGTCGCGGCGATCCTGGACGCCTACGCGGCGAAGGGGGTCGCGCACGTGATGGCCCTGCGCGGCGACCCCGCCGAGGGTCCGCGCGCCGAGTGGATCCCGACCCCGGGCGGCCTCGACTACGCGGTCGACGTGGTGAGGCTGGCCCGCGAGCGCGGTGACTTCCGTATCGGCGTCGCCGCCTTCCCGGAGGGCCACCCGAGTGCCGAGTCGCTCGAGGCCGACGCCGACGTGCTGGTCGCCAAGGCGAGGGCCGGAGCGGAGTTCGCGGTCACCCAGATGTTCTTCCGTGCCTCCGACTACTTCGGCCTCGTCGACCGGGTCCGTGCGCGCGGCGTCGACATCCCGATCCTGCCCGGGATCATGCCGATCCTGAACCTGGCCGCCATCCGCCGCCAGAGCGAGCTGATCGGCGCCGAGGTCCCCGAGGAGATCGTCGAGCGCCTCAGCGCCGCCGGCCCCGAGCCCGCCGACATCCGTGCCGAGGGCATCGCCGTGGCCGCCGACCTCTGCCAGGAGCTCCTCGACGGAGGCGCCCCGGGGCTGCACTTCTACACCCTGAACCGCTCCAAGGCGACGTTGGAGATCTTCGCCAAGCTCAACGTGACGGTCTAGCCTGCGCTCATCTCTCGGCAGGCCCGATCGACTGCGCGACCAGCGCGGACGAGAGCCCGGCGTACGGCAGCCCGGAGCCGGGGGTGGCGTGGGCGCCGGCGGCGTAGACGTTGGGGAGCGGGGTGCGCGGCCCGAGGCGCTGGAACACCGTGCCGCGTCCCGCCCACTTCACGCCCAGCGGTGACCCGCGCCAGCGGCGTACGAGCTCGGCGGCGCCCAGGTCGACACGGTGCACGACGTGCTCCCGCAGGTCGATCTTGTGGCGCGCCAGCGCCAGCAGGACGTCCTCCATCAGCTTGCCGTGGGAGTGGATCG
Organism: Nocardioides sp. NPDC000445; assembly: GCF_040300245.1. Classification (NCBI taxonomy): domain Bacteria; kingdom Bacillati; phylum Actinomycetota; class Actinomycetes; order Propionibacteriales; family Nocardioidaceae; genus Nocardioides; species Nocardioides sp. NPDC000445. The sequence continues at coordinate 50,866 of NZ_JBEPDH010000019.1, read as the reverse complement.
TCCAGGCGTGCTGCCCCTCGGGGGCGAGCCCGCGGGTGCGTACGACCAGGGTGGGCTCGCCGTGGAGCACCAGCTCGTCGGGAAGATCGAGGAGGTGCTCGGGCAGCGAGGAGAGCCCGAGGTGGAACGTCATCGGCGGGATCGCCGGCAACGTACGTTCCACCAACGGCCGCAGCGCCGGCAGCGAGCGCGGATCGAAGGCGACCACGACCGCACCGTCGGCGCCGAGATCGATCTCGCCGGCGGTGGTGCTGACCGCGACCGCCCGTCCGTCACGTACGACGATGTCCTCCACGCGGGTCGCGGTCTGCACCGAGACCCGGCGGGTGGCCATCCGGGCGGCGAGCACCTCGGCCACGACCCCCATCCCGCCCTCGACCCGCCAGGCGCCGAAGCGCTGCTCGAGATAGGCGGTGAGCCCCGCCCAGGCAGGTACGTCACGCAGCTCCTGCCCCGCCGCGACGAACGGGTGCGCCGCGACCAGCCGGAGCCGCTCGTCCTTGAACGTCTTGCGCAGCCGCTTGTGGAGGGTCTCGCGCGACCGGAACCGCTCCGCGACGGCCGAGGGCAGCGCCGTGGGCTCCCACGGCACCTCGAAGTAGTGCTGGCGCAGCACCTCCCAGTCGTCGTTGAACCGGGCGACGTAGTCGGTCCACTGCCGGCCCATGCCCGGGCCCAGCTCGTCGAAGGCCGTCAGTTGGGCGCCGCGGGTGCCGCCGGGCACCGAGACCGAGCTCTTGTCGGCGAACCGGTGCTCGCGGATGACGTCCATCGGCATCAGCTCCAGCTCACGCTCGGCCGGCCGCCCGGACTTGCGGAACAGGTCGCGCATCACCGCGGGCAGCAGGGTCGAGGTCGCCGAGGCGTCCCAGGTGAACCCCTCCTCGCGCACCGGCACCAGAGCGCCGCCGAGCCGGCCGGAGGCCTCGAGAAGGGTCACCGAGTGGCCGAGCTTGGCCAGCCTGGCGGCGCTGGCCATCCCGGCGTACCCGCCCCCGAGGACGACGACCGCGGTCACTGGACGGGGTAGGGCTTGGTCGTGCCGTCGGACGGGCCCCCTGGAGGAGGGGCGTCACGTCGTCCGCGCCGGGTCAGCCTGCGCCAGCCTCCACGCACGGCGCGGAGGAGGAGATAGACCAGCACCAGCCCCGCCACCAGCAGGATCGCGGCGATGCCGGCGGCGGCCAACGGGTGCTGGGTGGCGAACCAGACCACGCCGAGGACGAGGCCGTCCTCGGCCAGGCTGACCACCGAGTTGGAGACCGGCTCGGGGGAGGAGTTGACCGCCAGCCGCTCGCTGGCCTTGACCACGTGGGACATGAACGCCGAGGTGCCGCCCACGACGCCCCCGACGGCCGCGTTGAGCGAGTCGGCCTCACCGGCGAGCAGGACGCCGATCACGGCGCCGATGGTGGGCCGGATCACCGTGGAGATCGAGTCCCACGTCGAGTCGACGTAAGGCACCTTGTCCGCGACGAACTCGATCGCGAACATCGCCCCGGCGGCCGCCAGCACCGGCCAGGTGCCGAGCACGTCAGGGATCTCCTCGGCCCCCGTCGTCCGCTGCACGACGCCGAGCACCAGCACGACCAGATAGGCGTTGATGCCACTGGCCCACCCGCTGGAGAAGGTCAGCGCTAGAGATTCCATGGGGACATCTTGGCGTACGACACCGACATCCGAGCCTGCGACCGCGCGAGGAACGAGCGCGGCCGCAACGGGAGGAGGTCGAGCGAGCGCAGCGACTGAGCTTGCGAAGCCGCGAAGCGGGTCGAGACCGAATCGCGTCGGCCCGAGACCAGGCGCACGCGATCCCGTATTTACCTCCGTTGTGCCCCGTGCGGCAGAATGGGCTGATCAACGCAGAGTTCCCCCCACGTCGCAAGGAGACCGGATGACCATGACGACACCCGACGAGAACGAAGGTGTGGTCGTGAACGAGGACCTGGAGACCGCTGTCGAGGTGGCGGCCCTCGCTGCTGAGCCCGTGCCGCGGGAGATGACGTGGGCGGTCCGGCTGATCGTCGGTCTGATCGCGTTCAGCGCCGTCGTGGTCGTGGTCATGGTGCTGCGCTCCGATGACCTGGTGCGCGCGTGGGCGGAGGGCAACGCCTCGGCCAAGCGCATCCTGGAGACCGAGGGGCTCGAGGCCCTCATCAACCCGCCCACCGACAACCGGGTCAGCGCGCCGGCCTTCATCGCCCCGGCGATCACTCTGTTCGGTGTCATGGCCGGCATGCTCGGTGTGCTCGCGGTCTTCCTCCGCAACGGCTTCGAGTGGGCCCGCATCACGATCACCTTCCTGGTGTTCATCTCCGCGGTGGCCAGCGTCGGCGGCATCCTGACCGGCCCGCCGGTGATCATCAGCGTGCTCACCACGATCGCGATCGTCATCGCCGCGGGGCTGCTGGTGGTCATGTGGCTGCCGGCCAACACCCGCTACATCCACCCGCCGCACCTCATCCGCGGCGCCGTCGCCGACGACTGAGCGACCCGCACCACCCCTCGACACGCCCCGTCCTCGATTCGTCCTTGTGACTGTCGGTGGCGGGGTGTAGTTTGATCACGTGTTCGAACAGATGTTCGAACAACCAGGCTCTGGCGGGCGTCGTCCTCGACCCCCGACGCCCGCCGGAGCCGTCCACTGCGGGGTCGACCGTGAGCGAGAAGGACGACCCGATGCATCTGCTGCCGGCCACGACGCACAGCTACCTCTTCCGAGCCACCGAGACCCTCGCGGAGGCGATCGTGGCCGACGACGTGCCGAGCAGGTACGCCATCGCTCACGTCGCCGCACTCCAGGCCGCCGCCGCGCTGATCGCCGCCCGCACCGATCCCGTCGAGGCCGCGAGCCGCGCCGGTCGCCGTCGCCCGTGGAACGCCTGGGTCCGCCTCAAGAAGGTCGCGCCCGAGCTCTCGGAGTGGGCCGACTACTTCGCCGCCGGCGCCGCCAAGCGCGCCGCCGCGGAGGCCGGCTCGATCCGTGCGGTCACCGCGGAGGAGGCCGACGAGCAGGTGCGTGACGCCGACCGGTTCCTCGCCGTCGTCGAGGAGTCGCTCGGGCTGATGGCTCACACCTCGCCGGCCACTCTGTCCCGGCACGACCGCCTCGTGGGCTGATCCAGGTGTGGCGTACGCAGGGTGGGAGGCAGGGCCTACGCTTGGGGCCATGTCAGCTGGCTCCGCTTCCACCAGTCGTCGGGCAGGCGCCCGGACCGTCGCCGTCTGGGACGCGCTCGACCCGGTCCTGGCCTCCGGCCCGCTCGACGTCCTCGACATCGGCGGCGGCACCGGCACCTCAGCCGTACGCATCGCCGGGCTCGGCCACCGGGTCACCGTCGTCGACCCCAGCCCCGATGCGCTGGCCGCGCTCGACCGCCGGGCCCGCGAGGCCGGCGTCTCCGTCGACGCGCGCCAGGGCGACCTCGCCGCGCTCTCCGACGTCGCCGACCCCAGCGGTGCCGACGTGGTGCTCTGCCACGGTGTCCTCGAGGTCGTCCCCGACCCCGCAGCGGCGCTGGCAGGGATCCGCGAGGTGCTCCGGCCCGGCGGCACGCTCAGCCTGCTGGTCGCCCAGCGCACCGCCGCCGTCCTCTCCCGTGCTTTGGCCGGCCACTTCGCGCAGGCCGCCGAGCTCCTCGACGACACCGCTCCGCAGGGGCGCTCCGGTCGCCGCTTCGCGCTCGCCGAGGTCACCGGGCTGCTCGAGGCCGCCGGCTTCGAGGTCACCGACGTTCGTGGCGTACGTGTCTTCGTGGATCACGTTCCTGGGTCGCTGCTCGATGTCGATCCTGCTGCGACCTCTGCGCTGGTCGATCTGGAGCAGCGTTCGTCTACGCGCGCGGACTATCTTCCGCTGGCATCGCAGCTTCATCTGCTCGCTTCGCTTCGCTGAACGCTCGCTTCGCTTTGCTTACGGCTCGCTTCGCTTCGCCGGGTGGCGCCGACGCGGCGCAAAGGTCCCACCTCCGCTAGCGCTCCGGCGTGACATTTGCGCCGAGTCAGCGCTTGTCCGCGTCCTTGGAGGATCGGGGTGACCTCCTCCGCTGGCGCTCCGGAGGTCACCCCGATCCTCCATGTCGACATGGACGCCTTCTTCGTTTCTGTGGCGATCAGGCACCAGCCCGAGCTCTGGGACCAGCCGGTCGTCGTCGGGGGTCACGCAAGGGGCGTGGTGACCTGCGCCAACTATCCGGCACGCGCCTACGGGGTCAAGGCCGCGATGCCGGGCTCGATGGCGAGACGGCTGTGTCCTCAGCTCGTCTCGGTCCGTCTCGACTTCGGTGAGGTCGCCGACGTCTCCCATCAGGTCCGCGAGATCTTCCGCCGCGCCACCCCGCTGGTGGAGGTGGTCAGCGTCGACGAGGCGTTCCTCGACGTACGGGGAGCGACCAAGCTCTTCGGGAGCCCTGAGAACATCGCCCACCGGATCCGCCGCCAGATCGCCGAGGAGCTGAGCATCACCTGCTCGGTCGGCGTCGCGCCGACCCCGAGCGTGGCCAAGGTCGGCAGCCGCAAGGCGAAGCCCGACGGCGTCGTGGTCGTCCGACCGGAGGAGATCCCCGGCTTCCTCCACCCGCTCGACGTCGGCGAGCTCTACGGGGTCGGGCCGAGCACGAGGACCCGGTTGCGGCGGCTCGGCTTCGAGACGGTGGGCGACATCGCCCGCACCCCGGTGCCGACCCTCCACCAGATCCTCGGCCCACGCCTCGGTGGCCACCTGCACCGGCTCGCCACCGGCACCGACCAGCGCGAGCTGACCGGTCGGCTGGGCCCCGACCTGCCCGACCGGTCCACCGGCGCCCAGGAGACCTTCGGACACGACCTGAGCGACCGCGAGGACATCGTCCGCGAGCTGCTGCGCCTCTCGGCCCGGGTCACCCGGCGGATGCGGCGGGCGGGCACGGTCGGCCGCACGGTCGCCCTGACCGTACGGTTCACCGACTTCAAGACCATCTCGCGCTCGCGCACGCTTCCTGATCCCACCGACGTCACCCAGGAGGTGCACGCCACCGCGGTCCGCCTCTACGACGAGCTGAATCTCCGGGGCCGGGCCCTGCGCCTGGTCGGGGTCCGGGTCGAGCACCTGGTCGACCGCGAGGGCACCGACCGGCAGCTGGTGCTCGGCGAGCGGGAGCGGGGCTGGTCCGAGGCCGACCGCGCCATCGACCAGGTCGCCGAACGCTTCGGATCCAGCCTCGTACGCCGCGCGAGCCTGCTCGATCAGGGCCGGGGTTGACGCACCCGCCACTTTGCTTGACACAATCGGTCCTGGTTGTGCCATGTGGCAGAACGTCAAGGGGCAAGAATTTTCTGGGCTCACTACCGCCTTCAGGGTGGCCAGCCTAGACTTGGAGATGCCCCAACAGGACATGGGAGGTACGGTGCCACTCTCGGAAGAGGAGCTTCGCCTGCTCGAGCAGATGGAGCGCGCGCTCTCGGCGGAGGACCCGAAGTTCGCCTCCGCCCTCCGAGGCACGGCCCTGCGCCGTGCCCAACGTCGACACGCGGTCATCGCGGGCATCGTGCTCGCCGGTGGTGTCGCGTTGCTGATGACCGGTGTGATCTCGCGGATGTGGATCGTCGGGGTGGTCGGCTTCTTGGTGATGCTGGCCTCGACCTCCGTGCTGCTCACCGCTCTTCGTGGTGCTGCCGCGGTCGAGGAGGACGACGGGGACCACACGCCCCGCAGCTCGTTCTTCGACCGGGCCAGCGAGCGCTGGAAGCAGCGCCGCCGCGACAACGACCTCTGAGAGAATCACCTCCCAGGGGACCACCTCTAGGACGAGATCAGCTCCCGCTCGGACCGCGCAACCGGTCCGTCGGAGGCTGGCGCCGGCGGACGGCGGAAGACCGACGCCGGCCACAGGCGTGCCCGGCGACGGGCGCGCCGATCGGCGTGCTCCCTGAGCGCGGCCGAGACCAGGCGTACGTCGTCCCCGATCGCCGCGGTGTCGCGGTGCTCCGCATAGCGGTTGCGCTCGACGGCGGCCACGATCCGCTGCAGCGCGAGCATCGGCTCGCGATCCTGTAGATGCGGCGCCAGGCCGGTGGCCTCCTCCCGGGGTGAACGGGTCCCGGTCCAGGGGAGACCGAGGTCGATCGCGGTGTCGCCCAGCTCGCTCCAGCCGGCCTCGGCGTCGCCCGCGAGGCGAGTCGTACGCCGCCGGCGGCGGATCACCGCCGGCGCGGCGAGTGCGACCAGGCCGACCAGGGCGACGATCCCCAGACCGGTCCAGACGGCGCCGGCGTTGGACTCCTCGGTGCCGGTGTCGGCGACCTCGGGCGTCTCGGGCGCCTCGCGCTGCGGACGGTTGGGCACGGGCGCGACGCTGGTGCCGGCGCTGGGAAGAGGCGCCTCCGGCTCGTTGCGGGCGTTGCCCAGCGCACCGGTGGTGTAGTTGGGCTCGCTGGTGTCGGCGGCCGCCGGGGTCGGCTCGAAGCGGATCCAGCCGATGTCCTCGAACCACAGCTCGGGCCAGGCGTGCAGGTCTCGGCCGCGGAACTGCCACACGCCGTCCTCGTCCTGGTCGCCACCCAGGAAGCCGAAGGCGACCCGGGCCGGGATGCCGAGCTCGCGAGCGAGCACGGCCATGGCTGTGGCGTACTGCTGGCAGTAGCCGACCTTGTTGTCGGTCAGGAAGTCCAGCAGGGCCGCGCTGTCGGAGCCGACGTCACGCTCCAGGCTGTAGGTGAACTCGCCGCTGTGGCGGAACCAGTTCTGCAGGGCGACCGCCTTGGTGAACGGCCGGTCCTGGCCGGCGGTCCGCTCCAGGGCGATCTCCTCGATCTCGTCGGGGAGCAGCGGGAGGTCGGTCATGCCGGGTGGGGCGCCGACCCCGGGGTCGCCGGCGGCCAGGAGGCGCTCCTGGGACGGCTCGACGGGGGCGGCGGTCATCCGCCAGCTCTGGCCGGCGACGGTCTGGTCCCTGCCCTCGGTGGACATGAAGTCGAGGGTGTCCTCGTCGTAGCGCCACGGCCCCCGGGCGGTCACCTCGAGAGGATGGGAGAAGATCGGCAGCCAGGTCGACTGGAACTTCGCGCTCGCCCGCAGCTGGTAGGTCGTGGGATCGCCGAGCAGGGTCGCGTCGGACATCGGCGGCTCGAAGGTGGCCACGCCGCTGTGGTCGGAGGGCACGTCGCGGTTGCCCGAGGTCCACTCCGTGCCGGTGAACTTGGTCAGGGCTCCGACGCGGAGATAGGACGGGGGAGTCTCGGTGTCGCCGTAGACGGGGGTCACCGACACCATCACCTGGTCGCTCTGCCGGCGCAGGTCGTCGTAGAGCCCGACGGTCGGGTTGATCACGCGCAAGGGGCCGTTGCCGTCGCCCGGGCCCAGACCGGGAAGGGAGACGTTCGGGCTGGGCAGCCACGCCGGGGTGAGCAGCGCGATCACGACCGCGGAGACGCCGATGACCGCCGGCCCGGCGGCGGGCACCACCGGGAGGTCGTCGTCGAGGCGCCGGCCCCAGCGGCTCAGCTGCTGGGCTCGGTCGAGGCGCAGCATCACCAGGAACGAGATCGCGGTGAGCGCGAAGACGACCCAGGAGACCCCGCCCCAGCCGCCGGCGCCGATGATGCTGAACGGCACCGTGAAGACGCCCAGCACCACGAGCCCCATCATCGGCGGCCGCCGCAGAGAGACGGCCAGGACGTCGGCCAGCAGCACCGCCGCGACACCGCCCGGGATGAGGTAGGGCGCCACCTCCGACCCCGACATCGGCAGGTCGAACGGATTGAACGCGACGTACGCCTCGGTCATCTCGGCCGTGACCCGGGCCCGGCCGCCGCCGGTGACGGGGAAGGGGTGCTGCACGACCAGCAGGCCCGTCGCGATCGTGCCGAGAAGCACCTGGAGCAGAACCACGACCGCGCCGTGCACGCGCAGCAGCCGCGCGGAGATGCCGGTGCCGACCACGAGCAGGCCGGCGACCAGGATCGGGCCGAGGTAGGGGAACCGGGTGTCCGTGAACGAGCCCCACGACGACAGCGCGAACAGAACGGTCAGGAAGCACGTCAGCGGCACCGCCATGGCGGGCACGACGCCGCGCGCGTCTCGGGACGTCATCATCGCGCCGCCCCCGCTCCGGCTGCCGCGCCCCGGGTGCCGAGCTCGCGCCAACGGGTGGCCACCGAGTCGCCGACCCCGAGCTCGACCGCCTTCCAGCCGTTCTGGATGAGCAGAGGTACGCCGCTGGGCCGCTGTTGCTCCGGTGCCAGGTGCACCGCGCTCCAGCCGTCGACGGCGAGCGAGAACGCGAGCGCGGCCCCGGTGTGGTGCCGCACCCGGCGAAGCACTCCGGCGTCCTCCTCGTCGAGGGAGCCGAGCACCGCCACGGTGACTCCGCCCTGCCCGGCCTCGCCGATCCAGGAGGCGTCGATGCGGTGGTGCTGGACGGTCTCGACCACGGCGAGCGCCTCCAGCAGGGCGGCCGCGTCGGCCTGGCCCTCGCGGTCGTGCCAGCCGGCGTTGAGCTCACCGCTGCCCGCGGCGCCGGCGGTGTTTCCGCCGGAGGTCACCAGCCGCACCGAGTAGCCGGCCTCGACCAGGTGCACGGCCACCGAGGCGGCGACCACGACGGCGTGCTCGAAGGAGGAACCCGCGCCCTGGCCGCGGTGGACCGAGCGACGGTTGTCGAGGAAGACGGTGGCGCGGGCCTGCCAGGGCTGCTCCTCACGGCGCACCATCAGCTCGCCGAGGCGGGCCGAGCTGCGCCAGTGCACCCGTCGCAGCTCGTCGCCGCGGCGGTACTCACGCACCGTGACGTCCTCCGCGCTGCCGCCGAGGAACGCCCTCGGCCGGGAGTCGCCCGACGAGGTCGCGTTGCCGGTCAGGGGAGTCGGGGGCAGCGGGACCACTCTCGGCGTGACCGTGAACGGGACCGTGGACTGGAAGGCGCGGTTGAGCTCGACAAGGCCGAACGGGTCGGCCACGGTCACGCGCATCGGGCCGATGTCGAAGCGGCCCCGGATCTCGGAGCGGATCTGGTAGCCGAGCTTATGGCGCCACCCGAAGCCGATCCGGTCGACCACGAAGCGCGGGCGGCCACCCAGGGCGTACGGCACCGTCTCCTCCAGCAGCAGGGTCCCGGTGGGGATCCGGCCCTCGTTGGCGATGGTGAGCTCGACCTTGGCCGGCTGACCGGCCTCGGTCAGGTGCGGCTCGATGTGGCGCACCAGCGCGAGCCGGTAGCGGCCCCAGGCGGCGACCACCGCTGTGACCAGCGGCAGTGCGACCAGCAGCATCCCGATCCGGGACAGTGTGGCCTGGTCCAGCAGGATCCCGCAGACGATGGCGGTGATCCCGGCGGCCAGGAAAGCCCGGCCCCGGATGGTCAGTCCGGACAGCGCCTCACGCATCGCGCCCCTCCTTGAAGTCGGCCCGAGGGTCAGGTCTGTGGCACCGGGACGGCGGACACGACGGACTCGAGGATGTCGGTGACCGACCGGCCGTGCATCGCCGCGGAGGCGCTGGGGAGGAGACGGTGGGCAAGGACCGGACCGGTCAGCCTGCGTACGTCATCGGGGAGGACGAACTCGCGTCCGTGCAGGGCGGCATGGGCCTTGGCGGCCCGGAGCAGGTGGAGGCTCGCCCGCGGCGAGGCGCCCAGGGCGAGCTCGTTGTTGGTGCGGGTCGCCGCGGTCAGCGCCACGGTGTAGCGGCGGACCGCCTCCGAGACGTAGACCTGGTTGACGACGCCGACGAGCTTGCGGATCTCCACGGCGTCGGTGACCGGGTCGAGGTCGTCGAGCGGGTTGGCCGCGCTGTGGCTGGCCAGCATCGCGATCTCGGAGCCGACCGGCGGATAGCCGACCGAGACCCGCGCCATGAACCGGTCGCGCTGCGCCTCGGGGAGGGCGTACGTCCCCTCCATCTCGATCGGGTTCTGGGTCGCGATCACCATGAACGGCGACTCCAGCTGGTAGGTCACGTTGTCGACGGTGACCTGATGCTCCTCCATGCACTCCAGCAGCGCCGACTGGGTCTTGGGGGAGGCACGGTTGATCTCGTCGCCGACCACGATGTTGGCGAAGATGCCACCCGGGCGGAACTCGAACTCCCGGGTGTTCTGGTTGAAGATCGACACCCCGGTGACATCGCTCGGGAGCAGGTCGGGCGTGAACTGGATGCGACGCACCGAACAGTCGATCGAGCGCGCCAGCGCCTTGGCGAGCTGGGTCTTGCCGACCCCGGGCACATCCTCGATCAGGAGGTGTCCCTCGGCGAGCAACACGGTCAGCGTGGAGTCGACGACGTCGGTCTTTCCTTCGATCACCTTCTCGATGCTGTCGCGAATGCGGCCCGCGACCCGCACCAATGTCTCGATCTCTGCCCCATTCGATGAGGCCTCCAACGGCGTCGTCACGTCGCGTCCTTCCGACTCACCCTGCTTATGGGAACACCGTACGGGGTAGCGCCTACGGGCGTCTGCGTCATTCACCCGACTGTGACCTGTAGGCGGTACGCCGCCGGCCTCCGCCGCACGTGGGCCGGGGGAGCGGGCGGTGGTGGGAAATCGCCTCGTGGGGGAGGAAGGTGGTTTGAATGTGGGGGATTGTGGGGTACGGTGGGGCAAAGTGGAGGAACGATCCACGTTGAGCTGACCGCGGGGGCGAGCACATGTTCTTCATGGGCACGTACACGCCGAAGCTCGATGAGAAGGGCCGGATCTTCCTCCCGGCAAAGTTCCGAGATCGACTGGCGGAGGGGGTTGTCGTGACGCAAGGTCAGGAGAACTGCCTCGTGGTGTGGCCCGAGGACGTCTTCATGCAGGAGGCGCAGCGGGCCCAGCAGACGCCGCTCACCTCTCGGGACGCACGTGACTACGCCCGTGTCCTCTTTGCGGGGGCCGAGCAGACGACACCCGACAAGCAGGGCCGGATCGGCATTCCGCCGCTCCTGCGCGACTACGCCGGGATCGTCAAGGACGTGGTCGTGATCGGTGTGATGGACCGGATCGAGATCTGGGACCCGGCCAAGTGGGCGGAGTACTCCGCGGGTGCACAGGCCAAGTTCGCAGACCTCGACGAGTCGACGGACTGACAAAGGGACAGATCGACAAAGCGACAAGCAGCAGAGCTGATCAGAAACGAAACAAGTCAACAGCGGATCCGCAGGACGAGGTCTCAGTCCCGCTCCACTCATCCAGCCATCCGGGGCACCTTCCCCGGCTCCGGGCGGCACCTGGTGGTGACGGAGCGGGCATGAGACCTGGCTCTGCGGATCCGTGGCGTTGTCAGCCCGTGGCTCTACCGAAGAGCCGGGGAGAACACACCAGACGAAGCCGTGCGATGGGGGTCGAGGCGGTGACGAACCAGAAGCACGTGCCGGTGATGCTCGACCGCATCGTCGACCTGCTCGCACCGGCGCTCGCCGATGGCGGCGTGCTCGTCGACTGCACGACCGGTCACGGTGGTCACACCGAGGCCGTTCTCGAGCGCATTCCCGGGTCGCGGGTGATCGGCATCGACCGAGACACCTACGCCCTCGGCATCGCGGGGGAGCGGCTGGCCCGCTTCGGCGACCGCTGGACAGGGGTCCACGCGGTCTACGACGAGATCCTCGACGTCGTCGCCGGGCAGGGCCTGGCCGAGGTCCAGGGGGTCCTCTTCGACCTCGGTGTCTCCTCGATGCAGCTCGACCAGCGCGAGCGTGGCTTCGCCTACGCGGAGGACGCGCCGCTCGACATGCGGATGGATGCCACCCGGGGTCAGACCGCGGCGGACGTACTCAACAACTACTCCGCGGCGGACCTGACCCGGATCCTGCGGGACTACGGCGAGGAGAAGTTCGCCAAGAAGATCGCCTACGCCATCGTCAAGCGCCGCGAGACGGTGCCGTTCACGACGAGCGGGCCGCTGGTGGAGCTTCTCTACGCGGAGATCCCGGCACCTGCCCGTCGCACCGGCGGGCACCCGGCCAAGCGCACCTTCCAGGCGCTGCGGATGGAGGTCAACGACGAGCTCGGGGCGCTGCGTACGGCACTGCCGGACTCTCTCGAGGCCGTCGGTGTCGGTGGCCGGGTGGTGGTCGAGTCCTACCACTCGCTCGAGGACCGGCTCACCAAGCGGGCCTTCGCAGAGGCGACGAAGCTGGACGTACCTCCCGACATGCCGATCGTGCCGCCCGAGGCCGAGCCGTCCTTCCGTCTGCTCACCCGTGGTGCCGAGCAGGCCAACGAAGCAGAGATCGAGGAGAACCCGCGCGCCGCCTCGGTGCGACTGCGCGCTGTGGAGCGCATCAAGCCCCGAACCAACCTTCCCAAGTCGAACCCTGGAGCAGCCAGATGAGCATCTCCGCCGCGCCGCAGGCGCCCGTACGCAGCCCGGACCGGGCCACCGAGACGACCCAGGCACGGCTCACCGCCGTGCCTGCGCCGCTGCCTGCCCCGATGGCGCCGCGGCTGCCGTTCGTCGTGCTCGTCTCGATGCTGCTCATCGGTGGCGTCGTGGGTCTGCTCGTCTTCAACACCTCCATGCAGCAGTCGGCCTTCCAGGAGCAGCGTCTCCAGGAGCAGGCGACCACGCTGGCCGCCCGGGAGCAGGCGCTCGACGGTGAGCTGAAGAAGATGGAGGACCCGCACAAGATCGCCGCCAAGGCGAAGGATCTCGGCATGGTCGTCCCGCAGAACGCGGCCATGCTCCGGGTCCCCGAGGCGAAGATCGAGGGCGAGGCGGCCGCGGCCGACCGGTCCGCGACGCCGCCGCTGCACCCGAAGGTCGCCAAGCCCTACAGCGTGCTGCTCGCCGAGCAGAAGGCGGCCGAGGCGGCCGCCGCGAAGAAGAAGGCGGCCGAGCTCGCCGAGAAGAAGCGCGACCAGGAGGCGGCGGAGAAGCAGGCGGCCGAGGAGCAGCAGCGTACGTCTTCGGGCGAGGCTCGGTAGGGGAGCGGAGCGATGGCCCAGCGACAGGTCAAGCGGAAGGTCCGCCGGCCGGCGCGCCGCCCTGCCCCGAAGTCCACGCCGAAGGCGACGCAGCGACGCGGGCCGGTGCACATCCGGCTCCGCGTCGGCTTCATCCTGGTGGCGATGGTGCTCTCGGTCTTCGGAGGCCGGCTGGTGCAGCTGCAGGGCATCGACCCGCACTCGTACGCCGCGATGGCGGCCGCCGAGAACGTCGTCGACGTCGTGCTGCCGGCCGAGCGCGGCGAGATCCTCGACCGTGACGGCGAGGCGCTGGCCGACTCCTCCGACGGGCTGATGGTCCTGGCCGACCCGAAGCAGACGAAGAAGGACGCCCCGGCGATCGCCGCGTTCCTGGCCAAGGAGCTCGGGGTCGACTACGCCTCGGCGCTGGCCAAGCTCCGCAAGGACGGCAGCCGGTTCCAGTACATCGACCGTCAGGTCGTCGCGACCAAGGCCACCGACGTGGTGGAGCGCGCCAAGGCCAAGGGCTACCAGGGGCTGTGGACCAGCCGTGACCCGCTGCGCAACTACCCCAACGGTGACGTCGCGGCCAACCTGGTCGGCTTCATGGGCAACGACGGCCCCCTCGCCGGCCTCGAGGCCGCCTTCGACAAGCACCTGGCCGGCAAGGACGGCCACGCCGAGTACGACGCGACCAGCCCGGTCAGCGGCACCCGGATGCCGCTGGGCACCAACAACCGCGTCGACCCGGTCGACGGCAACGACCTGACCCTCACCATCGACCGTGACCTGCAGTACTACGTCCAGCAGACCCTGATGGACGCCGTGCAGAAGTCGCGCGCGGAGTCGGGGATGGCGGTCGTGATGGACACCCAGACCGGCGAGATCCTGAGCCTGGCCGACTACCCGACCTTCGATGCCCGCGACCCGGCCGCCTCGCCGAAGTCGCTGCGCGGGAGCAACGCCCTCTCCAACGTCTACGAGCCCGGTTCGGTGCAGAAGGTGCTCACCGTCGCGGGCCTGCTCGACCAGGGGCTCGTCTCGCCCTCGACCCGGCTCAAGGTGCCGGGGTCTTACCGCTCGGGCGACGCCGACATCCACGACTACTACGAGCACGGCATGGAGAAGCTCACCCTGGCCGGGGTGATCGCGAAGTCCTCCAACATCGGCACCGTGATGGCGGCCGACAAGTACGAGGACGGCCAGCTGCGCGACTACCTGGCCGCGTTCGGCCAGGGCCGGCGTACCGGCCTCGGTCTCGACACCGAGTCGGCCGGCCTGCTGGCCTCTCCGGAGACCTGGAACGCGGCCGACGAGGACCGCATCGACTTCGGCCAGTCGATCTCGGTCAACGCCGTGCAGATGACCGCCGCGGTCAACACCATCGCCAACGGCGGCGTACGCATCGACCCCAGCCTCATCGCCGGGAGCGCCACCAACAACTCCGGCGCCGAGGTCGGCACCGACACCGCCCAGCGCACCCGCGTGGTCTCCGAGGAGGCCGCCTCCCAGACCGCGGAGATGATGGAGCGGGTCATCAACGACCCCGTCAACGGCACCGCCAAGCAGGCGGCTGTCCCCGGCTACCGCGTCTCCGGCAAGACCGGAACCGCGCAGCGGGTCAACTCCGAGTGCAAGTGCTACGACGGCACCACCACGGTCTCCTTCGGCGGCTTCGCCCCCACCGACGACCCGCGGTTCACGGTCTACGTGGCCATCCACAACCCCGGCAACGGCGGTGGCGGTGGCACCGTCACCGGCCCGGTCTTCTCTCAGATCATGTCCTTCGTCCTTCGCCGCTACGGCGTCCCGCCGACCGGCACCGAGCCGTCGAAGATGCCCACTGGCTGGTGAGCTGCACTTCTCTGGCAATGCAACACCGGAGAAGTGCAGGCAATGCCTGTGCGCTGTGACGGAAGAGACAGTTGGTTCACGCCGAATGCATAACATAGGTATGTTATGTTTTTTGGGTGAGCACGACTTCAGCCTCCGGACGTGACCTGTCGCTCGCCCTCGAGAAGGTGGTGCGACTGGTGCGGGAGGTGTCGACGGCGGGGGACGTGTCGCCGACGGCGGCCACGGTGCTGGCCGGACTGGCGAGGACCGGGCCGCAGCGGGTGACCGACCTGGCGCGGGTCGCCGGGGTCTCCCAGCCCGCGATGACGCAGCTGGTCAACCGGCTCACCCAGCAGGGGATGCTCGCCCGGGTGGCGGATGACGCCGACCGCAGGGCGGTCCTCGTCGAGGTCACCGACTCCGGACGAGAGGTCCTCGAGACCAGGCGCGGGCAGCGAGCAGGTGTGCTCGACGCAGCCCTGGCCAGGGTCTCCGCCGAGGACCGTGCCGCTATCGCGGCGGCGCTGCCGGCCCTCGACCGGCTCGTCGACGCCGTGCTCGACTCCTGACGCGCCGGCGGCCCGGCGACGCGTACGAAACCAACGTCTGAGAAGAGGCAAGAAGAATGAGCTCCCACCAAGGGGCAGCTGCCGCAAGTCCGTTCAAGCAACCACGCGCCGTGTGGGCGGTCGCGTTCGCGTGCGTGGTGTCGTTCATGGGCATCGGGCTCGTCGACCCGATCCTCCCGGTGCTCGCCGAGGAGCTGGCCGCGACGCCCGCGCAGGTGTCGCTGCTGTTCACCAGCTATCTCGTGGTGACCGCTGTGGCGATGATCGGCGTCGGCTGGGTCTCCAGCCGGATCGGCGCCAAGTGGACGCTGATCCTCGGCCTGGTGCTGATCGTGGTGTTCGCCGGGCTGGCCGGGACCGTCGACGGTGTCGACGGCATCGTCGGTTTCCGGGCTGGCTGGGGTCTGGGCAACGCGCTGTTCATCTCCACCAGCCTCGCCGTCATCGTCGGCTCGGCGACCGGAGGGTTCGCGGGGGCGATCATCCTCTACGAGACCGCGCTCGGCCTCGGCATCGCGGTCGGTCCGCTCCTCGGCGGCGTCCTCGGTGGCATCTCCTGGCGCGGCCCGTTCTTCGGCGTCTCCGCGCTGATGGCGATCGCGCTGGTCGCCACGCTGGTCTTCCTGCCGCCGACGCCCAAGCCGGAGAAGAAGGTCACCCTGCTCGCGCCGCTCGCCGCGCTGCGCCATCGCGGGCTGCTGACGATGGGCATCATGGCGCTGCTCTACAACTGGGGCTTCTTCACCCTGCTCGGCTACGCGCCCTACCCGATGGGCCTGCACGACCCGCTCCAGCTCGGCTGGGTCTTCTTCGCCTGGGGCATCCTGGTCGCCGTCTTCGCCGTGTGGGGTGCGCCGTGGGCGCAGCGCCGCTTCGGCACCGCGCCGACCCTCTACGTCAACCTGCTCGGTCTCGGTGCCCTGCTCGCCGTCATCGGGCTGGGCGTCTCCTCGCCGACCGTGGTCATCGTGGCCGTGATCCTGTCCGGCATCTTCGTCGGCCTCAACAACACGCTGACCACCCAGGCGGTCATGCTGGTCTCGCCGGTGGAGCGGCCGATCGCGTCGTCGGCCTACGGTTTCGTACGCTTCATCGGCGGCGGTCTGGCACCCTTCGCCGCGGGCAAGATCGCCGAGGCGACCGACCAGTCGGTGGCCTTCTACGTCGGCGCCGCCGCGTTCCTGATCGCGATCCCCGTCCTGGCCAGCGGCCACCGGCTGATCACGGCCGCCGAGTCGGCCGAGACCGCCGAGCCGGTCGCGCCGACGCTCGAGCCGGTCGGACCGGTCCGAGGTGAGGGCCGTCCGGTGCTGGTCGCCGTCGGCGCCACCCTCGACGCCGACGCGGTCGTCGACCGGGCTGCCGAGATGGCCGCAGCCGAGGGTGCACCTGTCGAGGTCGTCCACGTCCGCGAGACGGAGGTGGTCGAGGAGATGGCGATCGACGCCGAGGAGCCGGAGATGGCCGCCGCGACCGTACGCGCCCACCTGGACCGCCTCGCCGCTCGCGGCGTGACCGCGACCGGCCTGGTGCTGCACAGCGTCGGCGACCACGCCAACGCCGGGATGGTGCTGGCCAGGTACGCCACCGAGGCCCGGGTCCGCACGATCGCGCTCGGCTCCTCGCCCCGCGGTCGTGCCGCCCAGCTTGCCGACGGCTCGATCACCTCCGCGGTCGTGCGGAACGCGGGCGTACCTGTCGTGCTGGTCGTTCCCGGCCAGGAGCCGCATGAGCTCAGCGCCGCAGCATTGACCCAGCTACGCCACGCCTGAACGCCACGCCAGGGTCGGCCCGGCGGGACCTGGTCCCGCCGGGCGGATAACCTTCGCCTGGTGAGCAGTGCGTACGAGACGGCGGATCCGAAGAGCCCGACCCGCCCGCGAGTGACCGAGCCGGTGACGCTGGCCGAGCTGGCCGGCGAGTTCGGCCTGGAGGTGCGCGGCGAGGCCCGTGTCACCGGAGTCTCGCTGAGCTCCCAACGGGTGCTGCCCGGTGATCTCTACGCCGCCCTTCCCGGGAGCCGGGCGCATGGCGCCGGCTACGCCGCCAGTGCCGTCGAGGCCGGCGCGGTCGCGGTGCTCACCGACGCCGCCGGCGCCGCCGAGCTGGAGGCCCAGGGTCTCGGTGAGCTGCCCGCACTGCTCGTCGAGAGACCGCGCACGGTGCTCGGTGCGCTCTCGGCCCGCGTCTACGGAAACCCTTCGGGCAGGCTGAGGCTGATCGGGGTCACCGGCACCCAGGGCAAGACGACGACCACCCGGCTGGCCGAGAGCGCGCTGCTCGACGCCGGCCACCGCGCCGGGGTCATCGGCACCGTCGGCACCCGGATCGGCGGGCGCGACGTGAAGACGCCGCTGACCACGCCCGAGGCTCCCGACCTGCACGGTCTCTTCGCCCGGATGGTCGAGGAGGGGACGGAGGCGTGCGCCATGGAGGTCTCCTCCCACGCGCTGGTGATGGGTCGCGTCGACGGGGTCGTCTTCGATGTCGCCGTCTTCCTCAACCTGGGACGCGACCACCTCGACTTCCACGAGACCGTCGAGGACTACTACGCGGCGAAGGCCGACCTGTTCACCCCGGAGCGGGCGATGCTGGGCATCGTCAACATCGACGACGAGCACGGCCGCCGCCTCGCCGCCGAGGCGACCATCCCGATCCTCACCTACGCCCTGCACGACGACACCGCCGACTGGCGCGCCACCGACGTCGAGCTGCGCCCCGACGGCTCCACCTTCACCGTCCACGGCCCCGACGGCCTGGAGTTCCCGGGCGCCAGCCCGCTGGCCGGCGACTACAACGTCAGCAACACTCTCGCCGCCCTGGCGAGCATCCACCACGCGTACGGCGACGAGACGGTGGTGCGCGACGTCGCCACCGCCCTCGCGAAGGGCTCCGGCGTCCCGGGCCGGCTCGAGCGGATCGACGAGGGTCAGCCGTTCACCGTCGTGGTCGACTACGCGCACAAGCCGGACGCGGTCGAGGCCGCGCTCGGCACGCTCCGCCCGCTGACCGAGTCCCGGCTGATCGTGGTGATCGGTGCCGGGGGAGACCGCGACACCGGCAAGCGGCCGATCATGGGGGAGATCAGCGCGCGGCTGGCCGACCACGTGATCGTCACCGACGACAACCCGCGCACCGAGGACCCGGCGAGCATCCGGCGACAGGTGCTGGAGGGCACGACCGGCGGCGGCGCGAGCGTCGAGGAGATCGGCGACAGGCGGGCCGCGATCGTGCGCGCGATCAGCCTCGCCGAGCCCGGCGATATCGTCGTCGTCGCAGGTAAGGGGCACGAGACGGGCCAGGAGATCAACGGCGTCACGCACCCGTTCGACGACCGCGAGGTCGTCCGTGAGGCGCTCGCGAGCCGCTGAATCGGCGGGGCGCCGCTGAGGCTGTCGAGGCGTAGGGAAGAATGCCCGGGGCCGGTGTCTTCGCTATGCACACCGGCCCGGGGGCAAGGACCAGGAACGGCATGGCAAGGAAGGCACCCGGCTGACATGAGAGCGATCTTGCTGAGCGGAGCGATTGCGCTTCTGTTCTCGCTGCTCGGCACCCGATTTGCGATCCTCCAGTTCACGAAGTTGGGCTTCGGCCAGGAGATCCGCGAGGACGGGCCGACGACTCACCGCACCAAGCGAGGCACACCGACCATGGGTGGCGTCGCGATCGTGATCTCGGTCGTGGTCGGCTTCGCCGCGGCCAAGCTGCTCACCGGCGATGCCCCCAGTGCGACCGCCTACCTGCTGCTCTTCCTTCTCGTGGGCATGGCCGCGGTCGGCTTCGTCGACGACTACATCAAGGTCTTCATGCAGCGCAATCTCGGTCTGCGCGCCTGGTCCAAGATGGTCGGGCAAACCCTTGTCGCGGTGGGCTTCGGCGTGGTGGCGATCCACCCGGGCCTGGCCAACGCCGACGGCATCACGCCGGCGGCGGACCAGCTCTCCTTCATCCGTGACTTCGGTCCGCACTTCCTCGGTGGTGACGGCCTGCTCTACTGGCTCGGCGGCGCTCTGCTGCTGGCGGTCTTCTGGGTGATGGTCACCGGCACGTCCAACGCCACCAACCTCACCGACGGCCTGGACGGGCTGCTGGCGGCGTCGGCGGCGATCGTCTTCGCGGCCTACACGATCATCTCGATCTGGCAGAACAACCAGCGCTGCGGCCGCCCGAGCGTGGAGATCGGCACCTGCTACGAGGTGCGCGACCCGCTCGACATGGCGATCCTCGGCGCGGCGATCAGCGGTGCCTGTATCGGCTTCCTGTGGTGGAACGCCAGCCCGGCGCGGATCTTCATGGGCGACACCGGCTCGCTCGCGCTCGGCTCGGTGCTGGCCGGCTTCGCGATCCTGTCGCACACGGAGTTCCTGCTGATCATCCTCGGCGGTCTGTTCGTGATGGAGACCTCCGCGGTGATGCTGCAGGTCAGCTGGTTCAAGCTCTCCCGTCGACTGACCGGAACCCCGAAGCGGATCTTCCGGATGACACCGATCCATCACCACTTCGAGCTGCTCGGCTGGGAACAGGTGACCGTGGTGATCCGGTTCTGGATCATCACCGGCCTCTGCGTCGCGGCCGGCCTGGGAATCTTCTACGCCGAATGGGTGGCGACCATCTGATGGACCTCACAGACCTTGACAAGCTCGGCCGCAACGACTCCTGGGAGGGCGTGAAGGCGGTCGTGGCCGGCTTCGGGGTCTCCGGTTTCGCCGCCGCCGACAACCTCACCCACCTGGGTGCCTCGGTGATCGCGCTCGACGAGTCGCCCGGCGACGAGGAGCGCCAGGAGAAGGCCAAGCTCCTCGGCATCCTGGGTGCCGACGTACGCCTCGGCGAGGGCGCCACCCACGTGCTGCCCGACGACGTCGACGTCGTGGTCACCTCTCCCGGCTGGCGGCCGACGGCTCCGCTGGTCGCCCAGGCGCGCGAGCGCGGGGTCCCGATCTGGGGAGAGGTCGAGCTCGCCTGGCGGCTGCGCGACCCCGACAACGCCGCCCCCTGGCTGGCGGTCACCGGCACCAACGGCAAGACCACGACCGTGCAGATGCTCGACAACATCCTGCGTACCGCCGGGCTCCGGTCCGTCGCCGTCGGCAACGTCGGTCTGCCGATCGTCGAGGCCGTGATGGACCCCGAGCCCTACGACGTCTTCGCCGTGGAGCTCTCCTCCTTCCAGCTCCACTACACCTCCTCGATGGGCGCCGAGGCCGCCGTCGTCCTCAACGTCGCCGAGGACCACCTCGACTGGTACCCCTCGATGAAGGAGTACGCCGCCGACAAGGGCCGCGTCTACGAGGGCGTCGAGCGGGCCTGCGTCTACAACGTCGCCGACGAGGCCACGCTGCACCTGGTCGAGGAGGCCGACGTCGTCGAGGGCGCCCGCGCGATCGGCTTCACCCTCGGCACCCCGGCGGTGGGCCAGCTCGGGATCGTCGAGGACATCCTGGTCGACCGGGCCTTCATCGAGGAGCGTCAGACCTCCGCCGCGGAGCTGTGCCAGATCTCCGACCTCGCCTCCGCCGCGCCCCACTACGTCCAGAACGCGCTGGCCGCGGCCGCGCTCGCCCGGGCGCACGGGGTCTCCCAGGCCGCCGTACGCGACGGGCTGAAGTCGTTCCGTCCCGACGGCCACCGCATCGAGGTCGTCGCCGAGGCCGGCGGCGTCACCTGGGTCGACGACTCCAAGGCGACCAACCCGCACGCCGCCCAGGCCTCGCTGCAGGCCTATGACCCGGTGATCTGGATCGCCGGCGGGCTGGCCAAGGGCGCCCGCTTCGAGGACCTGGTCGCCTCCATCCACGACCGGCTGCGGGCCGTCATCCTGATCGGCCAGGACCGCGACGTCATCGCCTCCGCCCTCGCCGCCCACGCCGGCGACCTGGAGATCGTCGAGCTCGACGACCCCGACGGCGTGGCCGCTCTCGCGGAGGCCGTCGAGATCGCCGCCGCGCTGGCCAAGCCCGGCGACACCGTGCTCCTGGCCCCCGGCTGTGCCAGCCAGGACCAGTTCCGCGACTACAAGGCCCGCGGCGACGCCTTCGCCGACGCCGTACGCCGCCAGCTCTGACCCCACCCGCCGAGACGTCACTCCGGTCGGCCGAGTTGGCACCGCGCTGCCCACTCAGCCGACGCAGGTGACGCCTCGGCCGACGCGGCTGACGGCTCGGTGGGGGCGACACGCGGGGGAGATGCGCGGCGAACGCGGAGACGGCGGCGAGAATGTAATGGACGTACGTCGCACCGCAACTGGGAGGTAGGCCGTGACGACCACCAGCCCCGACCAGACCGGTTCCGGCTCGGCCGAGCAGGCCAAGGCGTACCCGAAGTCGGTCCTCGGCTACCTCAAGGCCTGGTTCCACGCGCTGAGGGTGGCGCTGAACCGGCCGCTGGCCGCCTACTACCTGCTGCTCACCAGCACCGCGCTGCTGCTGACCATCGGGCTGATCATGGTGCTGAGCGCCTCGAGCGTGTGGGCCTACCAGTACATGGGCAACTCCTACGCGATCGTCGGGCGGCAGGTGCTGTGGGTGATCATCGGCATCCCGTGTGCGTTCATCGCCTCCCGGATCCGGCCGAAGCACCTGCGACGGCTGGCTTGGCCGGGGTACGTCATCGCCTGCGTGCTGCTCTTCCTGACCATCTTCTTGGGCCACGACGTCAACGGCCAGCAGAACTGGATCGGGGCCGGCCCGGTCAAGATCCAGCCGAGCGAGATCGCCAAGCTGGGGATCGTGTTGTGGGCCGCCCACGTCTACGCGCTCAAGGAGCGCCGGCTCGACAGCCTGCACGAGGTGCTGATGCCGGTCCTGCCGGGCATCGCGCTGGCCACCGGGCTCGTCCTCGCCGGACGGGACCTCGGCACCGCCCTGGTCTTCTTCGCGATCGTGCTCGGGATGCTGTGGGTGGTCGGGGCGCCCGGTCGGCTGTTCGGGATGGCGATCTCGATCATCGGAGTCTCGGTGCTGTTCCTGATCAGCACCGACACCGAGCGGCTTGCCCGGCTGACCAGCTTCGCGGACCCGTTCAAGGACTACCACGGACAGGGCTGGCAGCCCTCCCACGGCCTCTACGCACTCAGCTCGGGCGGCATCCTGGGCCAGGGGATCGGGGCCTCGCAGCAGAAGTGGGGCGACCTGCCCGAGGCCCACACCGACTACATCTTCGCGGTGCTCGGCGAGGAGCTCGGCCTGGTCGGCACCCTGCTCGTGGTCGGCCTCTTCCTGACCCTCGCGTTCGCGCTGGTCAAGGTCGCGCGCCAGACCGACCGGCCGTTCGTACGCTACTTCAGCTTCGGCGTGCTGGTCTGGCTGCTGGGCCAGATGATCATCAACGTCGGCATGGTGCTCGCGCTGCTGCCGGTCATCGGCATCCCGCTGCCGCTGGTCTCCTACGGCGGCTCCGCGCTCATCCCGTCGATGGTGGCGCTGGGCGTCGTGATCGGCTTCGCCCGTCGTGAACCGGCGGCAGCCGCGGCGCTGAAGCAGCGTAAAGCCTTGGCAAAGGATCGGGCCCGCCAGGCGGCCGCTTACCGGTCCGCTCAACGCAACCGCTAAGTTCGGACGCATCATGAAGGCCCTCCTCGCCGGTGGTGGCACCGCCGGACACACATCCCCCCTGCTCGCCACGGCTGATGCCCTGCGCCGTCTGGACCCCAGCGTGGAGGTGACCTGCCTCGGTACGCCTCGCGGCCTGGAGAACCAGGTCGTTCCCGCCGCGGGCTACCCGCTCGAGCTGATCCCCCCGGTCCCGATGCCGCGCCAGCTCAGCAGCGACCTGCTGAAGGTGCCGGTCAACCTGAAGGGCGCGGTCGACGCGACCTACGAGGTGCTCGACCGAATCCGGCCCGACGTGGTCGTCGGCTACGGCGGGTACGTCTCGGTGCCGGCCTACATCGCTGCCAAGCGGCGCCACATCCCGGTGATCGTCCATGAGGGCAACTCGATGCCCGGCTACGCCAACAAGGTCGGTGCTCGCCTCGCCGACCGGGTCGCGGTGAGCTTCCCGGACACCAAGCTGCCCAAGGCCGAATACATCGGGCTGCCGATCCGCCGGATGATCTCGACGATGGACCGCTGGGCGCTGCGCGCCGAGGCCCGCAGCTTCTTCGGTCTCGACCAGCACCGCCCCACGATCGTGGTCACCGGTGGCTCACAGGGTGCCCGGACGATCAACGAGTCGGTCTCCGGTGCCTACCCGGCCCTGGCCAGCAACGGGATCCAGGTGCTCCACGTGATCGGCCCGAAGAACGAGCTGGCCTCGCCCGGCCCCGGCTACCACGTGCTCAACTACGTCGACCGGATGGACCTCGCGCTGGCCGCCGCCGACCTGATGATCTGCCGTTCCGGCGCCAACTCGGTGATCGAGGCGAGCGCCGTCGGGGTCCCGGCCGTCTACGTACCTCTCCCGATCGGCAACGGCGAGCAGGCCCTCAACGCCCGCGCCGTCGTCGATGCCGGAGGCGCCGTGCTCGTATCCGACGCCGACATGAGCGCCGCCTGGGTCACCAGCCACGTACCACCGATCGTCACCGACCGGGCCCGGCTCGAGGCGATGTCGAAGGCCGCCAGCGACCTGGTGCCGCGCGACGCCGACGAACGGCTGGCACGGATGATCTTCGAGGTCGTCGCAGGAGGAGGTAAGTCATGAGAGTCCCGGTTCCCGAGCACATCCTGCCCGCCGAACAGCTGGGCAGGGTCCACTTCATCGGCATCGGCGGTGCGGGCCTGTCCGCGATCGCCCGGGTCATGCTGGCCCGCGGGATCGAGGTCTCCGGCAGCGACGGCGCCGACTCGTCGATGGTCGCGGCGCTGCGCGAGGAGGGCGCGACCGTCTACGTCGGCCACGCGGCCGAGCAGGTCGAGGGCGTCGACACGCTGATCGTCTCCACCGCGATCCGCGAGGACAACCCCGAGTACGTCGCGGCAGTCGAGAAGGGCCTGCGGATCTACCCACGCTCGGCCGGTCTGGCCTCGGTGATGGAGGGCCGCCGCGTCCTCGCCGTCGCCGGCACCCACGGCAAGACCACCACCACCTCGCTGCTGACCGTCTCCCTGCAGGCCGCGGGCGCCGCGCCGACCTACACCGTCGGTGGCGAGCTGGCCGCCTCGGGCACCAACGCCGCCGAGGGCTCGGGCGACCTGTTCGTCGCCGAGGCGGACGAGTCCGACGGCGCCTTCCTGGTCTACAAGCCGTACGCCGCGGTCGTCACCAACGTCGAGGCCGACCACCTCGACCAGTGGGGGACCGAGGAGGCCTACCGCGAGGGTTTCGCCCAGTTCGTGGGGCGGCTGGCTCCCGACGGGTTCCTGGTCGCGGTCATCGACGACCCCGGCGCCGCCGACCTGCGTCACGTCGCCCACTCGCTCGGCCGCCGCTTCATCGGCGTCGGTGAGTCGGAGCTGGCCGACGTACGCGCCGTCGACATCGTCCTGGAGGGCACCACCTCCTCGTTCACCGTCGTCGACGGCCTCGACGAGCTTGGCCGGATCACCCTGCAGATCCCCGGGCGCCACTACGTCGCCGACGCGTTGGCCGCGCTCACCGTCGGCCTGCGTCTCGGTCACTCCTTCGACCTGCTCAAGGCGGGGCTGGAGTCCTTCACCGGCACCCGGCGGCGGATGGAGCGCAAGGGAGAGGCCGCAGGCGTACGCGTCTACGACTCCTACGCCCACCACCCCTCCGAGATCGCCGGCGACCTCGTCTCCGGCCGGTCCGTGGCCGGGCAGGGGCGGCTCATCGTCGCGTTCCAGCCGCACATGGTCTCCCGCACCCGGATCTTCGGCGAGGAGATGGGCCGCGTGCTCGGCGCCGCCGACGAGGTGGTCGTCCTCGACGTCTATCTCGCCCGCGAGGACTACGACCCCGAGGTCACCGGCAAGCTCGTCGCCGACGCCGTGCCGCTGCCGCCCGACCGGGTCGTCAGCGTCGCCGGGCTCGAGGAGGCCGCCGCCGAGCTGGCCCGCCGCGCCCGACCGGGTGACCTCGTTCTGACGCTCGGCGCAGGTACCGTGACCGAGGTGGGCCCGATGGTGCTCGCCAGGCTACGTACGGCAGTGCAGTAACGCTGGGGGAGGCGAGCATGGGGGACAAGGGATCGGACGCCGAGATCGCCGAGGCCTTGGAGATCGCCCGATCGGCCTCCGGGGAGCGCGAGATCGACCTCGCCTCGGAGGAGGCCGAGGCCGGGGCTGAGCCGAGCACCGAGCCGGGGCCGGAGACGGGCGAGTCCGAGGACGAGCGTGCGGCGGTCGATCCGGCGACCCTGAAGAGCCGCAAGGCCTTCGCCCGCCGCCAGTGGCGCCGCCGCTGGCTGGCGTGGCGCTATCTGATCGTCGGCACCCTGGTCATCGCGCTCCTGCTCGGTGGGATCTGGGCGGTCTACTTCTCCACCTGGCTGCAGGTCAAGGGCACCTCGGTGCACGGCACGATGAAGATGACCAGCGCGAAGCAGGTCGTCGAGTTCGCGGCCGTTCCGGTCGGCGAGCCGCTGGCCACCGCCGACCTCGAGGCCGTGCAGGTGCGGGTGCTCAACGGGCTGCCGATGGTGCGCTCGGTCAACGTCTCGCGCGAGTGGCCCGACAAGATCCGGGTCGACGTCACCGAACGTACGCCGGTGGCCGTCGTCTCGATCGGCGGCCGGCTCCGCGCTCTCGACGAGACCGGCACCGTCTTCTGGGACTACAAGAAGGCGCCGCGAGGTCTGCCGATGGTGAACACCGTGACCGGCACCAACTCCGACGCCCTCCGCGAGGCCGCCGCGGTGGCCTCCGCCCTCCCGGCGGACCTCGCCAAGACGGTCGACCACGTCGAGGTGACGACGGTCGACTCGATCTCCCTGGAACTGCGCAACGACAAGCGGGTGGTGTGGGGGAGCAGCGCCCAGTCCGACACCAAGGCCGACGTGCTGGTCGCGCTGATGAAGGCCGAGCCCGACGTGGCCCGCTACGACGTCTCCGTGCCCGGCCAGCCGGTCACCAGCAAGAGCGTCGGCTGATCCGGCGTAGGGATCTTCCCTACCGGACAGCAACGGATGGGCACAACTGATCCGCGTCCGCGTGTCGCGCCAGTTTGAGGACGTACGTCTGCCTACTGTTCTGAGAACGGCGAGGTTGACATAACTATAACCCTCAGGTTGAGGGTAAGGGTTAAGAACCGCCGTAAGTACCAACCAGCGATCGAAGGGGCGACCACCGTGGGAGCTGCACAGAACTATCTGGCGATCATCAAGGTCGTCGGCATCGGTGGCGGCGGCGTCAACGCTGTCAACCGGATGATCGAGGTCGGCCTCAAGGGGGTCGAGTTCATCGCCATCAACACCGACGCCCAGGCGCTGCTGATGAGCGACGCCGACGTCAAGCTCGACATCGGTCGCGAGCTGACCCGCGGTCTCGGTGCCGGCGCCAACCCGAGCGTGGGGGAGAGCGCCGCCGAGGACCACGCCGACGAGATCGAAGAGGTCATCAAGGGCGCCGACATGGTCTTCGTGACCGCCGGCGAGGGTGGCGGCACCGGCACCGGTGGCGCCCCGGTCGTGGCCCGCATCGCCCGCTCCCTCGGCGCCCTGACCATCGGTGTGGTGACCCGGCCGTTCGCCTTCGAGGGTCGTCGTCGCGCCAACTCCGCCGAGGAGGGGATCAGCAAGCTCCGCGAGGAGGTCGACACCCTCATCGTCATCCCCAACGACCGGCTGCTCTCGATCTCGGACCGCAACGTCTCGGTGATGGACGCCTTCCGCCAGGCCGACCAGGTGCTGCTGCAGGGTGTCTCCGGCATCACCGACCTGATCACCACGCCCGGCCTGATCAACCTCGACTTCGCCGACGTCAAGTCGGTCATGTCCAACGCCGGCTCGGCTCTGATGGGCATCGGCTCCGCGCGCGGTGACAACCGCAGCGTCGAAGCCGCCGAGATGGCCGTCTCCTCGCCGCTGCTGGAGGCATCGATCGACGGCGCCCACGGAGTCCTGCTCTCGATCGCGGGCGGCTCCGACCTCGGCCTCTTCGAGATCAACGAGGCCGCCGCGCTGGTCGCCGACGCGGTCCACCAGGAGGCCAACATCATCTTCGGCGCGACCATCGACGACGCGCTCGGCGACGAGGTCCGGGTCACGGTGATCGCCGCCGGCTTCGACGGCGGCATGCCCAAGCGCCGTGAGGGCCAGTCGGCGCTCGGCAGCGTGCAGGGCCGCTCCACCGGCTCCCAGTCGGCCAACAACGGCGAGACCGCCGCGGTGGCCACCGCGGTCGCGACCCGCCGCGAGGAGGCCGAGGAGACCCCCGCGCCCGCCAAGCCTGCCAAGCCGGCCCCGGCTCCGGCCACCCCTCCGCCCGCGGCTCCGCCGGCCGAGCCCGCTCCGGTCGCCAAGAAGCCCGCTCCGAGCGTCCAGTACAGCGATGACGAGCTCGACGTTCCCGATTTCTTGAAGTAGGTCCCGCGCTTGTATTCGTTCCGAGCCTCAGCAGGCCTCGTCGACCTGGCATTCACCGACAGGTACGGCGGGGTCAGTCTCGCTCCGTACGCCGAGCTCAACCTGGCGGTCAACGGCTCGGACTCGCCGGAGGCGAAGGCCGAGAACCATCGGCTGCTGCTGGCCGACTTCGCCGGCGGCGCGCCCTACGCCGACCTCTACCAGGTCCACGGCAACACGGTCGTCGACGCGGAGTGCGGCACCCGCCCCGAGGCGGACGGGATCGTCACCACCGAGCGTGACCTGGTGCTGCTGGTCCGCACCGCCGACTGCGTACCCGTGCTGTTCGCGGACGAGGCGGCCGGGGTCATCGGTGCGGCGCACGCCGGACGCAAGGGGATGGCGGCTGGGGTCGTGCCCGAGACCATCGCCCGGATGCGCGCGCTCGGCGCGACCCGGATCAGCGCCTGGGTGGGACCGCACGTGTGCGGCAAGTGCTACGAGGTGCCTGCCGAGATGCAGGAGGAGATCGCCACGGTCGAGCCGGCCGCGCGCGCCACCACGAGCTGGGGCACCCCGAGCCTCGACGTCGGCGCCGGAGTGCTCGCCCAGCTGGCCCGCGAGGGCGTCGAGACGGTCGATGCCAGCCGCTGCACGCGCGAGTCCGACGACCTCTACTCCTACCGCCGCGACGGCGCCGGCATGTCGCTGGGCGCCCTGATCCGGCTGCGAGGTGCCTGATGGCGACCGATCGCGCCGATGAGATCGCCGCGGGGCTCGCCGAGACCCGCGAGCGGATCGCGGCGGCCGCCAAGGCCGCCGGTCGGCCCGCCGACGACGTCCACCTGGTCGTGGTCACCAAGTTCTTCCCCGCCTCCGACGTACGCATCCTGGCCGGCCTCGGTGTCACCGACGTCGGAGAGAACCGCCACCAGGAGGCGGCGGCCAAAGCGGCCGAGTGCGCCGACCTCGGTCTGCGCTGGCACTACATCGGCGGGCTCCAGTCCAACAAGGCGGCCGCCGTGGCCGGCTACGCCGACGTGATCGAGTCCGTCGACCGGCCCTCGCTGCTGCCCCGGCTCAGCCGTGGCGCGGGCGAGCGCGGCCAGATCCTCGACGTGCTCCTGCAGGTGTCCCTCGACCCGCCCGGACGCGAGGGTCGTGCCGGGGCGGACCCCGGTGACGTACGCGACCTGGCTGCTGAGGTCGAGACGACCGACGGGCTCCGGCTGCGGGGTCTGATGGCGGTGGCGCCTCTCGGTGAGGAACCGGAGCCGGCATTCGTCCGGCTCGCGCGGATCCGGGAGGACTTCCTGGTCGAATATCCCGAGGCGACGGTGCTGTCGGCGGGGATGAGTGGCGACCTGGAGCAGGCGATTGCCCATGGCGCGACACACGTACGTGTCGGGTCTGCGGTCCTCGGAGAGAGGCCAACTGTCAAGTAATGTCTCGGACAGCAATACTTTGGGGAAGGTGGGAACATGAGCGGCGCGATGCGCAGGTTCGGTGAATACCTCGGCCTGCTCGAGGACACCGGTTACGACGACGATGTCTACGAGGGCGACGACGACGAGACCCGCTCCCACGAAGCCGTCAAGGCGCCGGTGCGGTCCAAGCAGTCCCGTCCGGCTCCGGTGGCTGACCTTTCCGAGCGGCGACGAGCAACGGTGGTGCCCGCGGTGACCGAGCTTTCCAAGATCATCACGCTGACCCCGACGTCCTACAACGAAGCGCGTCAGATCGGCGAGAACTACCGCGACGGCACGCCGGTGATCATGAACCTCACCGAGATGAGCGATCCGGACGCAAAACGGCTCGTCGACTTTGCGGCCGGCTTGATCTTTGCTACCTATGGGAACATCGAGAGGGTCACCAACAAGGTGTTTCTTATCTCACCTGCGAACGTTTCGGTCACGGCTGAGGCCAAGCAGAGGATCGTTGAGGGCGGCTTCTTCAACCAGAGCTGAGGCCTTCGACACCTGCTCGTAGGTGGCTGGATGCGGTCCGCATCTGGCATGTCTACGGACAGGCGCTAGAGTTTCGACAGCATTACCTGATGCCGCCCCCCGGCGGTGCAGTCCGTACGTCTGAGTCAACCGAGTAATGAATGGGTGAGGTCATGCCGCTGACGCCAGAGGACGTGAGCAACAAGCGCTTTACTCCCGTCCGGCTCCGCGAGGGCTACGACATGGGCGAGGTGGACCAGTTCCTCGACGAGGTCGAGGCCGAACTGGCACGTCTCACCCGGGAGAACGACGACCTTCGCGGGAAGTTGGCATCTGCGCAGTCGGGTGGGGGTCCGTCCTTCCCGATGGCTCCCGAGCCGCCTGCTCCTGAGCCGATGCCGGCTCCTGAGCCGGTCTCGCACCAGATGCCGATGTATCAGGAGGCACCGCAGACCGGCGGCATCGAGACGATCCGGGTCGAGACCGTGCCGGAGGCGTCCAACGCCGCCGCGCGCCTGCTCGAGCTGGCCACGCGCAACCACGACGCGCTCATCGACACCGCCAAGAACGACGCCGACAAGATCGTCGGCGAGGCGCGGACCAAGGCCGAGCGCCTCGAGGCCGAGTCGAAGTCGAAGGCCGACCGCATGGAGGCCGACGCGCGCACCCGTGCGCAGATGCTCGACAGCGAGACCGCCGAGCGTCGTCAGCAGCTCTTCGGTGAGCTCGAGCGCGAGAAGGACAACCTGACCACCGAGGTCGACACCCTGCGCAACTTCGAGCGTGAGTACCGCTCCCGCTTGAAGAGCTACTTCACGCAGCAGCTCGACGCGCTCAACAACTCGGCTGAGTCACAGGCGCCCGTGATGGCCGCCGCCGTCAACGAGTCGGGCCCGGCGCCCAAGCGTCTGCGCTCCATCCTGGGGGAGGACGAGGGCTGAGGTCCTCGTAGTCAGGCTTCCATCGGCCGGTCCCGCTTCGCGGGGCCGGCCGATGCGTACGTCCGCTGCGTTCCTTCCGGAGCACGGCCGGTTCCGACAGGAACGCGTTGTAGCAGGTGAGGCGGGTCCTGTAAGTCGATTTCGGAGTTTTTCCACGCTGCGGACCAATATGCGTGGAGTTTCGGTGTGTTAGTTGAGTGGAGCCGAATCCCGGGCTACATTCCGGGCACGCACTCCGCACCGACTCGGCGGCGCGAAGTGACGGCAGGAGAAAGGGGACTCCATGTCTGTACCGATGAGGTGTCGCGCCAGCGCGGCAGTCGGGTGCGTCCATGTGGCGACGCCCGAGCTTTCTGGGAATACCAGCTCCTACGTCACGGCTTCCACGTCGGTGGCCGCGGCGAGCGCCTAAGCCAAACCTGACCACCGTGCGGCCCGGGGGGCCGTGTCTCACACCAGAAAGCGAGTGCCGTGCCTAAGAAAGCAACCAAGACAGTCGTCTCTCCTGACCAGCTGAAGGTCAAGGACGGCGAGGACCCGTGGACGAAGGATGAACTCAACGAGGTCATCGACGAGCTTCACGAGATGAGGGCTCACAGCCTCGAGGTGCTCACCGCTCTCGAAGCCGAGCTCTCCGGCCTGATGAAGGACTCCGGCGACGGCGCCGGCCAGGACCAGGCCGACATGGGCGCGACCAGCTTCGAGCGTGACCACGAGCTGACCGTGGTCAACAGCGAGAAGGACAAGCTGGCCCAGATCGAGCGTGTCCTGGGATACCTCGAGGACGGCTCGTACGGCATCTGTGAGTCGTGTGGGGAGCCGATCGGCAAGATGCGGCTCATGGCGTTCCCGCGTGCCACACTGTGCATGACATGCAAGCAGCGCGAGGAGCGTCGCTGAGCGACGCACATACCGGTCCTGAGTCCGACGTGCGCCCTGTTCGGTGGGCCGAGTTCGCGACCGTCGCAGTGTTTCTCCTGGTCATCGACCAGATCACGAAGCTCTGGGCGGTCGCGACGCTCGTTC
Source organism: Nocardioides sp. NPDC000445 (assembly GCF_040300245.1). Classification (NCBI taxonomy): domain Bacteria; kingdom Bacillati; phylum Actinomycetota; class Actinomycetes; order Propionibacteriales; family Nocardioidaceae; genus Nocardioides; species Nocardioides sp. NPDC000445. The sequence continues at coordinate 19,279 of NZ_JBEPDH010000019.1, read as the reverse complement.
CCGGGCAGCCGGAGGAGCTGATCGGCTCGGTGCTCCAGCTCAACATCATCCGCAACCCGGGCGCGGCCTTCTCGACCGGGACCGGCTACACCTGGGTGTTCACGACGCTCTCGATCGCGGCCACGATCGGTGTGCTCTGGTTCGCGCGCCGGGTGCGCCACCGGGGCTGGGCCATCGCGCTCGGCATCCTGGTCGCCGGCATCAGCGGCAACCTGGTCGACCGGCTGATGCGTGAACCGGGCTTCTACGTCGGGCACGTGGTCGACTTCCTGCAGCTGCCCAACTGGCCGATCTTCAACGTCGCCGACATGTGCATCAACGTCGCCGCGGTGCTGATCGTGATCTTCTCGTTCAAGGGGATCGGGCTGGACGGGTCGATCGACGGCGGTGCCGCGGACAAGTCCGATGACGCGTCGGGCGAGCCCGAGGGCGAGACGAAGTGAACTTCGGTCACGCCGACCAGCGCACGCTGCACGTCCCGGACGGTCTGGAGGGGGAGCGGGTCGATGCCGCCATGGCGCGGCTGTTCGGCCTCTCCCGCACCCGCGCGGCGGAGCTGATCGCCGAGGGGCTGGTGACCGTCGACGGCTCGGTCGTGGCCAAGAGCGACCGGGTCAGTGCCGGATCGATGCTCGACGCGACGATCCCGTCGCAGGCAGACCCTCTGGAGATCAAGCCCGAGATCGTCGAGGGCATCAAGATCATCTACGACGACGACGCCTTCGTGGTGATCGACAAGCCCGTCGGCGTGGCCGTCCACCCCTCGCCGGGCTGGCAGGGGAAGACCGTCGTCGGCCACCTCGTCGCGGCCGGCTTCCGGATCTCCACCTCGGGGGCCAAGGAGCGCGAGGGCATCGTCCAGCGCCTCGACGTCGGCACCTCGGGTGTGATGGTGATCGCCAAGTCCGAGCACGCCTACTCCGTCCTCAAGAACGCGTTCCGGCAGCGTACGGTCGACAAGACCTACCACGCTCTGGTCCAGGGCCACCCCGACCCGCTCGAGGGCACGATCGACGCACCGATCGGGCGCAACCCGAAGTACGACTACAAGTTCGCGGTCCGCGCGGACGGGCGTCACTCGGTGACCCACTACGAGACGCTCGAGGCGCACCGGTTCGCCTCGCTGCTCCAGATCCACCTCGAGACCGGGCGCACCCACCAGATCCGCGTCCACATGTCGGCGCTGAAGCACCCCTGCGTCGGCGACCTCACCTACGGCGCCGACCCGGCCCTGGCGCGGCGCGTCGGGGTCGAGCGACAGTGGCTGCACGCGGTGAAGCTCGGCTTCGACCACCCGGAGACGGGTGAGTACGTCACCTTCGAGTCGACCTACCCCGACGACCTCCAGCACGCGCTCGATGTCATCCGCGACTCCCACTGAGGCGGTGCTCCGCCCGGCGGAGTCCGAGGACATCGCCGAGATCGTCCGCACCTACGTCGAGGCCCGTGCCGCGGCGCCGATGCCGGCGCCGATCTACCCCGAGTCGGACATCCGGGAGTGGCTCGCGGTCAAGGTCCTGGCACCCCAGAAGGGGTCGCAGGTCTGGGTCGCGGAGGTCGACGGCGTCGTCTCGGCCTTCGTCGCCTTCACTCCGACCTGGCTCGACGACCTCTTCGTCCACCCCCGCGCCCAGGGCACCGGCCTCGGCACCATGCTGCTCGACCTCGTGAAGTCGCTGACCCCCGACGGCTTCGGCCTGTGGGTCTTCGAGATGAACACCCCGGCGCGAGCCTTCTACGCCCGCCACGGGCTGCGCGAGGTCGAGCGCACCGACGGCTCCGCCAACCAGGAGAAGACCCCCGACGTACGGATGGCCTGGCCCTAGCCGTGACCGCGCGAAGCGCCGAGGCGTCACTTACGTCGGGCGAGATGGCACGCCGATGCCTACTCGGCCGACGTACCTGACGTCTCGGCCTGCAGATGTGACATCTCGGCGGCGATGAGGGCGATCTCGCGCGGGCCGACGCGGCAGCAGCCGCCGACGTACGCAGCCCCGGATCGCGCCCAGGAGAGGGCCTCTCCGGGCCGGAAGTGAGGCGTGCCGGTCCAGGCGCCGTCGGCGTAGGTCTCACCGGTGTTGGGGTAGACGACGGCGGGCTCGCCGGTGGCGGTGGCGAGCTGGACGGCGGCGGGTACGTCGGCCGGGTCGCAGCAGTTGACGCCGACGGCGACCACCGAGCGGATGCCGGCGGCCAGGGCGAGCGCGTCGGCCAGGGGCTGGTCGGCGCGGGTGCGGGTGCCGGCGCAGGAGTAGGAGAACCACACCGGGAGACCGATGTCGTCGAGCAGGTCGACGAGCACCTCGGCCTCCTCGAGGTCGGGGATGGTCTCGACCGCGATGAGGTCGGGGTCCTCGGTCTCGAGCAGGGCCAGCCGGGGCGCGTGGAAGTCACGCAGCACGGCCGCCGAGACGCCGTAGCGGCCGCGGTACTCGGACCCGTCGGCCAGGTAGGCGCCATAGGGTCCGACCGAGGCGGCGACCAGGCGTCCGGGAGCCTCCTCGGCGACCTCGCGCGCGACCCGGACGCTGCGGCGCAGCAGCTCGGTGGCGTACGTCTGGGTCATCCCGGCCTCCACGAAACCGGGCACGCTGGCCTGGTAGCTGGCGGTCGTGGCGACGTCGGCGCCGGCGGCGAAGTAGGCGCGGTGGACCGCGGCGATCTCCGCGGGAGACTCGTCCAGCAGCCGGGCCGTCCACAGCGCCCCGGAGACATCGTGACCGCGTGCTTCCAGCGCGTTGGACAGGCCGCCATCGAGGATCGTCACCACAACTCAAGACTGTACGGCCAGCCGCCCGAAAAACTGTCGGTGGCGCCAGATAGTCTGTAGTCCTTCCCCCAGGTCGTCCGTTTGCGCGGGCTCCTGCGCCCGCTCCATCCGTACGACCTCGAGGAGGGCTCCACGCCAATGGCGGCCGGCTCCAAGGACTCATTCGTCCACCTGCACGTCCACACCGAATACTCGATGCTGGATGGTGCCTCGCTCCTCGATGGTCTCTTCAAGCGGACCAGCGAGCTCGAGATGCCGGCGATCGCGATGACCGACCACGGCAACATGCACGGGGCCTACGACTTCTGGAAGAAGGCGAAGGCCCACGACGTCAAGCCGATCATCGGCATCGAGGCCTACATCACGCCGAACACTCCGCGAGGCGAGCGCAAGCGGGTGCGGTGGGGCAAGGGCGACCAGGCGCAGGAGGGCGGCGACGACGTCTCGGGTGGTGGCGCGTACACCCACATGACGATGTGGGCCGAGTCCACCGAGGGGATGCACAACCTCTTCCGGCTCTCGAGCCGCTCCAGCCTGGAGGGCTACTACTTCAAGCCGCGGATGGACAAGGAGATCCTCGCCGAGCATTCCAAGGGGATCATCGTCTCCACCGGCTGCCCCTCGGGCGCGATCCAGACCCGGCTGCGGCTGGGTCAGTGGGACGAGGCGCTCAAGGAGGCCGGCGAGCTGCAGGACATCTTCGGGAAGGACAACGTCTTCCTCGAGCTGATGGACCACGGCATCTCCATCGAGAAGCGGGTCCGCGACGACCTGCTCAAGCTCGGCAAGGCGATGAACATCCGCCCGGTCGCGACCAACGACTCCCACTACAACAACCCCGAGGACGCCGCCGCCCACGAGGCGCTGCTGTGCGTCCAGTCGGGCAGCCGGATGACCGAGCCGCCCTACTCCAAGGGCGGCAAGCGGTTCGCGTTCGAGGGCACCGGCTACTACATCAAGACCGCCGCCGAGATGCGCGAGCTGTGGGGCCAGCAGGACCTGATCGAGGCCTGCGACAACACCCTGCTGATCGCCGAGCGCTGCGACGTCCAGTTCACCGAGTCGACCGGTGGCTACATGGCGCTCGCCGACATCCCCGAGGGCGAGACCGAGGAGTCGTGGCTGCGCAAGGAGACCTGGCGCGGCATCGAGCTGCGCTACCCGGGCGAGAAGACGACCCAGGAGGTCCGCGACCGCGTCGAGTTCGAGATCGACGTCATCCTGCAGAAGGGCTACCCGGGCTACTTCCTGGTGGTCGCCGACTTCATCCAGTGGTCCAAGGACAACGGCATCCGGATCGGGCCGGGCCGTGGTTCCGGTGCTGGCTCGATCGTGGCGTACGCGCTGCGGATCACCGATCTCGATCCGCTCGAGCACGGCCTCTTCTTCGAGCGGTTCCTCAACCCCGAGCGTCCCTCGATGCCCGACTTCGACATCGACTTCGACGACCACCGCCGCGGCGAGACGATCAAGTACGTCACGGAGAAGTACGGCGCGGAGAAGGTCGCCCAGATCGCCACCTTCGGCCGGATCAAGGCCAAGCAGGCGATCAAGGACGCCGCCCGCATCCTCGACCACGGCTTCGCGATCGGCGACCGGATCACCAAGGCGCTGCCGCCCGACGTGATGGGCAAGGGCGTCCCGCTCAAGGAGCTGTTCAACCCCGACCACAAGCGCTACGGCGAGGGCGGCGACTTCCGGGCCCTGCACGACACCGACCCGGATGTCCGCAAGATCTACGAGACCGCGCTCGGCCTCGAGGGCCAGATCCGGCAGACCGGCATCCACGCCGCGGGCGTGATCATGGCCTCCGAGCCGATCATCGACATCGTCCCGCTGATGGAGCCCAAGCAGGACGGCCAGGTCGTCACGCAGTTCGAGTATCCGACCTGCGAGGCGCTCGGCCTGGTCAAGATGGACTTCCTGGGCCTCTCCAACCTCCACACCCTCGAGGACGCGCTCGGCAACATCCGCGCCAACCGTGGCATCGACCTGGTGCTCGAGGACGTTCCCTTCGACGACAAGCCGACCTACGAGCTGATGCAGCGCGGCGACACGCTCGGCGTCTTCCAGCTCGATGGTGGTGGCATGCGCGCGCTGCTGCGCTCGATGCTTCCCGACCGGTTCGCCGACATCACCGCGGTCTCCGCGCTCTACCGGCCGGGCCCGATGGGCGCCGACTCCCACAACAAGTACGCCCACCGCAAGAACGGCCGCGAGCCGATCGTGCCGATCCACCCCGAGCTCGAGAAGCCGCTCGAGGAGGTGCTGGGGGAGACGTACGGCCTGATCGTCTATCAGGAGCAGGTGATGTCGATCGCCCAGGTCCTGGCCGGGTTCTCGCTCGGACAGGCCGACAACCTGCGCCGCGCGATGGGCAAGAAGAAGAAGGCCGAGCTCGACAAGCAGTACGCCGGCTTCCAGGCCGGCATGCTCGAGCGCGGCTACTCCCAGAAGGCGATCGACACGATCTGGGAGATCCTGCTGCCGTTCTCCGACTACGCCTTCAACAAGTCGCACTCGGCGGCCTACGGCGTGGTCACCTACTGGACCGCCTACCTCAAGGCCAACTACCCGACCGAATACATGGCCGCGCTCTTGACCTCGGTCAAGAACGACAAGGACAAGATGGCGATCTACCTCAACGAGTGTCGCCGGATGAAGATCGCGGTGCTGCCGCCCGACGTCAACGAGTCCGCCCACGACTTCACCGCGGTCGGCAGCGACATCCGCTTCGGCCTGACCGCCGTGCGCAACGTCGGCGCCCAGGTGGTCGACGGCATCGTCGAGGCCCGCACGTCCAAGGGCCGGTTCGAGGACTTCAACGACTATCTCTCCAAGGTGCCCGAGCGGGCGTGCAACAAGCGCGTGATCGAGTCGCTGATCAAGGCCGGTGCCTTCGACGACATGAAGCACCGCCGCCGGGCGCTGGTGGCGATCCACGAGACCGCCGTGGACCAGTACATCGACATCAAGCGCAACGAGGCGATCGGCCAGGACTCGCTCTTCGGCGGCCTCGACGAGGACGGCGGTGACGGCTTCGGCGTCTCGGTGGCCATCCCCGACATGGACGAGTGGGACAAGATGACCCTGCTCGGCCATGAGCGGGAGATGCTGGGCCTCTACGTCTCCGACCACCCGCTGATGGGCCTGGAGCACGTCCTCGCCAACGGCACCGACTGCACCATCGGTCAGCTGATGACCGACGAGACGCGGCCCCACAACACCACCGTCACGGTCTCCGGGCTGGTCACCAACGTCAACCGGCGTATCACCAAGAAGGGCGACGCCTGGGCGACGGTGACCCTGGAGGACCTCGAGGGTTCGGTCGAGGTGCTGCTCTTCCCGTCGTCCTACCAGCTGGCCGCACCGCATCTGGTCGAGGACTCGATCATCCGGGTCAAGGGCCAGCTCTCCCGCGACAAGGACCAGCCCGAGCTGCGTGGCCAGGAGGTCACCGTCCCCGACCTGACCGGCGGCCCGGGTGCCGCCGGGGGACCGGTGGTGATCTCGCTGCCCTCGACGCGGTGCACGCCGCAGGTGATCGCGTCGCTGCGTGACGTACTGACCACCTATCCCGGAGTAGCCGAGGTCAGGCTACGGTTGATGACACGGGACGCGACCCGGGTCATGAAGCTCGATGACCGGCTGCGGGTGGCACCGACTCCCGAGCTGTTCGCCGACCTCAAACAACTCCTCGGACCAGGATGCCTGACAATCTGATCGTGCCGCCGCCGCCCAGTCTCTACGCGACCGGCCACCGCTCCGCCCGCCCCGACCTGTCCCGCCCGGTGCTCGTCCAGGTGGCCATCATCGTGGCCGCCTTCATCGTCGGCGGCCTGGTGGCCGGGCTCGCGGCGGCGACGTTGTGGACGCCGCCGACCGGGATGGTGCTCGAGGACAAGTGGTACCGCGGGCTCATCTCGATCGACCCGCCCGCCATCGGGCAGAACATCGATCAGGGCGTCTTCGCCGCGACCGCCTGGTTCTCGGTCTGTGCGATCGTGCTCGGCCTGCTGGTCGGCATCGCGGCCGCGGTCTGGCTCAACCGCTCCGAGCTGGTCACCCTGGGCGCGCTGATCGTCGGCGGTTCGATCGGTGGCGGCCTGATGCTGCTGGTCACGTCGCTGCTCTCGCCCGAGGACCCCAACGGTCTCGCCAAGGGTGCCGCCGACGGCACCGTGCTCGAGGACAGCTTCCAGCTGGCCTCGCCGTGGCTGATCCTGCTCGTCCCGGGCTCGGCGATGCTGGCGCTGATGGTCATCTTCCTGATGTGGGCGCCGCACCCTCCCGCGGATCACGAGCTCGACGGGCAGCGGGCCGCGACCGAAAGGTAAGTTCGGCGGACAGCCGCCGTCGGGCGGCGTAGATTCAACAGGTTGGACGGTTGGCACAATGCCGACCGACAGAACCTGAAAGTCACTGATGTCAGAGAACACGCCCGGTCAGAACACGTCCGGACCGGAGGCGACAGAGATCCTCGATCTCGGCGGGGATCGTGCCGGAAAGAGCAGGAAGCCGCTGATCATCGGAGCGGCTGCCGTCGTCGGCGTCGCTGCGGTGGCGACCGCCGGCACCCTCACCGCGGTCGCACTGAGCAACGCCGGTGGCTCCCCGGCAGAGGCGTTCCCCGCCTCGACCGTGGCATACGCCGAGATCGACCTGACCGAGGCCAAGAACGCCCTGCCGACACTGCGCAAGCTGCCTTCGCTCGAGAAGGAGCTCGGCCTCGAGAAGGGCGAGGACCCGCGCGAGTCGCTGTTCACCAACGCCTGTGACGACCTCGACTTCGCCAAGGACGTCGAGCCGTGGATCGGCTATAAGGCCGCTGTCGGCGCAGTCCCGACGGACGCGGAGCCCGTGGTCGCGTTCGCGCTCCAGGTCACCGACGAGTCCGACGCCGAGGCCGGCCTCCCCAAGCTCGTCGACTGCGGCGGCTCGGAGGCGGCCTGGTCGGTCGGCGACGGGTGGGCGCTCATCGCGGAGACCGACGACGACCTCGCCGTGATCGAGAAGGCGGTGGAGGCCGGCACCCTGGCCGAGGACGCCGGCTTCGAGAAGTGGACCGGTGACGTCGGCGGCACCGGGTTCATCACGGCGTACGCTTCCAAGGAGCTGCCGGACGCCATCGCCGACGCGGCCGAGAACGGCGCGTTCGACGAGGCCGAGGGTGAGCTCGCCGAGAACCCGATGGGTGGGATCGCGCCGTTGCCCGACCCGGCTGCCCTGGCCGACACGATTCGGTCGGCGATGAAGGACTTCGGCGGCGCGGCCTTCACCGTACGTGCCGAGGAGAACGCCTTCGAGCTCGAGGCCGCCTCGTCGATGGGCGCGCGGGCCGAGTCCATGGAGGCCGGCACCATCGCCGGCACGCTGCCGAAGGACACCACCGCGGTGATCGCGGCCAACCCGGCCGACGGCTGGCTCACGACCGGCCTGGCCGAGAGCGGCGCCGAGGACCAGTTCACACAGATGCTCGGGATGGCGCCCGGTGACCTCGAGAAGCTCCTCGGTGACAGCTTCGCGATCGCCGCCGGCGAGATCGACCTGAGCGCTCCGGACTCCCTGGACATCGGGATCAAGCTCGACGGTGCCGACCCTGCCGACGTCGAGAAGTTCGTGGGCGACCTCACCGCGGGCTTCGGCGCCGACGGCATCGTCAGCGTCGACAGCGAGGGCGAGGTGACCTCCGTCGGGACCGGGGACTACAGCAAGGACCTGCTCGCCGACGGTGGCCTGGCAGAGACCGACAAGTTCAAGAACGCGGTCCCCAATGCCGAGGACTCCTCCGGCGTGGTCTACGTCGACTTCGACGGTCTCGACGAGCTGGTGACGGCCGAGGCTCCCGAGGTCGCCGACGACATCGAGGCGCTCGGCCAGCTCGGCTTCAGCGCCTACCTGGACGGCGACACCTCGCGAGCCCTGGCTCGCATCACCGTCGACTGACCCGCCGAACCGACTCGGCGCGAACCGACCCATCGCCGAGTCGGCTCGTCATGACGAGCCGACTCGGCGGGGTCATCTGGCGATGGGGGCCGTGGTGGCTTCGGTGATCTTGATCAGGTCGGCGGGGGAGAGCTCGATGTCCAGGCCGCGGCGGCCGCCGGAGACGTAGATCGAGTCGTACGTCGCCGCGGACTCGTCCAGGACGGTCGGGTGGGGACGTTTCTGGCCGACGGGTGAGATCCCGCCCGCGACGTAGCCGGTCGCACGCTCGGCCGCGGTCACCTCGGCCATCTGCGCCTTCGAGCCACCCAGCGCGCGGGCGAGCGCCTTGAGGTCGAGCTGGCCGGTGACGGGGACGATGCCGACGACGAGCTTTCCGTCCAGGGAGGCCATCAGCGTCTTGAAGACCTGCTTCGGCTCGACGCCGAGGGCCTCGGCGGCCTCCAAGCCGTAGGACTCGGCGCGCGGATCGTGCTCGTAGGGGTGCAGGGTGTAGTCGATGCCGGCCTGGGTGAGGGCCACGGTCGCAGGGGTGCCTCCGCCGGCCCGCTTCCCGGTCTGTTTCCCGGCCTGCTTCTTCGGCATCAGTTGGGGGACCACTTCGTGCGAGCGACCTCAGTCGCGGGCAGCGAGGGGATGACGTTCATCGCCTTGAGCTCTGACCGGAGCAGGTCGGTGGCCATGCCGAGGCGTACGCCGGCATCGGGTGCCTCCAGAAGCGCCTGCCGGTCGGGCATGGGCAGGGGAGTGGTGGCCGAGATGGTCCAGGAGAGGAACTCCGGGTCCTTCGGGAGCGAGCCGGAGAACGGGTCATCGCGGAACTCCAGCAGCGCGGCCCGGTAGGCGGTGAACGTCGCTCGTGCGGTGTCCACGATTGTGCTTGGCACCGCGACGTGGTCCTCGGGGAGGTCCTCCACGTCGGCGACCGGGAAGTCGCCCGAGCTGACCAGGCTGTCCATCCGGATCCTGTCGACCGCGAGCACCTCGAGGTCGAAGGAACCGTCCTCGTGCCGCTCCACCTCGGTGATCAGCAGCTTCACCCCGACGCGGTAGAGCGACTGGGCGCCGGTCTCGCCGACCTCGTAGCCCTCGCGGATCGCGACCGAGCCGAAGTGGCGGTCCTCCTCTTCCTGGCGGAGCAGGTGGTGCACCATCGCGCGGTAGCGGTCCTCGAAGACGCGCAGCGGCAGCGTCACGCCCGGAAACAGGACCGCGTTGAGCGGAAACATCGGTAGTCGGTCGGTCACGGAAACCAACCTATGGGGGCCGCGGGCGCACGCGCCCGCGAACCCCCGTGTTCAGTTCGCTGTCGACCCGAGCCGTCAGTCGTCGTAGACCGCCCGGTCGATCTTGGTGTGGTAGCGCTGGCCGCCGGCAGCGCCGAGGACGGCCCCGACGAGCATCACGACCAAGAGGGCGACGCCGGTGATCACGGCGCCCCAGCTGAGCTGGTCGGTGCTCAGCCCCACGCTGGGCAGGTCGACCTGCCGCATGATGTCGTAGCTGGCGCCGAACAGCGTCCCGGCGACGGCAGCGATGATCATCGCCACGATCGCCACGATCCACACGCCCAGGCCCTGTCGGCGGGCGTCGAAGCGGGACATCCGGGCGGCGACGTACCCGCCGGCGTAGTAGCCGACGAACATCACCACGGCGAGCGTGATGGCCGCTGCGATACCGACCGAACCGGACATCTCCTGCAGGTCGGTCTGGGTCCAGTTCTGGTTGGTGCCGATCGCCGAGGCGACGGCGCTGATGATCGCTCCGAGAAGGACGGTGACTCCGACAGCTACCAGCCAGCCGAAGAAGCAGGCGCCCCAGTTCATGCCTCCGTAGGTGTCGTGGAGGGCGGCACGTCGGCCCTCCTCGGCGTGGCGGTGGTGCTCGACGGCGTCTCCCGCGCGCAGGTGGCCGGCCTCGCCCTCGGCGCTGTGCGGGCGCTCCACGCGGTCGTCGTGGCCGACGACCGCAGGGCCGCCGGGCTGGTAGTCGCGGGTCGAGGCGTGGTTCTCGTCGACGCCGGGCTGGTTCTCGTCTGCTTGCTGGTGTTGTCGGTGGAACGGTCGTGTCAGTGCCATGACGATCCTCCTTCGGTAGGTCTGATGTCCGAGTACCCGGATCGGGGCGCCGTATGCGTCTCTCCACCTGCGTCGCGCAGCGTCCACGTGGCGTCGGCAGATCGGCTCCGAAGGCCGCCCACTCGTAGACTTGAGGCATGATCCGCCGCATCGACCTGAGGGGTGCCGACAGAGGCGCCGCTTCGACCATCGACTACCGCGCTGCCGTTCCGCGCGCCGAGTTCGACATCGAGGCGGCCACTCATGCGGTGCAGCCGATCATCGACGCCGTCCGGGTGCGCGGCCAGGAGGCGATCGCCGAGTTCTCGGAGAAGTTCGACGGTGTGCGCGTCGACGACATCCGGGTGCCGGCCGCCGCGCTGACCAAGGCGCTCGACGAGCTCGACCCGGCGATCCGGGCCGGGCTCGAGGAGTCGATCGCGCGGCTGCGTTCGACCTGTGCCGCCGAGCTCGAGAAGGACGCGGTCACCGACCTGGCACCCGGCGCCCGGGTGACGCACCGCAAGGTGCCGGTGGGGCGCGTGGGGCTCTATGTGCCCGGTGGTCTGGCTCCGTTGGTCTCCTCGGTGCTGATGAACGTCGTTCCGGCGCAGGTCGCCGGGGTGCCGTCGATCGCGCTGGCCTCGCCGCCGCAGAAGGAGTTCGGTGGGCTTCCACAGCCCACCATCCTGGCCGCGTGCGCGCTGCTGGGCGTCGACGAGGTCTACGCCGTCGGCGGTGCCCAGGCGATCGCGATGTTCGCCTACGGGGTCGACCCGTGCGAGCGCGTCGACATGGTCACCGGTCCCGGCAACATCTACGTCGTCACCGCGAAGCGCCTGCTCAAGGGGCAGGTCGGGATCGACTCCGAGGCGGGCCCGACCGAGATCGCGATCCTCGCCGACGAGACCGCCGAGGCCGCCTACGTCGCCGCCGACCTGATCTCCCAGGCCGAGCACGACCCGCTGGCCGCATCGGTGCTGGTCACCGACTCCGAGACGCTCGCGGCCGACGTCGAGGCCGAGCTCGACAAGCAGGTCGCCGCGACCAAGCACGTCGAGAGGATTCGTACGTCGCTGACCGGCGCGCAGTCGGGGATCGTGCTCGTCGACGACATCGACCAGGGCGTCGACGTCGTCAACGCGTACGCCGCCGAGCACCTCGAGATCCACACCGCCGATGCCGCCCGGGTCGCCGGCCGGATCCGCAACGCCGGCGCGATCTTCGTCGGCTCCTACGCTCCGGTGTCGCTGGGCGACTACTGCGCCGGGTCCAACCACGTGCTGCCCACCGGCGGCTGCGCCTGCCACTCCTCGGGGCTCTCGGTGCGGGCCTTCACCAAGTCGATCCACGTCGTCGACTACTCCCGCGAGGGGCTGGCCGCGGTCAAGGACCACGTCGTCACGCTCGCCGAGGCCGAGGACCTGCCGGGTCACGGCGCGGCGGTGTCGGTGAGGTTCTCGTGATGAGCTGGCCGCCGATCCGTACCGAGCTCGCCGGGATCGAGCCCTACGGTGCTCCGCAGCTGGACGTACCGGTCCAGCTCAACGTCAACGAGAACCCCTACCAGCCCTCCGCCGAGACGGTCGCCGACATCGCGGCCAGCGTCGGCGAGGCGGCGCGCACGCTCAACCGCTACCCGGACCGCGAGTTCGTCGCGCTGCGGGAGGGGCTGGCTGCGTACCTCTCCTCCGACGTGCAGGCGCAGATCACGCCTGAGCAGGTGTGGGCGGCCAACGGGTCCAACGAGGTGATGCTGCAGCTGCTGCAGGCCTTCGGAGGTCCGGGGCGCACCGCGATCAGCTTCGCGCCGACCTACTCGATGTATCCGGAGTACGCCCGCGACACCAACACCGAGTGGGTCGTCGGACACCGGGAGAGCGACTTCGCGATCGATCTGGAGAAGGCACGGGCGCTGGTCGAGGAGACCCGGCCCCATGTCGTACTGCTGCCGAGCCCCAACAACCCGACCGGCACCGCGCTGCCGCCGGAGGCGGTCACCGTGCTGTGCGAGGCCGTCGGAGACAGCGGCATCGTCGTGGTCGACGAGGCCTACGGCGAGTTCCGGCGGACCGGGGTGCCCTCGGCGCTCGAGCTGCTCTCCGAGCACCGCAACCTGGTGGTCACCCGCACCATGTCGAAGGCGTTCGCCGGGGCGGGGCTGCGGCTCGGCTACCTGGCGGCCGACCCGGCGATCTGTGACGCGATCCGCGTCGTACGACTGCCCTACCACCTCTCCGCGGTGACCCAGGCGGCGGCGAGCGCCGCCCTGCGGCACGCGCCGGAGCTGCTGGGCTATGTGGCCTCGCTTCGTGAGGAGCGGGACTCGCTGGTCGAATGGCTGCGTGGGCAGGGGCTCGAGGTCGCCGACTCGGATGCCAACTTCGTCCTCTTCGGGCGCTACGCCGACCGGCACGCGGTCTGGCAGGGGCTGCTCGACCGTGGAGTGCTGATCCGCGAAACCGGGCCCGAAGGATGGCTGCGGGTCTCGGTCGGGACGCCCGACGAGATGACCGCTTTCAAGCAAGCTTTGATCGATGTGAACGGAGCACGCGCATGAGTTCGGCAAGGACTGCCCGCATCGAGCGGGAGACCTCGGAGTCGAAGGTCGTCGTCGAGGTCGACCTCGACGGCACCGGACGGGTCGACGTCTCGACCGGGGTCGGCTTCTACGACCACATGCTGACCGCCTTCGGACGGCACTCTCTCGTCGACCTGACCGTGCACTCCGAGGGCGACGTGCACATCGACGCCCACCACACCGTCGAGGACACCGCGATCGTGCTCGGCCAGGCGCTGCGCCAGGCGCTGGGGGACAAGAAGGGCATCCGCCGCTACGGCGACGCGACCGTCCCGCTCGACGAGGCGCTCGTACGCTGCGTCGTGGACGTCTCCGGCCGGCCCTACTCGGTCCACACCGGCGAGCCGGAGGGCCAGCAGTACGTGCTGCTCGGCGGCTCGGGTGTGCCCTACCTCGGCTCGCTGACCCAGCACATCTTCGACTCGATCGCGCACCACGCCCACCTGACGATGCACGTCAACGTGCTCGCCGGGCGCGAGCCGCACCACATCGTGGAGACGCAGTTCAAGGCGTTCGCACGGGCGTTCCGCGACGCGATCGCCTACGACCCGCGCGAGACCGGGATCCCGTCGACGAAGGGTGCGCTGTGAGTTTGCCGTCGGTCGTGGTGCTCGACTACGGCTCCGGAAACGTACGCTCCGCCGTCCGCGCCGTCGAGCGCGCCGGTGCCTCGGTCGAGCTGACCGGTGACCTCGACGCCGCGATGGCGGCCGACGGTCTGCTGGTGCCCGGCGTGGGGGCTTTCGAGGCCTGCATGAAGGGCCTGCGCGCGATCCGCGGCGAGCGGATCATCGCCCGGCGTCTCGCCGGCGGCCGCCCGGTCATGGGGATCTGCGTCGGCATGCAGATCCTCTTCGAGACCGGCATCGAGCACGGTGTCGAGACCGAGGGCTGCGGCGAGTGGCCCGGCGTCGTCGAGCGTCTCCAGGCGCCGATCGTGCCCCACATGGGCTGGAACACCGTGGACGCGCCCTCGGGGACCTCGCTCTTCGCCGGGGTCGAGAAGGAGCGGTTCTACTTCGTGCACTCCTACGGCGTGCGCGACTGGACCCTGGTCACCAACGACCGCACCGTCGCACCGCTGGTCACCTGGGCCGAGCACGGTGGCGACCGGTTCGTGGCCGCCGTCGAGAACGGCCCGCTCAGCGCTACCCAGTTCCACCCGGAGAAGTCGGGCGACGCCGGCGCCGCGGTCCTGCGCAACTGGGTCTCCTCCTTGAAGGCGGCGTAGGTGGCCCAGACCGGAGCCCGGGCGAAGGCCCGTGCCGAGCGCGAGCGGCAGGCTGCCAAGGCCGCCGAGGAGCGTGCCGCCCGGGCGGCCAGGTCGGCGGAACGCCGAGCTCGTCGGGAGCGCCTGACCGGATGGGTTCCGGCTCGCCGGTCCCGGCCGCACAGTGCGCTCGCGGAGCGCCGGCGGCGCAACGTACGGATCCTGATCGTCGTCCTGCTCCTCCTCAACGCGCTCGTCTACCTGGTCACCGAGGACGTCGGCACGACCGCCTTCGCGGCCGTCGCGTCGGTGCTGGTCGCGCCCGTGGTCTACACGATGCTGTTCCGCCGCTAGAGTGGCCGGATGGCCACGACGACCTGGACCGACGCCGATCCGGTGGGTTTCATCGAGGCCGTCGAGTCTCCGGTTCGTCGTCGGGACGCGGCCACGCTGCTGGAGCTGATGCGGCGCGCCACCGGGGAGGAGCCTCGGATGTTCGGGTCCGCGATCGTGGGTTTCGGCGAGTACCACTACCAGTACGCCTCCGGCACCGAGGGCGACGCCCCGGCCGCGGGTTTCTCGCCCCGCAAGGCCGCCTCGGTCGTCTACCTGAACGACGGCATCTCGGCCCACGAAGACCTCCTCGCCCGCCTCGGCCCCCACACCCACGGCGTCGGCTGCCTCTATCTCAAGGACGTCGCAGCGGTCGATCTGAGCGTTCTCGAGGAGATCGTCCGACGCTCGTACGCCACCCTCACCAGTGGCACCTACGGCAAGCGCGCCGCGGAGGGATGAGCGTCATGATCGGTGGCTCCGTCGGTGACAACCGCGAGAGCGCCTGAGTGCGGTCGCCGCAGGTGCACAGCTGGGCGATCCCCGAGCGTGAGTACGCGCGCCAGGAGGCTCGGCGCGGCAGACGCCATGCGTACCAGAGCCTCGACCCCGCCAGGACGGCGCTGCTCGTCGTCGACCTCGTGCCGTTCTTCTACGAGGGGAATGCGACGTGCTTCGCGATCACCCCGAACGTGTGTCTGCTGGCGGATGCCCTCCGCGGGGCCGGCGGCGCGGTCGCGTGGATCGTGCCGGGCGATCCTGGACCGACGGCCTGGGCGCAGGAGTTCCGCGGGGAGAAGGTGGCCGAGATGTTCCGGCGCAGCGGCGGGACCGGGCCGATCGAGGGTCGGCTCGGGCCGGGGCTGGAGGCGCGCGAGGGCGACATCCTCGTCGAGAAGACCGCGACCAGCTCGCTCTTCCCGGGCAGTTCGACTCTGGACGACCAGCTCCGGGAGCGTGGCATCGAGACGGTCGTCGTCACCGGCACGCTCACCGAGGTCTGCGTCGCCGGTACGGCGCGCGACGCCGCAACGCTGGGATATCGCACGATCCTGGTCGCCGACGCCACGGCGGGTCGTGACGACGAGTCCCACAACGCGACGCTGACGACCATCTATCGCACCTTCGGCGACGTACGCAGCACCGATGACGTTCTCGAACTCGTCGCCGCAGGCGTACTGTCGTGACATGACCGACTACGAGGTCTCCAGGTCCGCGGTCCTTCCCGGCGACATCGGGCGCGTGCACGCGCTGCTCGACGACTTCCACCACTGGCCGTCGTGGTCGCCGTGGGAGGAGCTCGACCCGGACATGTCGCGCACCTACTCGGGTGCCGAGTCCGGGGTCGGTGCGCGTTATGCCTGGTCGGGCAACAAGCGTGCCGGGGCCGGCGCGATGGAGATCACCGAGTCGAGGCCCGAGCACATCGAGGTCGCGCTGGAGTTCCAGAAGCCCTTCAAGAGCCGGAGCACCGTGAGCTTCGACCTCGCCACCGTCGCCGGCGGCACACAGCTGAGGTGGACCCACACCGGCTCGGTGAGCGGTGTGATGGGCCTGATGACCAGGTTCTACTCGATGGAGAAGGCGATCGCGCCCGACATGGAGAAGGGGCTGGCCAAGCTGGCGACCGTGGCCGCGCGCCCGGCAAGCACGGACTTATTCGGTCGAGCGCGGCTCCGAAACCCGATTGCGTACGTATCCCGAGGCGACCTAGGTTGCCGGTCATGACACCTCGGCGGTTCGGGATCTGCATCGATGCCAACGACCCGGAGACGGTCGCGGGATTCTGGGCAGCAGTGCTGGGCCGGGAGACCGAGGCGAGCGGCGAAGAGATCCGGCTGCTGCCACGGGCGGAGGACGATCTTCGGATCCGGTTCCTGCCCACGGACGCGCCGAAGACGCTCGAGAACCCGCACCACCTCCACCTGACCAGCAGGCTTCCGGAGGACCAGCAGCGGACCGTCGACCGGCTGATCGGCCTCGGCGCGTCCCATCTCGATGTGGGCCAGCGGCCGGACGAGGACCACATCGTGCTCGGCGACCCGGAGGGCAACGAGCTGTGCGTGATCCCGGCCGGCAACCGGTGGCTGGAGGGCACGGGATTCCTGGGCGAGGTGGCCGCGGACGGGTCGCGGGAGAACGGGATCTTCTGGAGTACGGCACTCGGCTGGCCGCTGGTCTGGGACCAGGACGGAGAGACCGCGGTCGCGACGCCGTCGGGCAGCGCCAAGGTCGCCTGGGGCGGGCCGCCACCGGTACCGCGGGGGCCGCGGGACCGGTTCCGCTTCGACCTGATCGCGCCCGAGGACACCGGTCCTGCCGACGAGATCCGCCGCCTCGTCGGGCTCGGCGCCAGGCTGATCGCCGAGACCCACGGTGGCGGGCGATGGGCCACGATGAGGGACCCGGACGGCTACGAGTTCGAGGTGCTGGCGCCTCGCTGAGCCCGTTCCTCCGTCAAGGTATGCAGCCGGGAGCTCGCTTCCCGTGCGGAGTTCCGCACGGGATGTGTCCCTCGGTCTGCATACCTTGACGAAGGAACCGTCTCGCAGCAGGACGGCGGGGCAGGGGTGGCGACGTACAGAACATAGGATCGTCCCCATGGGTGACTACCTCGAGCTCCTGCCGGCCGTCGATGTGAAGGGCGGGCAGGCGGTGCAGCTGGTCCAGGGCGTGGACGGGTCGGAGAAGCGTTTCGGCGATCCCTACGAGGCTGCCCTGAGGTGGCAGGAGACCGGGGCCGAGTGGATCCATCTGGTCGACCTCGACGCCGCGTTCGGCCACGGTAACAACCGTGAGATCCTCGCCGGGATCGTCGGCAAGCTCGACATCAAGGTCGAGATGAGCGGTGGGATCCGTGACGACGAGTCGCTCGAGGCGGCGATGGCGACCGGCTGCCGCCGCGTCAACATCGGCACGGCCGCGCTGGAGAACCCGGAGTGGACCCGGCGGGCGATCGCGACCTACGGCGACCGGGTCGCGGTGGGTCTGGACGTACGCGGCCGCACCCTCGCGGCGCGCGGCTGGACCAAGGACGGCGGCGACCTCTACGAGACGCTCGCCCGACTCGACTCCGAGGGCTGCGCGCGCTATGTCGTCACCGACGTCAACAAGGACGGCATGCTCCAGGGCCCCAACCTCGACCTGCTGCGCGCGGTCTGCGAGGCCACCGACCGCCCGGTCGTGGCGAGCGGGGGAGTGACCACCATCGACGACATCGAGGCGCTCATGGGTCTGGTCGAGGTCGGCGTGGAGGGTGCGATCGCCGGCACGGCGCTCTACACCGGCTCCCTGGACCTGGCCGACGCGCTCGACCTCACCCTCGGCCGGCCGCGAGGGGATCAGTCATGAGCTTGGCCGTACGTGTCATCCCCTGTCTCGACGTCGACGCCGGCCGCGTCGTCAAGGGGATCAACTTCAAGGAGCTGCGCGACGCCGGCGACCCGGTGGAGCTGGCCGCGACGTACGACAAGGAAGGTGCCGACGAGCTCACCTTCCTCGACATCTCCGCCTCCCACGAGGGGCGTGCGACGACGCTCGAGATCGTCACCCGCACCGCTGAGCAGGTCTTCATCCCGCTCACGGTCGGCGGCGGGATCCGCAGCGTCGACGACGTGGACCGGATGCTCCGTGCCGGCGCGGACAAGATCGCGGTCAACACGGCGGCCATCGTTCGTCCCGAGCTGATCGCCGAGATCGCCGACCGGTTCGGCAACCAGGTGCTCGTGCTGTCCGTCGATGCCCGTCGGGCGCCGGCGACCGACTCCGGCTTCGAGGTGACCACGCATGGCGGCCGCAAGTCCGCCGGGATCGACGCGATCGAGTGGGCCGCGAAGGCGGTCGAGCTCGGTGCCGGCGAGATCCTGCTCAACGCGATGGACGCCGACGGCACCGAGGACGGCTTCGACATCGACCTGATCAAGGCCGTACGCAGCGAGGTGACCGTCCCGGTCATCGCCTCCGGTGGCGCCGGCAAGGCGGAGCACTTCCCGCCCGCGGTCGACGCCGGCGCGGACGCCGTCCTCGCGGCGACGATCTTCCACTTCGGCAAGGTGCGGATCGGCGAGGTCAAGCAGGCGCTCTCCGGCGCCGGCGCTCCCGTTCGCTGACGCCCGCACGCACTTTCCCGCCATGGCGGGAAAGTGCTGAGCCCGCGAGGCGGTCTGCCTGGGCAGAATCCCGCCATGGCGGGATTCTGCTTTCCCATCCACCAGATAGCCCGGGGCGCTATCGCACACCCGGGCCGACCGCTCCGCTACCGCACAGCCCATCGCCGAGACAGGCTGGCCCCGCGCATTTTCCCGCCCAGGGGGGGAAAAGCGCCCCCGCGCCCCCCGCGAGCGCAGCAGCGCGCGCGGGGTCTGGCCGTGGCGGTCGCGCGG
>NZ_JBEPDH010000018.1:0-168806 GCF_040300245.1 Nocardioides sp. NPDC000445 | reverse complement strand
GTGGTTAGTGCTGTCCTGCCCGGGCTCGTCCCAGCCCCACCGCCCCGGCGCCGGGCCGCCCCCCGGGGCCCCCGCCGCCCCCCCCCCCCCCCGACCGGGGTGACGCCTCCGCTCAGGACTTCAGGGTGAGGCCGTCGCCGTCGCGGTCGACGGTGACCTGGCCACCGTCGGACACCTCGCCGCCGATGAGCATCCTGGCGAGAGGGTCGCCGATGGCGGACTGGATGAGGCGGCGCAGCGGCCGGGCGCCGTACGCCGGGTCGTAGCCGGTCTCGGCCAGCCACTCTCGGGCCTCGGGGGTGACGGAGATCGAGATGCGGCGGGCGGCCAGACGCTTCTCGAGCAGACCGAGCTGGATGTCGACTATCTTGGTGAGGTCGGCGAGCGAGAGGGCGTCGAACATGACGACCTCGTCGAGGCGGTTGAGGAACTCGGGCTTGAACGACGCCCGGACCACCGCCATGACCGACTCGCGCTTCTCGTGCTCGTCCATGACCGGGTCGACCAGGAAGGCCGAGCCGAGGTTGGAGGTGAGGATGAGGACCGTGTTGCGGAAGTCGACCGTGCGGCCCTGGCCGTCGGTCAGGCGCCCGTCGTCGAGCACCTGCAGCAGGATGTCGAAGACCTCGGGGTGGGCCTTCTCGACCTCGTCGAGCAGCACCACCGAGTAGGGGCGCCGGCGCACCGCCTCGGTCAGCTGACCACCCTCCTCGTAGCCGACGTAGCCCGGAGGCGCTCCGACCAGACGGGCGACCGAGTGCTTCTCGGAGTACTCGGACATGTCGATGCGTACGATCGCGCGCTCGTCGTCGAAGAGGAAGTCGGCGAGCGACTTGGCGAGCTCGGTCTTACCGGTGCCGGTCGGGCCCAGGAACAGGAACGAGCCGGTGGGGCGGTTGGGGTCGGCGATGCCTGCACGAGAGCGCCGGACGGCGTCGGCAACGGCCGTGACCGCTGACTTCTGCCCGATCAGGCGCCGTCCGATGACGGACTCCATCTCGAGCAGCTTGGCCTGCTCACCCTGGAGCATCTTGCCGGTCGGGATGCCGGTCCAGGCCTCGACGACCTCGGCGATCTGCTGGGCAGCGACCTCCTCGCCGACCAGCCGGTCGGCGACCTCGCCCCCGTCCTCGGCCTCGGCGGCCTCGGCGATCTGCCGCTCCAGCTCCGGGATGCGGCCGTAGAGGATCTCCGAAGCCTCCCCCAGCGAACCCTCCCGCTGAAGTCGCTCGGCCTCGCTACGCAGCGCGTCGAGCTGCTTGCGCAGGGCGCCCTCACCCTCGAGCGAGGCCTTCTCCTGCTCCCAGCGCGCCTCCAGCCCGCGCAGTTCCTCCTCCTTGTCGGCGAGCTCCTTGCGCAGCGCCGCGTGACGCTCGAGCGAGGCGTCGTCGGACTCCTTGGAGAGCGCGAACTCCTCCATCTTCAGCCGGTCGACGGCGCGGCGGAGCTGGTCGATCTCCTCGGGAGACGACTCGATCTCCATCCGCAGCCGGGAGGCGGCCTCGTCGATCAGGTCGATCGCCTTGTCAGGCAGCTGCCGGCCGGTGATGTAGCGGTCGGACAGGGTCGCGGCGGCCACCAGGGCGGCATCGGTGATGCGGACACCGTGATGCGCCTCGTACTTCTCCTGGATGCCGCGCAGGATCTGCACGGTGTCCTCGACCGACGGCTCGCCGACGAAGACCTGCTGGAACCGGCGCTCCAGGGCCGGGTCCTTCTCGATGCGCTCGCGGTATTCGTCGAGCGTGGTCGCACCGATCATGTGCAGCTCACCGCGCGCGAGCATCGGCTTGAGCATGTTGCCGGCGTCCATCGCGGAGTCGCCGCCGGCGCCCGCGCCGACGACGGTGTGGAGCTCGTCGATGAAGGTGATGACCTGGCCCTCGGCGGCCTTGATCTCCTCCAGGACGGCCTTGAGCCGCTCCTCGAACTGGCCGCGGTACTGCGCACCGGCGACCATCGCCGCCAGGTCGAGCGACAGGAGACGGCGACCCTTCAGCGAGTCGGGTACGTCGCCCGCGATGATCCGCTGGGCGAGCCCTTCGACGACGGCCGTCTTGCCGACGCCGGGCTCGCCGATGAGGACCGGGTTGTTCTTCGTACGCCGCGAGAGCACCTGGATCACCCGGCGGATCTCGGCGTCACGGCCGATGACCGGGTCGAGCTTGCCCTTCTCGGCGGCTTCGGTGAGGTCCTGGGAGTACTTCTCGAGCGCCTCGTAGGAGTCCTCGGCGTCCTGGCTCGTCACCCGACGGTTGCCACGGACCGCCTTCAGCGATTCGCGCAGCCCCTTCTCGGTGAGCCCGGCGCCCTTGAGCACCTTCTGCGCCGACGACTCGACCGTGGCCAGCGAGATCAGCAGGTGCTCGGTGGCGGCGTAGTCGTCCTTCAGGGAGGTGGCCAGCGTGATCGCCCCGGCCAGGACCCGGGTCAGCGCACCCGACGCAGCGGGCTGCTGCACCGTCGACCCGCTGGCGCGCGGGAGACCGGCGAGATCGGCGGCCGCCGCACGCGACAGCTCCTCGGCGTCCACACCGGACTTGGTGACCATCGACGTCGCGGTGCCCTCGTCCTGCAGGAGCGCGACGAGCAGGTGGATCGGCTCAGTGGTGGTGTTGCCCGCCGTCGTGGCGGAAAGCTGCGCGGCCTCGATCGCCTCGCGAGCCTTGGTGGTGAACTTGTCTGCCGAAAACTGGCTCATCTGTCTCTGCTCTCCTCCTGGGGATGCACCTGAGTCTGCCGCGAGTGCGTGTCACCCGCATCTATCTCAACACAACCAAAGTTGAGTCTGTTCCACTCAACTTTGACTTTTATATAGTGCGGCGCCGGCCCAAACGAATCGGGCACACTCCTCACATGGACTCCCCAGGCGCGGTACGCGAGCAGCTCGCCGCGCGGCAGCGCGAGGTCCTCGACGACCTGCTGGCGGGACGTACGCCGCCGGGGTTCGACGCCGCCGGGACCACCGCGACGACGCGGGTTCTCCACCACAAGCGCTCCTCCGCCGCCGAGCACGCCGCCCCCGAGCTCGACCTGCTCCCGGACTGGCGGGCCCGCTTCCATGCCTGGGCCGCGCAGCACCCGCAGCAGGGCTGCGCCCACGATGACGTACGCGGCTTCCTGACCGCCATCGGTGCCGACTGGTTCCGGCTGCACGAGGTCTATGAAGGCCGTCGGCGGTTGGCGCTCACCAGGATCGCCGGGCGCCGGGTGCTCACCATCGGTCTCGGCTCACAGATCTGGCACCTCAGCCGCCGCACCTGGAAACGGAGCATCACATGGAAATCCTGATCATCCTCGGGGTCCTCGGCCTGGTCATCTACCTGCTGATCGAGCCCGGCCTCAAGAGGCGTCGCAACCGCCGCCGAGGTCCCCGCAGACGGGGCGGCGGCGGCTCCGGCTCGAGTTCGTGCGGCTCCACCTACGACTCCGGCAACAACGACCACCACGCGTGCAGCAGCTCCTCCTGCGGCTCGAGCTGCGGCGGCGGCGGGGGCGGCGGCGACTGACGCGTCCCCCGCCGAGTCGGCTCGTCCTGACCGAGATCCGCGTCGAGTCGGCTCGTCACAACGAGCCGACTCGGCATCAGAAGAGGTCGAGGGCGGTCACCTTCCACTGGCCGTCGACCTTCGCGGCCTCGACTGCGATCTGCGCTGCGGAGATGGACGACTCCTTGTCGGTGGATCGCTGCGAGGCCTGATCCAGGAAGACCAGGAGCTCGGCGGAGTCGGCGTCGAGGGACTTGACCGCGGCGACCTGGACCTCTGCGCTGAGCACGAGCTTCTGACCGGGGGCCTTCTCCTGGAGCTGCTTGAAGAGGAGGTCGTACTCCTTGCGGGCGTCGCCGGCGAGGAACTCGTCAGCTGCGGCAACGGTCGGACCGGGATCGGAGAAGTCGTAGGAGAAGACCTGGAGCAGGCCGGTGGTGACGGCCGACTGCACCTCGGTGGTGGCCTCGGCGTCGACGACGGCACGGTTGCCGACGTGGTCGGTCCCGCGCTCCCGGTCGGCCTGCCAGAACGCTCCCAGCCCCAGGATCAGGGCGAGCGCGGCGAGGAACGGCGCCCAGCGACGTACGAGAGAAGTGCTCATGACATGTTCACCGCTACCTGCTCGAGGCTCTCCAGGAGCCAGTCGTCGCCGACCTTGACCAGGTCGGCTGCGAACCTGTTGCGCTTGACCGTCGGCTCGGCGTCCTCACCGGAAGCAGAGCCGTCACGGACCGTGATCTCGACCGCCGCGATCACGGTCGCGCTGTCGTCGTCGAGCTCGGTCACGGCGGCGTCCATCACAGAGCCGGTCGAGATCTTCTCCTGCTCGGCGAGGACCTTGCGGTCCTCCTCGGAGACGCTGGTCAGCTGATCGTGCAGGGTCCCGGTGGTGACCGCGGCCCACCCCTTCAGCCCCTCGTCCACCTTGCGGTAGTCGAGCGAGTTGAGGGTCTCGATGTGGCTGGTCGCGACGATCAGCACCCGGTCACGCCGGGCGGCGTCGTCGACCATCTCCTGGTCGTGACCGCTCGCGCGCCACCAGGTCAGCGCGCCCGCGACCAGCACGCACAGCGCCACCAGCGGGAGGGCCCAGGTGAGCACCCGGTCGCGCCTCGACGGTGGGTCAGGGGCTTCCACCGCGACCACCGCAGCCTCCGTAGGTCTCTCCGCTGTCGTGCTCATCGCTCCCCCATCAGTCCGGCGAGCGTGGTGGGGACGCTAACCGTCCCCGGCTCGGCTGTCTCGGTCTTCGTGGTTTTCGGTCGGGGCACGGCATCGCAGCCGGCCGCGGTGTTGAACGGCTTGCCCTTGCTCAGATCGGTGCCGGCGCGCAGGTCGGTGCCCTCATAACCCGAGACGCACGGGGGCGGGTTGAAGAACGACGGCATCAGACTCAGCCGTGGCCCGTTGGAGGTGTTGATCGCCCAGCCGATGCTGACCGCCTCCGGCACGGTCACGAAGGTCGACTCGAGCGCGGCGGCGTTGGTACCGAAGAGCGTCGCAGGCGTGACCAGGTTGCTCATCAGGATCCCGAGCGGCTGCCCGATCTCCTTGACCAGCAGCGAGATCTCGGTGGCCGTGCCGGGCGCGGCCCCGATCAGGTCGCGAAGGTCCTTGTCGGAGTCAGCAAGGGTCGAGGAGAAGAGCGCGAGGTCGTTGCTCCAGGCCTTGATGCTGGTCGCCGACTCCTCCTGGGTCGCGAGCACCTGGTCGGAGTTGCGGATCAGGCTCGCCGAGACGAGGAAGTTGCGGTCGGCCTCCTGCTGGAACGAGAGCGAGGTGTCGACCAGCTTCCGCAGGTCGGACCCGGCTCCCTGGGACAGCAGGTAGGACTCGTCGATCGTCGTCACCAGAGCCTCCTCGGGCACCGAGGCGACGAAGTCACGGCCGGTCTCGATGACCTGGGAGGCGTCGTACGGCAACGCCTCCTCCCCCGCAGAGAGCCGGTCGCCCTCGGAGAGCCGGGCGGAGCCCACCGCGCCACCGCGGAGGTCGAGATACTGCTCGCCGATGGCCGACCGGTTGGCGACCTTCACGGTGACGTCCTCAGGGATGGCGGGCGCGTCGCCCTCGATCTCCAGCACCGCGCGTACGCCGTCGGAGCCCGCTTCCAGGGAGGTCACCTCACCCACGGGCACCCCGCGGTAGGTCACCTCCGAGTTGACGAAGAGGCCGCCGCCCTCGGGCAGCGAGACGTCGACGCGGTAGGGCTCGTCGAGCAGGTCCAGGCCGACATAGCGAGCCCCGACATAGCTGGTGCCCACGAGCGCGAGAGCGACGAAGAGCCCCAGCTTGACGCGTACGCCTCCGGTGAGCCGTTGCATCATTCGCTCCCTTCCACGGAGCCGGCGTCGCTCGCCGCGCCTTCCGGCGAGGTCTCGGAGGTCGCCGACCCGGACCCGGACGAAGGCTCGGTCGGTGACTCCGAGGGCGACCCGGAGGGATCTGACGGGGACGAGGACGGTGAGGACGACCCGGACTGCGACGGATCCGAGGAGGACGAGGACGACCCGGGAGCGGAGGGCAGGATCGACTCCCCCGGGATCGACGGCGAGGAGGAGCCCGGCACCGGCGACGTGGTCGACGGCAGCAGTCCGGGCGGTGCGTCCGACGACCCGGACTGGGAGCTGACCGAGCCGCCGGACCCGCCTCCGACCGCCGGCTGCAGCCATTCGCAGCCCTTGGACCGGCAGCCGGCAGGAGTACGGAAGTTCGTGATCATGAACAGGTTCATGTAGTCGCCGCGGAGCGCGTTGAGCACCTCGTCGGGGAACGGGTAGGTGAAGAGGATCTCGAGCGCGTACGGCAGGTCGGAGCCGGCCTTGGCGAGCTGGTCGAGGATCGGGTCGAGCAGCTTCAGGTCGGCGACGATGTCGTCCTGGGCCTCGTCCAGGGTGCTGATGGTGACCTTGGAGAGCTTGTCGAGCGCTTCCAGCATCGCGACCAGCTGCGGACGCTGGTCGACGAGCACCTGCATGCCCGGCGAGAGCCCCTCCAGCGCTTCTGCGATCTTGGTCTTGTCCTTCTCCAGCGTGACCGCGAGCTCGTTGAGCGACTCGATCGCAGAGGTGATCGAGGCCGAGCGTGAGTCGAGGACCGAGACGAACCGGTCCATCTCGGTCAGGAACGCCTTGATCTCCTCGGGCCGTCCGTCGGAGATCTGCTGCATCTCGCGGGAGATCTCCTGGAACTGCGCGATGCCGCCGCTGTTGAGCACCATCGACAGGGCTCCGAGCACCTCCTCGACCTGCGCGGCCGCCTCGGTGTCGCCCCTCCCGAGGACCGCACCATCACCCAGGGGCGAGCCCGCGACCGGCGTGGCGGGGCGGATCAGCGCGACGTACTTCTCTCCGAGCAGGGAGGTCTGCTGCAGTCGCGCCGTGGTGCCGGCGGGGAGCGAGACGTCGTCCCTGACCACCAGCGACACCCGCGCGCTGCGGCCGTCCTCGGTCAGCCGGATCTTGGAGACCCGGCCCACCGCGACGTTGTCGATCTTGACGCTGGACTGAGGGACCAGATCGAGTACGTCGCCGAACTCGGCGCTCAGCGTGATCGGGTCCTTCCCCACGTCGGCGCCGCCGGGCAGCGGGGCCTCGTAGACGCCTCCGCTGACGGCACCGAGGCCGCAACCGGAGAGGGTCAGGGCGGCCGTGGCCAGGAGGGCCATGAGCGGTCTCGACAGAGGTCTCGGCGAGCGCGACATCACTGCTCCTCTCCGACACCGGGAAGCAGGACCGGTGGCGCGTCCTCGGAGGTCTGGCCGGTGAGGCCGTCACCGGACCAGACGCTCAGCTCGTTCAGGTTGGTGCGCCCGACGAGGCTGTTGGTCGCCGGGTCGTAGGCGTTGACGTACTTCTGCAGCACCAGCGGGATCGTGGCGACCGCCTCCTCGAGCGACTCGTTCTGGTCGACGAGGACCTGGGTCGGGCCCTGCAGGTTCTCGACGCTGGTGCGCATCTCGCCGCGGTTGTCCTTGATGAACGACTCCAGCAGCGCGAGCGCCTCGCCGAGGTTGCTGACCGCGGAGGCCAGGTCGTCGCGGTCGTCGGCGAGATACTCGGTGACCTGCGCGAACCGGCGGTTGGCGTCCTCGACCCCGTCGTCGTGCTCGAGCAGGGTCTTGTTGAAGGTGTCGAGGTTCTCCACGGTGGCGAAGAAGTCCTGGTCGATGTCGGCCAGGGTGGCCGACGCATCGGCGCCTTCCCGGATCACCTGGTTGATGTCGGCGCCCTGCCCGTCGAGGTTGGCCGCCATCACCTCCAGGAACCGCGAGAGCGCACCGTTCTTGTTCGCGCCGTTGGGACCGAGCTGGTCGCCGGCCTCGGTCAGCGAGGCGTAGAGGTCGTCGATCTCGACCGGCACCGCGGTCTCCTCGATGACGGTGCCGTCGCGGAGCTCGGGCCCGTCGACGTACGGCTCGGTGAGCTGGACGAAGCGGTCCGAGACCAGCGTCGGCGCGACGATCACCGCCGAGGTGTCGGCCGCGGCGGTCTGGCCGGGGTCGAGCATCATCGAGACCTTCACGTGCTCGCCGGCCGGGGTCACCGCGGTCACCTCGCCGACCGGTACGCCGAGAATCTGCACGTCGGAGCCGGGATAGAGGCCGACGGAGGCCTCGAAGAGGGCGGAGAACGTGGTGCCCTTCCGCCCCTCCCGGATCCCGTACGCAGCACCCCACCCGATCGCGCCGACGACGGCGATCACGAGGAACCCGGCGATGAGCCGTCTCATCTCGTCCCTCCTGGCTTGCAGTCACGCTGGACGTCGTTGTCGAGGACCGGTGCGTTGTTCTCGTCGAAGAGGCCGCAGCCGTAGACGTCGATCCACGGCCCGTTGCTCATCGAGGCGCCGATCACCCGGTAGTAGGCGCCGATCTGGGAGAGCGCCTTGTCGAGGTGGTCCTGGTTGCGCTGCAGGATCTCGGAGACCTGGTCGAGCTTCTTCAGGGCCGGCTGGAGGCGCTTCTGGTTGTCCTCGACCAGACCGGTGACCTGCTTGGCGAGGTCGTCGGTGTAGGTGAGCATCTGGTGGATCGCCTGCCGGCGGGCCGCGAGCTCCTCGAGCAGCTTGTCGCCGTCCTCGATCAGGAGCCCGATCTCCTCGTTGCGCTCGGCGAGGGTGTCGGTGACCTCGGTCGTCGTCCTCATCAGCTCGGCCAGCTCCTGGTCCCGCGAGGAGATAGTGCGGGAGAGCCGGGTGAGGCCGGAGACCATGCCGCGTACGTCCTCGGGAGTGTCCTCGAAGACCTCCGAGAGGGCGTCCATCGACTGCTCGACCTGGGCCATGTCGATCTCCCCGACGGTGGTGGAGAGGTCGGAGAAGGCGGCGTTGACGTCGTAGGGAGTCGTGGTCCGGGAGACGGGGATCGGCTCGCGGAGACGACCCGTCCCGCCGGGATCCAACGACAGGAACTTGCGCCCGAGCAGCGTCTTCACCTTGATCGACGCGGTGGTCTGCGAGCCGAGCGAGACGTCCTTGGCCCGGAACCTGATCAGCACCTTGTCGCCGTCGAGCTCGAGCTCGGAGACCTCGCCGACCTTCACCCCGGCGACCCGCGCCTCGTCGCCGGGACGTATCCCGGCGGCCTCGGCGAAGTAGGCCTCGTAGGTGTCGCCGCCGCCGATGACGGGGAGGTCCTCGGCGTAGAAGGTGGCGAAGAAGACGCCGGTCATGGCCAGGATCCCGACCACGGCGATGACGATCTTGTTGCGTTCGGCGAACGACTTCGGATAGCGGGCCATCATTGGCACCTTCCTGCCGGCGAGTCCACACCGAGGTCGCCGTAGTAGCCCTCGGGTTTCGGGATCCGCCCGTCGATGGAGCAGATGTAGAAGTTGAGCCAGCCTCCGTAGGTGGCCATCCGGCCGATCTGGTCGGTCTTCTGCGGCATGGTGGTCAGGAACGTGGTCAGTGCCTCGTCGTTCTCGGCGAGGTTCTCCGAGACGTCGCCGAGGGAGTCGATCGAGTCTCGCAGCGGCTCGCGGCCCTCCTCCAGCAGCCCGGTGACGCTCTGCGAGAGCTCGCCCATCCCCTCGATGGTCGAGCCGAGCGTCTCCCGGTCGGCAGCCAGCCCGGAGACCAGTCGCTGCAGCGTCACCAGGGTGGTGTCGAGCATCCCGGTGCGCCGGCTGACCACCTCCAGGACCGAGTTGAGGTTGGTGATCAGGTCGCCGATCACCTGGTCGCGGTCGGCGAGGGTCGAGGTCAGCGAGGCGGTCGAGGAGAGCAGCGACTCCACCGTCGCCCCCTCGCCCTGGAAGACCGCGATGATCTGGGCGCTGAGGTTGTTGACGTCCTCCGGGTCGAGGAACTTGAACAGCGGCTGGAAGCCGTTGAACAGCATCGTCAGGTCCAACGCGGGCTGGGTCTCATCGAGCGAGAACGTGTAGCCGGCGCGCAGCGGCTCGCCTCCGGGCGAGCCTGGCTCGAGTGCGATGTATCGCTGCCCGATCAGGTTGCGGAACCGCAGCTCCGCCCGAGTGCCCTCGACCATCGGCGCCGACTCGGCCGCGGTGAAGACGACCTCGGCGGTGTCGTTGTGGCGCAGCCCGATGGACTGGACGGTGCCGATCTTCACCCCCGCCATCCGCACGTCGTCGCCCTTGTTGAGGCTGGTCACGTCGGTGAAGAGCGCTGTGAACGTACGCCCCGAGGAGCTCGATCCGTTGGAGATCGTCGTCGCCAGCGCCGCCATCGCCAGGACCGTCACCAGCGCGAAGACCACCGACTTGGTGAGCGTCACCGCGACCGAGCCGCCACTGTTGAGTCTCATCGGACGATCACCTCCGTGCCTCGCAGGGTCGGGCCGAGCAGCAGGCTCGACCAGGTCGGATACTCATCAGGTGCCAGGCCTTCCGCTGGTGCCATCACCTCGGCGATCAGCTGGTTCTCGCCCGGGGAGTTCTGCTCGCCGAGCCCCGTGGTCGCACCGAAGGTGCGGACCCGGTCAGTCGGTGGTGCCTCGATCCGCTCGGCGGTGTCGGCCGTCCCGGTGACGGCCGGCTGGCTGCCGGTCTGGCCGGTGACGTACGGGCATCGGGGGCCGCCGGTGCGCAGCTTCGGGACGTAGCCGGAGGGGTAGGGCTGCCGGATCTCCGAGACGCTGACCAGCGCATGGAAGCCGGGCGCGTCGGTGCCCTTTCCGAGGTTCTTGGCCATCACCGGCGCGTAGTCGCGCAGGGCGCTGAAGAGGCACGGGAAGGAGGAGGCGTACGGGCTGACCGCGCGGAGCGCGTCGCGCGAGGTGTCGGAGAGCACCACGATCGTCTCCCGGTTGCGCTCCAGCCACCGGTCGGTGTCGGCGGCCGTCGTGGTCACCGACCGGAACGTGTCGGCGAGCTGCTTCTGTTGATCGACCAGAGTCGACGCGGTCACCGTCATCGTGTCCAGCGCGTCCAGCAGATCCGGCGCGGCCTCCTCGTAGTGGCCCGCGACCCGGCCGAGCGCGGCCAGGTCGTCGGCCATCTGCGGGACCAGCGGGTTGAGCTTCCTCAGGTAGTCCGCCCACGCCGAGAAGACCTCGCCGATGTCGTCGCCGTTGTCGCGCAGCATCGTGGCCAGCTCGCTCAGCGTCGCGTTGAGCTTGTGGGGCTGGATCGCCTTGAGCACCGGGAGCAGCTCGTCGAGGACCTGCTCCAGCTCCACCGCCTCGTCGGAGCGGTCCTGCTCGATGGTGTCACCGGCTGCCAGCTCCGGTCCGCCGGGCGTCGGCTGCAGCGCCACGTACCGCTCCCCGAAGAGGGTCTTGGGCAGCAGCCGCGCCGTGGTGTCGGCGGATAGATCGGAAAATACGTCCGGCTCCAGCGCCAGGGTCAGCTCGGCGCCGCCCTCGCGGGCCGAGACCGTGCGGACGGTGCCGACCGGCACCCCACGCAGCTTGACGTCGGAGCCCTCCTGGAGGGCGTTGCCGAGGGTGCCGGTGGTCAGCGTGACCTCGGAGCGGTCGACGAAGGTCTGGTCGTAGGCGAGCCAGGCGCCGAGCGCCACCGCCGCGACGACGGCCAGGTAGCACAGGCCGAGGAAGGCGTCACGAAGCCTCGAGAGCGTCATCCCGCGATCCTCACCGTCGTCGTCGCGCCCCACATCGCCATCGAGAGCGCCAGGTCGAGCAGCGCCACGACCACGATCGTCCGCCGCACCGAGCGCCCCACCGCGATCCCGACCCCGGACGGCCCGCCGCTGGCGTAGAAACCCAGCCGGCAGTGGATCAGGATGATCAGGATGGAGAAGATCAGCACCTTCCCGAAGCTCAGCAGGATGTCGATCGGCGGCAGGAAGAGCTGGAAGTAGTGGTCGTACGTCCCGGCCGACTGCCCGTGGAAGTAGACC
Source organism: Nocardioides sp. NPDC000445 (assembly GCF_040300245.1). Taxonomy (NCBI): domain Bacteria; kingdom Bacillati; phylum Actinomycetota; class Actinomycetes; order Propionibacteriales; family Nocardioidaceae; genus Nocardioides; species Nocardioides sp. NPDC000445. Next base: position 156,987 of record NZ_JBEPDH010000018.1, on the reverse strand, counting down.
GTCACGATCCGCGACCCCGCATAGGACGTCAGCAGCCCGACGACGTAGAGCGGGATGATCGCCACGAAGCCGGCGACCACGCGGGTCGAGACCAGGTAGGGGATCGTGCCCAGGCCCATCACCTTGACCGCGTCGATCTCCTCGTTGATCCGCATCGCGCCGAGCTGGGCGGTGAAGCCGGCGCCGACGGTCGCGGACATCGCCAGGGCCGCCACCAGCGGCGCGATCTCGCGGGTGTTGAAGTAGGCGGAGATGAACCCGTTGAGCGTCGAGGTGCCGATCTGGTCGAGCGCTGCGTACCCCTGCATGCCGACGACCGTGCCGACGAAGATGCTCATCCCCGTCATCACCCCGATCGTGCCGCCGATGACCGCGAGCGCACCGGTGCCGAAGGAGACCTCGGAGAGGATCCGGAGGATCTCGCGCGGGTAGTGCCGGATCGCCGACGGGATCCCGACCAGCACCTTCCCGTAGAACCGGATGTCTCGGCCGGACTGCACCAGCCCGTCCAGCGAGCGGTCCAGGCGCGACCGCTTCTTGACCACATCGACCGTCGCCATCTCAGGCCCCCTTCCCGGGCACAAGCTCGAGGTAGAGCGTGGTGATCACGAAGTTGACGAAGAAGAGGAGCAGGAAGGTGACGACGACCGACTGGTTGACCGCCTCCCCCACCCCCTTCGGTCCGGGCTTGGTGTTGAGCCCCTGGTAGGCGGCGACGAGCCCGGCGATGAGCCCGAAGAGCACCGCCTTGAGCTCGCCCACCCACAGGTCGGAGAGTTGCGCGAGCGCGGTGAAGGAGGAGAGGTACGCCCCGGGCGTCCCGCCCTGGATGATGACGTTGAAGAAGTAGCCACCGAGCACACCGACCACCGAGACCAGGCCGTTGAGCAGCACCGCCGCGAGCACGCAGGCGAGCACGCGTGGCACCACGAGCGCCTGGATCGGATCGACCGCGATCACCCGCATCGCGTCGATCTCGTCGCGGATCGTCCGGGATCCCAGGTCGGCGCAGATCGCCGCTCCGCCGGCCCCGGCGATGACCAGCGAGGTCACGATCGGGGCCGCCTGCTGGACGACGGCGAGCACCGAGGCGGCGCCGGTGAACGACTGCGCCCCGATCTGCACCGTCAGGGTGCCGAGCTGCAGCGCGATCACCGCTCCGAACGGGATCGCGACCAGCATCGCCGGGATCCAGGAGACCGAGGTGACGAACCAGAACTGGTCGAGCAGCTCGCGGGCCGCGAACGGCCGCCGGAAGGCCGCCCGGAAGGTGTCCAGGCCCAGCGCGAAGAGCGCCCCGACCTGGTCGAGCCCGCGGCTGACCGGGTCTTTGGTCCGGACGGCGGCAGGGGCTCGGTCGACCTCGTCGTCATCGGCGGTGTAGAGCGTCGCGGCTCCGCTCGCCACCCGGTCCGCGTGCCGCGAGGCACCCTCGCGGGGTGCGCCACTGGCCGGGGCGAGCTGGCGCGGCAGCACCTCGATGGCGCGGGCGCCGGCGCGTACGGTCGCCACGCCTCCGGACGGGTAGTAGGCCTCGCCCTCGACGTAGTCGTCGTTGACGCCGTGGTCGGTCTCCTCGCTCATCCCGATCGGACCGATCGGGTCGCCGCTCATGAACTGGGAGACGACCGGGTGGTCGGTGAGCAGGAACTCCTCGCGCGGGCCGTACATCACCAGGCGGCGGCGGTAGAGCATGCCGAGGTTGTCCGGCAGCGTACGTGCCAGCTCGATGTTGTGGGTGACCACCAGCATCGTCGCGTCGGTGGCCGCGTTGACGTCGACCAGCAGCTGGGCGAGGTTGGCCGTACGCACCGGGTCGAGCCCCGAGTCGGGCTCGTCGCACAGGATGATCGAGGGCTCGGTGACCAGCGAGCGGGCCAGGCCGGCGCGCTTGCGCATCCCGCCGGAGATCTCGCCGGGCAGCTTGTGCTCCTGCCCCATCAGCCCGACCAGGTCGAGCTTGTCGTTGGTGATCTGCCGGATCTCCGACTCGCGCTTCCTGGTGTGGGCGCGTAGCGGGAAGGCGACGTTGTCGAAGACGCTCATCGAGCCGAAGAGCGCACCGTCCTGGAAGAGGACCCCGAACCGCTTGCGCAGCTCCTGCCGCTGCGACTCCCGCGCCTTGACCATGTCGACCCCGTCGACCAGACAGACCCCGGCCTCCGGCCGCAGCAGCCCCATCAGCGACTTCAGGAACACCGACTTGCCAGTGCCCGAGGGCCCCAGCAGTGCGGTGATCTCGCCCTGGGGCAGCGTGAGGGTCACGTCGCTCCAGATGTTCTGGGACCCGAAGCTCTTGGTGAGCCCGGTGACCTCCACGGTTCCGCCCATCGCGGGACCTCCTGATCTGCCGTTGTGGGGTGTGCTCCGACCCGGACGGTACGTGTGGCACCGGTCACACGGGAGAGGAAATCGAGCCGTCCGACAAATGCGGACCGGGTTTTGTCACGCGCATGACAAATTGCCCTCGAAGCTCTCAGCCGCAGCGCTCGAGCTCGACCCAGTCCAGCGCCGAGCTCTCGCGCGCGCCGAGCGCGAAGAGGAGCAGGGTGACGAACTCGGGGTCCTGGAGCCGGCTGCCGAAGGCGGCCCGCAGCCGGAGCTTGTGGTTGCGGACGGTGTGCTCGTGGATGCCGAGCTCCGCGGCCAGCGCCGGCGCGTTCGCTCCGGTGAGCAACCAGAGCCGCAGCGTACGCAGCATCGCCCGCCGGTGCTCGTCCTTGAACGCCTCCAGCGGCGCAAGGGCTTCGCTCGCCTCCCAGCGCGAGAGCGTGGGGTCGGCGTTGAGCAGCAGGGCGACGTGGTGGTCCGCGCAGCGCACCACCGGGTCCGCGGGGATCGCCCCGGACTCGACTAGCTCCCGGGCACGCTCCGTCCAGCGGATCGCGGCCGGCACATCGGCCAACGGCACCGGCACGGTCACGAAGACAGAGCCGGTACGCGGCCACCCCCGCATCACCGCGCTGACCGCGTCGACGTCGGCCGGGTCGGTGATCACCAGGGCGCGTCGGCCGGCGGTGTCCCACGCACACCCGCCGGGCAGCTCGACAGGGTGCTCGGCAGATGGCTCGACGGAGTCCAGCGGAATGATGGTGTCGACCGAGCAGACCACCACCGCCGGCGGCAGCTGCCAGCTGACCCGCGCGGCGAGCTCACCGATCACCGCGGCGTCCGCCGAGCCGGCGAGACCACGGACCAGCCGGCGCCGGATCCAGCGCGGATCCGCCTCGCGGTCACGGACCCCGGCCGCGTACCCGCGAGCGACGTCGTCGAGGAGGATCCCCATGTAGGCGAGGAGGGAGCCGCACAGCGTCCCGCGTACGTCGTCGGGGACCAGCCCCTCGGCCTCATGCCGAATCGCCTCGGCCGCCCGGTGGGTGGCCAGGTCGACGGCGGCCCGGAACCCGTCGAGGCTTCGCTCGGCCAACGCCTCCCCCTTCCCCATCCCGAAGTACATCGCCGACACCGTCTCCGGGTCGGACGGGATCTTCTCGACGACGTCGGCATAGAGCTCCACGGCGCTGGCGACGGCCTTCGTGATCAGGTCCCGACGCCGCTGGGTGGGGCGCCGGGAGTAGGCGGCGACCTGGCGCAGGATCTCGTCGGTGATCTGCGGGACCAGCCCGCGGCCGACCCTGCGGATGACCGCGCACTCCGTGGGCGAGACGTGCGGGGCATGGATCTTCTCGGCGAGCTGCCGCGAGGCGCTTCGGCGTGGCAGTCGTGGGTGCGGGACACGCGTTCCGGTGGTCGTCGTCTGGCTCTGCGTCGGACTCATGGATCTACGACTTCTCCCCTCGATCCCCGGCCCGCGGGAGCACTGTGCTTCGTCAGGCCGGCGTCACTCAGTGACGCTCATCACAGAGGACATCGAGCTGATCGGCCAGTGCAGGAAGGCCCGATCACTGCACAAACACCCCTGAGTTGTCACGCACGTGACAAATTCGGTGGTCGTCACTGACCACTCGTGGGGATCTCCGGGAGCGGGGGGACCTGCGGAGGCAGCACGTCCATGCGGCACGGGACGGACTCGGGGGTCGATGCGCCAGGCGCAGGCGGCAGGTTCTTACCGCCAGGGTTCGGCACCGTGCAGCCGAGAACACCACCCTGATAGGTGCGCAACGGGAATCCTTCGCCCGAAACGGTTGCCGTCAGCAAGCTGGAAAGGTCGTCCCCGCTGGTGGTGATGCACCCGGAGAACGGGGGGACGTCGACGGTGCCTGCGAGGAGGCCGCCCGGGCTGAGGTTGAAGAGGCCTTCGTTCCACAGATCCGGCTGCACGCGCGCAGGCACGTTCTGGGTTCCGTCCCACCCCATCAGGTACCCCTCCCCGGAAAGGTCCAAGGCTCCCGACTCTCGTGTCCGACACTCTCCTCGGAACGGCAGTGACACGCCGTCGACCCGCACCGACATCACGCGCGTACTGACCCGGCCCTTGACCGGGCTGTCCGGAACCTCGGTCCCGAACGGGAGAAGCCGGGCGCACGTCAAGGTCTCGAGCTTGATCGGCACGGGGAGTCCGTCAGACCTCTCCTGCTCCAGGCGTACGGTCGCCTCGACCGGGACGGCGCCGAAGGTGACCGTGCGAACGACGATGTCCGGCGTCTGGCCGTAGTTGTACGCGGACCCTGGCTGAGCGACGAAGTAGATGTTCGCGCCTGCCTTGGTGCACTGCCGGTACTTGGTCGCGTCGAAGTCCTCGATGCGCCCCTGGTAGAAGTCGGCGGCCACTGTCATGAGGGGCGTACGCATCCACTGACGTGCCCGCTCCACGTCGGCGAGCGACGAGTTCGCCGCCCCGGTCCAGGAGGCGTGCCGGAGAGGCAGCTCCTGCTGCTCCGGGGCGGGCAACCCCGGAAAAGGGCCCTCCTCCGCCTCGCTCGCCCCGAGGCCGAGCATCGCGAAGGCGGAGCCGGCGAGGATGGCCAGCGCCGCCGCACGCTGCAGAGTGTGTCGCATACCGCCAACGTGGCATCGCGGATATACGGACGCAACAAGGCGGGCTCGGAAACGTCGGAACCGGCCCCCGGACTTGTCATGCCCATGACAAGTCTCGGGCCGGCGTCTGCATCGGATGTCGCGTACGCGACATCGTGGCGCCCCATTTCGTGGTTTCGGGTAGCTGGCCGTCGACAGCCGGATTCGCCACGCGGGTGAATGAGCCCGACGGAGGCAACCAGTCTCCATCGCCATGAAAGGACGACCTTCGATGAAGAAGAAGCTTCTCCTTGTAGGTGCGGCAGCCGCCGCCCTCACCCTCGCCGCGCCGGCGATGGCCAGCGCAGCCCCTCCCTACACCGTCGCCGTAGGCGGCAGCACGGCCACAGGCAACCACGCCTTCACCGCCACCGCTGTCGGCGGCATCACCTTCTCCGTCCCGCTCAACACGATGGTCTGCACCTCGGCCGGCGCCAGCGGTTCCATCCACAGCGGGACCGGGAAGAGCGGGCTCGCCCCCGACCATCTCGCGACCATCTCGTCGACGACCTGGAGTGGCTGCACCGAGCAGTTCGGTACCCCGCTGACGGTCACCCACAGCGGCGCCTGGAAGCTCGAGACCAACGACACGTCGGTGACCGCCGCCGCCACTGACCAGGTCGACGGCTGGATCAGCGGCATCAGCGCACGAGTCACCGACTCCACCGGTCTCTGCGACTTCACGGTCACCGGGTCCGCCGACGGTCACTTCGACGAGGCGACACAGCGGCTGGTCGTCGACGAGACGGGCGACGGGTCCCTATCGGTGACGGCGGTCGTCTCCGACTGCCTCGGATCGATCTCGGTCGGCGATCCGGCTTCGTTCAACGGCACCTACAACGTCTCCGTTCCGAACGGCGCCGTCAACGTCAGCTGAGGCCGGTAAGCGAGAGCGGTGCGTCCGAGCGGCGCACCGCTGTCGCGTCTCCCCGTTCCACCATCCCGAAGGATCTCGTCATGTCTCTCTCAACACTCACGAAACGCCGGCTCGGTCTGCTCGCCGTCCCGGCCGCAGCGACGCTGCTCGCCGTCGCCACGGCCGCACCCGCCCACGCCGCACCTCTCGACATCCTCTACGACGCCAACGGCACCACCGTCGTCGCCTCGACCGGGTCGCAGATCCCGGTCGGCCCGGCCGTCCTGGACACCACGCTGGAGACCACGACCGGCGCGTTCACCGGCTCGCTCACGCTTCCCGGCGCCAGCACCGAGTTCAAGGCGGCGGGGTTCATCCCGATGAGCGCCGACGTCAGCTTCGAGGAGGCCGCCCCCACCACCGGCACGCTCAAGCCCCACCCCGAAGGCGGCGGCAGCTATGTCGAGGCCACCTCCTACTACAACGTACGTCTCACCAACATCAAGGTCGTCGGCTTCCCGACCTTCTCCGGCCCGTTCTGCCGCACCGTCGAGCCGGTGGCCATCCCCGTGGCCACGCCGGAGGGTGAGCGGTTCGGGGTCTTCACCGGTGGGCGGCTCACCGGGACGTACTCGATCGGCGACTTCCAGAACTGCGGCCTCAACACCTGGCTGGTCAATGCCCTCGTTCCCGGCGACGGGAACACCATCGAGCTCAACCTCACCAATCCGCGCCAGGGCTGAGCTCTCCCTCCCCGAGTCCGCCGGGTGGCCGCACGGCCCCCGGCGGGCTCTGCCCATCCGGCCACCCAACGGCACAGGCGTACCGAATTTCGGGGGCACGCCAAGCAAAGACGTGCCATGGTGGTCGATACCTTCTCGGGCATGTTGGACGAAGGAGTTTGACGTGCGACGGAGCACTAGATGACGCAGACCCACCAGCCCCCCGGACTTCCCGGTTCCGCCGTGTGGATGCTGAAGAGCCTCGAGGGCGAGGTGCGGCCGATCGCGCGCAAGATCACCGGCCACCTGCGCGAGGGGCTCCCGGCCGAGACCGAGGGCTTCGAGGAGCTCATCTTCACCGCTGTGCACGGCGCGATGTCGCACTTCATCGACCTGGGCCTCGGGCGTTCGGCGCCCTACATCGCGATCGACGACCATTTCCGCAAGGTCGGCTTCAAGGTCGCCGCGCTGGGCCAGGACCGGGCCATCGTCGACCAGGGCATCCACATGGCCACCACCGAGCTCTGGGACGAGCTGCGCCGCCGGGCGGTCGAGAACGAGCTCTCCGCCGCGGCGCTGAACGCGCTCAACGAGATGATGACGTCGTACGTCGAGCACCTGACCTCGCAGGTCGGCAAGGGCTTCGAGGCCGGCACCGAGGCGCGAGACCAGGACAACGACGTCGCCCGGGCACGGCTGATCGACCGGATGCTGTCGGGGGCCTCCGCCGACGAGATCGAGGGGCAGGCGGCGCTGGGCGACTGGGCGCTGCCCGAGAAGGTGACCGTGATGGCGGTCGAGCTCCGTGACGGAGACCGGATCCCCTCCGACGCCCTCTCGGCCACCGCCCTCACCCGCCGCCGCGAGCCGACCCAGGTGGTGATGTGCCCTCCTCACGACACCGAGTCGGTGACCAAGCAGGTGCGGGCGGCGGCCCCCAAAGCACGGGTCTCGGTCTGCTGGCCGGTGCCACCCGGGGACGTACCCGCCGCCTGGCGTTGGGCCAACCGCGCCCTGGCGCTGGTCAACGCCCGGGTGATCCCGGCCAAGCCGGTCATCGACTGCCTCGCCCACCGCACCGAGATCTGGCTCCACGCCGAGCCGGTGATGCGCCGCCAGCTCGCCCAGGAGCTGCTCGAGCCGTTGCTGGCCGAGTCGGCCAACTCCCGCGAGATCCTCACCGAGACCCTCTTGGTCTGGCTCGAGACCCGGGAGAGCGCGCCGGCGATCGCGGCGGTCCTCGGTGTGCACCCGCAGACCATCCGCTACCGCTGGAAGCGGATCAACGAGCTCTTCGGGGAGTCCCTGCGCGACCCCGAGTTCGTCACTCAGCTCCTGCTGCTGCTGAAGGCGAGCGTGCCGCTGTGGGTCGCCGGCGACCAGAGCGACTTCGACCGCTACCAGCAGCAGACCGGCTGACCTGGGTCGCTCATGGTGGAAGTGATCGTTCTCGTGGCTGGTGCTGTCGCTGCGTACGTCCTGGGGTTGGTGTTCCCACACGTCGTCGCGGGCTGGGCCGGGCGACGGCGCGGGATCGAGTCGGTGCCGCGGTCCTCGTGGGCGGTCGCTGCCCGGGTCGACACGGTGGTGCTCGACCGGTGGGGAACGGTGACCACCGGTCGCCTCGTGGTGAACACCGTCGACCCGCTCGATCCCGACCATCTGCGCAATCTGCGCTGGTTCGCGGGAGCCTTGGAGCACGAGGCCGAGGGCCCGCTCGCCCGTGCGGTCGCCCGGCTCTCGCCGCGGGGCAACGTCACCGGCTTCGGTGTCGTTCCCGGATCGGGGGTGCAGGGGTCGGTGGACCGGCATCCCGTACGCGTCGGGCGGCCCTCCTGGCTCGGCATGGCCGAGCGCACCGACCGCGGCACCGTCCTCGGCGTCGAGCTCGACGGGCGGCCGCTGGGCTATCTCGTGGTCGGCGACCAGCCGCGCGAGGACGCGGGCGCGTCGGTGTCACGGCTGACGGCGGCGGGAGTGACGCCGGTGCTGGTCTCCGACGACGGCTCCCGCGAGACCGAGGAGCTGGCCGAGACCTGCGGGATCGAGCGATGGCATCCCGAGATCGCCCCCGAGAAGCGGGAGCGGCTCGTCGCCGAACTGCAGGAGCAGGGGCGGGTGGTCGCCTTCGTGAGCGCTCGCCCGGAGGACGCCGAGGCCCAGGCGGTGGCCGACCTGGCCGTGGGCGGGGGCTCAGGCGTACGGCTGACCGATCTCGACGTGCGGCGCGTCCCCGAGCTGGTCGCGCTCGCGCGCGGGGTCGTCCTGGGTCGTCGCTGGGCCGGGCCCGTCGCGCTGGTGCCGGCGGTGGTCGGGGCGGTGCTGACGATCCTGGGCGCCGGCTCGATCCTGCTCGCCGCGGGGTGCGCGCTGCTCTGCCTGGTGACCGCGGCAGCGGCCGGGACGATCGCGGTGACGAGGTCCGGAAACTTGTCACGTGCGTGAGTAGTTTCCGGGATTCTCGGCCCGGATCGCACTCAGCTCGTTGTGGCGGGGCTCACATGATGGCTGGATCGGTGACATCGACCCACCCCCGCCCGACCCGAGGATGTGACCGAGGATGACCCCACGACCCGGTCTGCTGCTCAAGGCAGCGGCGCTGCCGGTTGCCGCCGCCACCGCCGCCTGGACGATCCATGCGATCCAGGAGGGCCGGCCCGTCGACGCCGCGGCCAGCGTGCGTCACGTGCCGGTCGAGGTGCCCACCCAGGAGCTGCTGCCGCCGGTGAGCGTCTCCGCGGTCAAGCCCATCCCCCAGGTCAGCCCCACCCTCGCGGCCAAGCCCGCCGGTTTCGCCGCCCAGGCCGCCGCCGGAGTCATCCCCGAGACCGCGCTCTCCGCCTACCAGCGGGCCGCGACGGTGCTCGCCGACGCCGACCCGGGCTGTCGCCTCGACTGGTCGCTGATCGCCGCCATCGGACGGGTCGAGTCCGACCACGGCCGCGCCGGGGGTAACACGCTGTCCGCTTCCGGGGTCGCGACACCGGGGATCTTCGGCGTACCTCTCACCGGGGCCGGCGCGACCGCGCGCATCCTCGACACCGACGGCGGCACCTACGACCGCGACCTCGTCTACGACCGGGCGGTCGGGCCGATGCAGTTCATCCCGTCGACCTGGTCCGACGTCGGGGTCGACGCCGACGGCGACGGGCGCCGCGACCCGCAGGACGTCGACGACGCCGCGCTCGCCGCCGCGGTCTACCTCTGCTCCGGCTCCGCCGACCTGTCCACCGACTCCGGGCAGCGCTCGGCGGTGCTGCGCTACAACCACAGCGAGGCGTACGTCTCGGCGGTCCTGCAGATCGCCGCCGGCTATCGGCTCGGGACCTTCGAGGCACCGACCGACGTCGTCCTGCCGGCCGCGCAGATCCCGGTCACCTCCGCCTCCGACCTCGAGCCGCTCTCCGGCGCCACGCCCAGCGCCCAGCCGCCCCGGCGCTCAGGCGGCTCGCCATCGGGCGGGACGGACACCGGTACGCCCGGCGGTGGCTCGACCACGCCCTCGTCGCCCTCGCCGTCGGGCTCTCCCGGCGATGACGGATCCGTCGTCCCGTCGCCCACGTCGGGCCCGGATCCGACCGGCTCCCCCACGGAGTCACCCACCGAGACACCCACCGAGACACCCACGGAGACACCCACCGAGACACCCACGGAGACACCCACGGAGACGCCGACCGAGACCCCCACGGTGGATCCGACTCCGACCGAGACCCCGACCGAGACCCCGACCGAAGCTCCGACAGAGACGCCCACCGAGACTCCGGCCGCGACCGAGTCGGCCGGCGAGTCCACCGGCGCGGAGGCCACAGCGAGCACGTCCTGAGAGTCGGACCCCCCCAGACGTGTTGGCCTCGGCACCTCCGCCCGCGCACCCGTCTCGACCACCGCCCTCCCCCGCTGGTCGAGCCGCCGGAGCCCCGGCGAACGTGTCGAGGCCAACACCCCTCGGTTACGTTAAATCGCGTTACAACGCCGCCCGGTGCGGGCACACTGGACACGCTGCTTGACTCCCCCACCAGGAGCCGCCTCGATGCCGACCGATACCGAACGTCTCGTTGCTCATGTCACGCGCCTCGGTGAGGAGCACCCACCGATCCCGATGGACTCGGTCGACTTCACCGTGAACGACCCGGCCGGCTTCGGCGCCCGCTTCGGCCATGTGCTCGACTACATGGCGCGGGTCGAGCTCGAGGTCGACCGCAACGTACTCGAGATCTCGACCATGCTCCCCAACCCACCCGAGGTCGACAAGCAGTTCTACGCCGAGGTGTGGCAGCCGCAGGAGATCCAGCACGGACTGATCCTCGACCGGCTCCAGCAGATCCTCGGGCGCCCGCCGGCGACCACCGACCTCGACCACGTCGGCCTGAAGCTGAAGGTGCTCGGCCTGCTGGCTCACCTGGAGCCGTTCCAGGACGTCTGCCGAATGCTCTACTACCTGACCGGCATGGCCACCGAACGCTCCGCGGTGATCGCCTACAACCTGCTCCACGACGGAGTCATCGAGACCGGCGAGCACGCCGTCGCCGAGACCGTCATCGCGCCGATCAAGCGCCAGGAGCCGGGCCACTACGCCTTCTACCAGCTCTCCGCCCGCGCCCACTGGGCCACGCTCGCCGCCTGGCAGAAGTGGCTGGTCAGGCGCCTGCGCCGGATCTCCTTCGCCCCCGTCGGGGTCAACAACGTCACCCAGCTCGCCGACTTCGGCGACGTCATGGAGACCCTCGGCGTCGACCACGAGGGCCGTGACCTCGCCGCCGACGTGGCCAGGGTCGAGCAGGAGCTCCTCTGGGCCCGCGACCGCGGCCTCCCCGTCCCCGACTACGTCACCCGGGCCTTCCGCGAGGCCGTCGAAGCAGCTCGGGTGCGCGCGGCTGCCTGAATGCTCACCCGCGCCACTTCGACACGAGCATCTCGACCGTCGCGCCCTTGATCGCCCGGCTTCCCGGAACCGTGCCGACGACCGTGCCCGCCTTCCAGCGCGACTTCACCCGCTTGCCGACGACCGGCTTGAACCCGGCCGCCTTGAGCCGGGCGGTGGCCCGGGCGACGGAGAGCCCCTCGACCTTCGGAATCTTGACGCCCTTGCCGTTGACGACGCTGGCGCCGGGGCGTACGAAGCCGGCCGAGCCCAGCTTGCCGTCGATCGCCCGCATCGCGTCGGCCCACATCGGCCCGGCGACGGTCGAGCCCGACGCCGAGGCGACGTAGCCGCCGCGCAGGCGCTGGCCGTTGAGGGAGACCCATTTGCCCTCGTAGTTGGCACCGGCGATCATCGAGGCGGTCGCCAGCTTGGGCGTGTAGCCGTTGAACCACACCGCGCGGTTGCTGTTGGTCGTCCCGGTCTTGCCGGCCGACGGCACGCTCAGCGCGAGCTTCTGCCCGAACCCGCCCGGCTGCAGCACGCCCCGGAGGATGTCGTTCATCGCATCGGCCGTGCCGGTGCGCATCACCTGCTCGCACGAGGCCGCGTACTCCTTCAGCGTCTTCCCGTCCGGGCCGACGATCTCGGTCACCGGCCGCGAGTCGCAGTGCTTGCCACGGGCACCGAAGGTCGCGTACGCCTCGGCCATCTCGAGCGGGCTGACATCGACCGGGCCGAGGGTGAAGGACGGCACCCGCTCGTGGGCGGGATCGGTCAGGCTGACGCCCATCTTCTTCGCGAGCGTGTAGGGGGCGCAGACGCCGGTGAACTGCTCGAGCCGGACGTAGAAGGTGTTCACCGACTCGCGGGTGCCGGTGTAGAGGTTCTTGTTGCCCGAGGTGGTCGAGTTGCCGACCGGGTAGGGGTTGGGGTTGAAGTTGCCCTCGCCGGGGCAGTTGGCGAAGGACGCCTGGTTGAAGGTCCGCTTGGGCGGCGACGGGATCTCCTGCCGCAGCGGGAAGCCCTTCTCGATCGCCGCGGCGCCGACGAAGACCTTGAAGGTCGAGCCTGCCTGGAAGCCGTTGGCGTCGCCGTACTCCTTCGGCACCAGGTAGTTCAGGTAGGACTCGCCCTTCTTCCGGTTCTCGCCCATCGGCCGCGACTGCGCGAGCGCCTTGACGTTGCCCGTGCCGGGCTCGACCATCGCCAGGGCGCCGACCGCGTTGTCGGTGGGCGAGACGCGGCCGCTCACCGACCGCTGCGCCGCCTTCTGGAAGCTCGCGTCCAGGGTCGTCCTGATGGTCAGACCGCCGGTCTGGAGCAGCCGCCAGCGCTCGGCCTCGGTCTCGCCCAGCGACTTGTCGGCGAGCAGCCACCGCAGCGCGTAGTCGCAGAAGAACTCCGCCGAGGATCCGAAGCAGCCGTTGCGGCTGTCCTGGACGTTGAGGCCGAGCTCGGTCTCCTTGAGCTTCTCGGCGTCGGCACGCGGCAGGTCGCCGACCTGGGCCAGCCGCTCGAGCACCAGGTTGCGGCGCGCCAGGGTGGCGTCCGGGTAGTCGGTCGGGTCGTAGCCGGTCGGGTTCTTCACCATGCCGGCCAGCATCGAGGCCTGCCCCCAGGTCAGGTCGGCCGCGTCGACGCCGAAGTAGTGCTTCGCGGCCGCCTGGACGCCGTAGGCGGAGTCACCGAAGTAGGCCGCGTTGAGGTAGCGCTCGAGGATCCAGTCCTTGTCGTGGTTCTCCTCGAGCCAGATCGCGTAGCGGAGCTCGCGGATCTTGCGGGCCGTGGACTTCTCGGTCGCGGCGGCCCGCTCCTCGTCGGTGTCGGCTCCGTAGACGAGAGTCGTCTTGACCAGCTGCTGGGTGATCGACGAGCCACCCTGCACCGAGCCCGACTCGGAGGCCGAGTTGCGCAGCAGCGCCCGCAACGTGCCCTTGAGGTCCATCGCGCCGTGCTCGTAGAAGCGGCTGTCCTCGATCGCGAGCAGCGCCTTCGGCATGTTCGGCGAGATCTCGTCGAGCGCCTTGTAGGACCGGTTCTGGTCGTAGAGGGTGGTGATCACCTTTCCGTGCACGTCCAGGATGCGGGTCGTCTGCGACAGCTCGCCCATGTCGATGTCGAGGGGCAGATCGTCGATCGCCTGGGCGCCGGACTTGGCCGCGACGCCGGTCAGGTGGATGAACGGAACCGCCATGCCGGATGCGACCAGCCCCGTCACCGCGGCGACGCCGATGAATGCCGCGAACCGCATCGCGACGCGGTGGAGCGGCATGGAACGAACGACTTTGCGCGCCAAGATGGGGGCTCCTACCCGGGCCTCGAGCCAGGACCGGCGAGGGTTGCTGAACGATTGGAGAACAGGTGTTCAGAATACCGGAAGGCCCCACAACGATCGCGTTCGATCCGCCACACTTCTCCCTGTGAACCCCTCGGTCTCCGGAGTCGCCGTGGCATGGCGTCCCGCGATCGCCCAGCTCCTCCAGACGTACGCCACCTCCGGCCGTCTCGGGTTCACCGAGGTGGTCGCGGAGAACACCGCGCCGGAGCAGGTCCCGCAGGCTGTCCGGGATCTCGGCGTCCCGGTCATCGCCCACGGGGTCACCCTCGGCCTGGCCGGCGCCGACCGCCCCGCGGAGGCCCGCCTCACCCGGCTGGCCGAGCTCGCCGAGGTCGTCGAGAGCCCGTTCGTCTCCGAGCACGTCGCGTTCGTGCGGGCGAGCGACTCCCCCGACCCATTGCACGGCGACGTCCTGGAAGCAGGCCATCTGCTGCCGCCGCCACGCACGAAGGACTCGCTCGACGTGCTGGTCGACAACGTCCGGATCGCGCAGGGCCAGCTGCCGGTGCCGCTGGCGGTCGAGAACATCGCGGCCACCTTCACCTGGCCCGAGGACACCATCAGCGAGCCCGACTTCCTCACCGAGCTCGTCGAGCGCACCGGCGTACGTCTCGTCCTCGATGTCGCCAACCTCTACGCCTCCGCGGTCGCCCGCGGCTCCGACCCTGTCGCCGACCTGGCCCGCTTCCCGCTCGACGCGGTCGCCTACATGCACGTCGCCGGCGGCACCGAGCGCGAGGGCGTCTACATCGACACCCACGCCCACCCGATGCCGACGCCGGTGCTGTCGCTGCTCGCGACCGCGGTCGAGGCGTACGCCGGGCGACGGCTCCCCGGGATCATGCTCGAGCGCGACGCCGATGTGTCGCCGCAGACCGTCGACCCCGAGTTCACGAGGCTCGCCGAGGCGATCCCTACGCCTTCGGCAGGTCCGCCCCACCCGTGACCGGAGCCTGATGCTCCGGGAAGACGGACTCGGCCGAGACCTCGTCCACCAGCGTCGTGCGGCCGAAGGCCTCGCCGAACGGCGTCAGGTGCACCGATCGGCGCACGATCTTGGCGAACTTCACCGAGTGCAGCGCCCCGAGCACGTCGGGCTGGGCCTCGAGGACCTGGTACTCCAACGGGTCGGGCAGCGGCTCCTTGGAGAACCACACCAGCCCGAGCCGGAACAGGTTGTTGAGGTAGGCCGGCACCCGGTCCGGATAGCGCACACCGCTGCGCCCGGCGATCATGTTGAGACCGGGCGCGATCATGGTGCTGCCGACGAGGCCCGCCGGCCCACCGGTGCGAATGTCCACCGAGGGCTGAGGCCCGGCGTGAAGCAGGTAGAGCAGCATCCGCGCCTCGTCGGGCGCGAGCTCGTCGAGGATCCGGGCGTACGCCGGGTGGCCCTGCTCATCGGCCCAGACGTCGCGGGACCGGTCGAGCAGCTCAGCCCCTCGCCGGCGCAGCACCGGCAGGGAGTCCTCGGACGCCTCGGCCTCCCGCGTGCGAGCGAGCACGACATCGCGGCCGGCGGCCTCGTAGTCGGCGTCGGAGAGCTCCATCACCTGGTTCGAGTTGGGCAGCATGATCCGGGCAGCGGTGCCGGCGACGATGCCCACGGCCTCGGCCGTCTCCCGCACCAGCCCCACGCGTACGTCCTGGTCGACCATCGCCCGGGCGACCCGGATCCCGGCGCGGCCGGAGGTGCGCAGCCCCCACCCGGCCGTGTGCCAGGCAGCCCCCGCGGCCACCCTCGCCAGACCGGGTGCGGTGCCGGCCACGGCGGAGGCGGTCGGGATGACCTTGCCCAAGAGGCTCATGTCGGAAAGATTAGAAGGTGAAGGAAGCCGCCCGCGAGTCCCATGATCGCGCCGTGGGCGTAGAGCATCCATTCGTCCTCCTTGATCGCTGACCTCATCATGTCCACGAAGTCGCCGGGCGGGAGCTCCTTGGTGCGCCGCGCGACCAGGTCACGGATCTTGTCCGCCTGGTGACGGCTGAAGCCGGGATCGCGGAACGGAACCAGCGTACGATCCGCCGCCTCGTTGGCGACCGATGTGCTGATCCGGTCGAACCGCTCCGAGCCGAGCGCTATCCGGACCGCACCCCGGTAGGGCCCGGCCGCCCGGTCCACCGCGGGCATCAGCGCGTTGATCAGCAGCTTGCGGGTGGCGTCGCCGCGGGGGCCGTCGAGCAGGAAGTCGCCGATCCGCTCGAGCGTGATCACGTCGGTGGCGATGATGTCGGCGTAGACCTCCGCGGCCTGCTCCTGGCGGCGCGGGAAGAGACCCTGCACCTTGATCCCCAGGACGCGTCGCGGCTCGGCGGGCTCGAAGATCAGCCACATGCCGAGCAGGTTGGTCACCCAGCCGACGACCACCCCGAGGACGGGAAGCAGCCACCACACGTGGAAGGTCTGGTCGATCAGCGCGACCGGGATGCCGAGCAGGAAGCCGAAGATGAACCCGAAGGCGACCATCAGGTTGAGCTCGCGCTGCCCGAAGTCACGGAAGATCCTGACCACCAGGGCGGGGTTCTTGCGGAAGTGGTCGATGACCATCAGCTTCGGGTCGAGCAGCTGGTCGATGTGTACGCCGATGTCGTCGGTGACCTTGTGCACGATCGAGGGGAGCTGCGCCTGCACCCGGACGGCGATCGCGTCCTTGACCGGCCGCGGCAGGTCGCGCCAGAGCCGCGGGTGCTCACGCATCATGATCTGGTCGACCAGCTCGGGCACCTCCGGCCGGAAGGTCTCCACGATGTGCGTGGCGATCTCCGAGGGGCCGAGCTGCTGGTAGAAGTCGCTGGGTGTGCCGAGCTTGGCGATCGCCTTGTCGACGGCGATCGAGCCCATCTTCGCGGCGCGTGCGGGGATGATGCCCTGCCAGCCGATCCCGCCCTGGGCGAAGCCCGGGACCTCCTGCAGCTTGTGCGGCAGCACCCGGGTCAGCTCGCGCAGCCCGGGCACCTGGAACCCCTTGAAGGAGAGCGGGGAGAAGAGCATGTAGAGGCCCGACCAGTTGATCAGCCAGCCGATCACTCCGGTGAAGATCGGGATGGTGATCAGCGAGAGCCAGTGGACGTGGGCAGCCCAGTCCTCCAGCCAGCTGACCAGCGAGTCCTGCCACTCCGGCGACATCCGAGCTCCTTCCGCCAGAGTTCCAGACCGTCAGTATGCGTACCCTACCCACAGGCGAACGCAAACACCCTGAAGCGTCTGCTATTCGGTTGACGCCTCCGTCGCCGCTCCCGGCGGGATCTCATGGCTCGGCAGCCGGTCGAGATCCTCGACGTCGGCGAAGCAGGCCCGGGCGAAGTCCTGCCCGAACGGGGTCAGGTGGATCGAGCGCCGCTTGATCCGGGCACCGCCCTTGGCGTGAAGAGCCGCGAGTACGTCGGGTTGCGCCTCGACCACCTGGTAGCGGATCAGCTCGCTGACCGGATCCTCGGACTGCCAGACCAGGCCGAGCCGGGTCAGGTTGTTGAGGTACTGCGGCACCAGCGACGGGTAGCGCACGCTGGCCTGCGCTCCGATCATGGTCAGTCCCCGGGCGATCGTCCGAGCCCCTCGCAGATGACCGATCAGGCCGCCCTCGACCACGTCGACGGCCGGCTGCGGGCCGCCCTTGAGCATCAGCACCAGGATGCGGGCCTCGTCGGGGGCCAGCTCGTCGAGGATGCTGACGAAGGCCGGGTGGCGCTCGTTCTCGTCCCATACGTCGCGCGAGCGGCGCAACAGCTCCTCGCCGGTACGCCGCAGCCGGTCGGGCTCCGCCCCCGGGGCGACTCCGTTGACCCGCGCGGCACGACCTTCCATCGCCGCCCTCGCGCTCTCGGCGGCCGGCAGCGCGAACCGCTCCAGCAGACCCGTGACCGGGTTGCCGGTGGCGACCCGCTTCGCGAGCGCGGTCACCTGGCGGGCGTTGGTCGCCACGTCCTCGGTGAGCCGGACCGCCTCGTCGGGATCGACGACCGCCTTCGCGACCCGCCCCACCCCTCGGGCGTACGTCCTCAGCCCCCAGCCCGCGGTGTGGGCGACCGTGACCGCGGAGATCCTGAGCAGGCCCGGGAGGACCTCCATGGCATCGTCGACGAGACCGCCGCTCGGGGCCGGCGTGGGCATGCGGTGCATCCCCTCCCGACCGTCGACGAGCTCTTCGGGCGGCTCGATCGAGCGTGGTCGACGTGCCTCTGGCTCGGTGTTGATGTGGAGGGCACTCACAACACGTTCCACCATTCGAAGACCGCCACGTGCAGAAACCCGCCCGCCAGCCCCATGATCGCCCCGTGGGCGTAGAGCAGCCACTCGTCCTCCTTGATCGCGGCTCTCATCATCTCAACGAAGGTCTTCGGAGGCAGCGCCCTGCACCGGTCGGCGATCAGCCGGCGGATGTTGCACGACTGCTGCTGGCTGAAGGCGGCGTCGCGCAGCGGGGTGAGCGTGTAGTCGACGGCCTGCTCGGCGACCGAGGACCGGATCGCGTCGAACCTCCTGGTCCCGACCGCGACCCGGACCGCTCCGTGGGCCGGCCCGACCGCGGCGTTGACCGCCGGCTCGAGGGCCGCGGCGAGCATCTGCCGGGTGCGGTCGCCGGACGGTCCGTTGAGGAGGTGCTCGCCGATGTGCTCGAGCGTGATCACGTCCTTGGCGATGTGCTTGCCGTAGACGTCCGAGGCCTGCCACTGCCGCCGGGCGAAGAGCGCCTGGATCTTGAACGGACCGATCCGCCGGGGCTCGGCGGGCTCGAAGATGAGCAGCATGCCGAGCAGGTTGGTCGTCCAGCCGACCAGCACACCGAGGATCGGCAGCAGCCACCAGATATGGAAGGCCTGGTCGACGACGGCGACCGGGATGCCGAGCAGGAAGCCGAAGATCGCCCCGAAGACGACCATCATCCGCAGCTCGCGGGCCCCGAAGTCCTTGAAGATCCGCACGATGATCGAGGGATCCTTCTCGAAGTTCTCGATCACCATGATCTTCGGGTCGAAGATCTGGTCGATGTGGTTGCCGATCTCGACAGTCACGTCACCGACCACTTCCGGGAGCCGGTCCTGGACTCGCTGGATCACGACCGTACGCAGCGGGCGCGGCAGGTCGCGCCAGAACCGGGGATGCTCACGCCACATGATCTCGTCGACGAGCAGCGGGATCTCCGGACGGAAGACGTCGACGATGTGGGCGGCGATCTTGTCCGGCTCGAGCTGCTCGTAGAAGTCGCGGGCGGTCGCCATCTGCGACAGCGCCCGGTCGACGGCGATCGAGCCCATCTTCGCGGCCCGCGCCGGCACGATCCCCTGCCACCCGAGCCCGCCACGCAGGATGCCCGGGATCTCCTGGACCTTGCGCGGCAGCGAGCCGGCGATCTGCTTGAGCCCCGGCACCGTGATCCCGTGGAAATGGATCGGGGAGAAGAGCATCCACAGCCCCGACCAGTTGATGAGCCAGCCGATCACGGCGGTGAAGATCGGGACCGACCAGAACTCGAACCAGTTGAACTCGCCTAGCAGGGTCAACCCCGCCGAAATGGTGTTAGACACAAGACCTGACCTTCATTTCCTCATCCACGAGACCGCCCCAGGTTCAAGCGGTGTCGTGGCCTCCCTGGCGCGAAGGCTAGTCCACCGTTTGACAACTTGGGGCAAAATGTCCACCGATCACTCAGTTATCGATCCAAAGATCGAGCCTGGTTCGACGGGAGCGAGTCGTACGTCCCGGGTGATCATCCCGTTCCGACGCAGGGGGAGCATTCGGAAGACCACCCTGCCATGGACGGCGTCGGCATCGACGAAACCGAAGCTGCGCGAGTCGGTGGAGGCGTTCCAGTTGTCGCCGAGAAGCCAGTAGGTGTCCTCGGGGACCGTCAGCCATTCCAGCTCGGCACCAGCCTCGGCGGACCAGGCCGGATTCTCGACGACATAGGTCTCCCCCTCCCCCGCGGGGCGGACCAGCACCCGCGCATCGCCGGAGACAGAGACCCGGTCACCGGGCATCCCGATCACCCGCTTGAGGATCTGGGTGCCGCCACCGGACACAGCGCTCGGAGCGTCCGCCTCGACGACGTCGAAACGCTCGATCTCGTCCTGTGTCCAGAACTCGAGGAGCATCCGGTCGCCGTCGTGCAGCGTCGGCTCCATGCTCGTCCCGTCGACGGTGACCGAGAAGGCGAGCGCGGCGACGACCAGGACCAGCGCGACGAAGGCCGCGACCCCGGCACCGACACCGCTCGCCGCGAGCAGCTTCCTCACGGCCGTACGTCCAGCCCGGCGACGGGCACGGCCACCTCGACCAGCTCGACGCCACCGTCGCCGAACCCACCGAACGCGCCGGCCGGGAGCAACCGCAGCCAGGCCTTGCCCGAGAGGTCCGCCAGCGGCAGGAAGCCGAACCCGCGGGAGTCGGTCGAGCCGCCCCAGTTGTCCCCGAGGACCCACAGCGAGTCGCCCGGGACGGTCACCCAGACCCCGGACGCGGCATCGTCGTCGTACGTCCCGTCCGGCTCGCAGCACATGCCGACCTGGGCCCCGATCCTCGTCGGCCAGGCGGGGTTGTCGACCCGGTAGACGTCGGCGGACCCGGCGGGGCTTACATAGACGGCCGGCTCCTCGCCGCCGACGATCGCGACCCGGTCGCCGGGCATTCCGATCACCCGCTTGACCACCTGCGCCCCACCGCCGAAGCGCTCCGGTCCCGGCTCGGCGCCCTGGACCAGGTCGAAGCGCTCGATGTCGTCGTTGTGCAACGGGTCGAGCAGGATCCGCTCACCCGAGACCATCGTCGGCTCCATGCTGCGTCCCTTGACCGTGAAGGAGCCGAAGAGCGCGGCGACGACCACCGCCATCACCAGCAGGAACGCCACCAGCGCGACCCACCCGACGACCACTCCGGCGGCGCCACGTTCGTCGGCGAAACGAACGCTTCGAGGTCCTCCTGACACAACCAGACTCTCTTTCGGGCAGGT
Source organism: Nocardioides sp. NPDC000445 (assembly GCF_040300245.1). NCBI lineage: Bacteria > Bacillati > Actinomycetota > Actinomycetes > Propionibacteriales > Nocardioidaceae > Nocardioides > Nocardioides sp. NPDC000445. The sequence continues at coordinate 136,283 of NZ_JBEPDH010000018.1, read as the reverse complement.
CGACGACAGCGAAGCCAAACCCACGCAGGGATCGCCACACTTCGTAGACATTTAGGGACAAAATGTCCAGATTTGCTTGACCGTAGCACGTGGCGCCCGTCACAGTCTGTGATGCCGCCCCGGGTATTAGGGCCCACGGGCGGCGCACTTTTCTCGGGTTCATCAGCCCGTGAGGGACGGGTTCAACGAGGGAGCACATATGAACAAGATGGGGCATACCAGTCTCGGCCGCTTCGCGGCCGTGACGCTGCCGGCGGCGGTCGTCTCCGCCGGCATGGGGTACGCGATGCTGTCCGGCATGGTCGGAGCGGTCATCTCGTCCACCGGTGGTTTCGACATGAGCACGAGCCTCACCGCCGACGCGCTGAAGATGCGCACCGGCGCCACTGAGATCGGCTCTGCCGGCAACAACCAGGGCACGATCTACGCCCAGACCGAGGGCTCCGTCGCCAACGGGCTCAACGTCGTGACACCCGAGGTCGAGGTGCTCCCGGGCCTGAGCCTCAACCTGGGGATCACCTCGACCGACTCGGCGATCAACCTCGGCGACGTGGCGTTGAACGCGGCCTCGCTCAACACACCGAGCGGCGCCACGATGGCCAACGTCACCCTGGGCCAGTCGCAGGCCGACGCCGGGTTCGACCCGGGCGGCCCCGGCTACGTGGCGGACGGTTTCGCACTCCAGGCCGCGCAGAGCGCCGGCCAGAGCGGCCAGCAGGTGCTGAACAACCTGTCGGCGAAGGCGTACGCGGTTCAGCTGAGCTCGCTGAGCCTCGACAACCTGTCGATCACGCTCAACCCGTAGCACTCCACCTCATCAGCCCGCAGTAGTTGGCGGGCGTTCCGGAGCGCCCGCCAACACCTTCTGCCCCAGCCCCCGCCGGAGAACCCCATGCCTGACAAGACGCCCGTCGAACCCGACGCACCCACCGTGAGCACCTCAGCCGCCGTCCCCATCCCGCGCGGCTTCAAGGGCTTCCGGCGCACCCGCCCCTTCTGGGGGAGCCTGATCCTGCTGTGGTCGTCGTGGATGATCGGGTCCTCGATGCTCTCCAAGCAGCTCGACTTCACGATCTTCGCAGCCTTCGGCGACAGGACCCTGCCGCCGGTGCTGATCTCGTTCGCCATGGCCGCCGCCGCGCTGATCGCGATGTTCATGCCCGCGCAGCGGACGTTCCCCGGGATCGTCTCGGTCGCGCTCGCCATCGCGGCCCTCCCGCTGGCCAACCTCGGCGGCCTGATCATCGGCACCGTCGCCGGCGTCACCGGTGGCGCCCTGATCGTCGCCTGGACCCCCTACACCGACAAGCAGCTGGCCAAGATGGCCGAGAAGGACGCCCGCAAGCGCGCTCGCAAGGCGGCGGGCAAGCCGGCCCGGAGCGGAGCGGTCGCATGAGCCCTCGCGCCCGCCGCTTCGAGCGGCCCGAACCCTGGGGCGAGGAGTCCGGCGTGCTCGGCGCGTGGGGCCGGCTCACCGGCCGCATCTACCGCGCCACGTACACCGCCGTCGACCGCGCCGTGGAGCAGTCGGCACAGATGAAGGCGGATGCGGAGTCCGTACGTCGCGGCAGCCGCAAGCGCTCGCTGCCGCTGATGATCGTCGGGAGCGCCGCTCTCGTGGCCATGTTCGGCGCGGTCTCGCAGAACGCTCTGGCGGTGAACTTCACCACCGGGAACGCCAAGTTCAAGCTCTACTCCAACTACCTCGACGCCGAGCACGCCGCGGGCTATCTCGCCCCCACCAGCCGCCAGGGGGCCACGGACTGTGATCCCGATGTCGCCGACGTACAGACCCAGTGCGGCGTCACCGAGCTCGGCATCCACCAGGCCAAGCTCGCCGGCCTGTGCGGGATCGCCACCGAGAACATCCCGCTCGTCGGGAGCTACTCGCTGATGATCACCGCCGGTGACGACATCCCGGACAGCTACAGCGGCAGCACGATCCCGACGGGCACCACCACCGACCCGAGCACGGGCAAGCTCACCGACGGCAGCCTCGGCAACGCGATCTCGGCGACCAACCTCTTCATCAACGCCGACGCGCTCAGCGGCTACGGCAACAAGATCTCCGGCATGAACCTCGGCCAGTCGGCCGAGACCGTCGGCGACTCCGCCGGTCTCGCCTTCGAGGGCAACGCCAACCAGCTGCCCAAAGCCGGTGCCTTCGGTCTCTACGCCCGCCAGCTCAACGTGGCCGGCCTCAACGGAAACAGCTACGGGCTCAACCTCAAGGGCAACATCACCCTGCCGAAGCTGAGCCTCAGGGTCGTCCCCGGGGCCAAGACACAGGCAGACTGCTCATGACCGAATCCACCACCCGGTCGTTGACGGACGACCTCGGCTTCTCCACCGACTCCCGAGCGGAGAACGTACGCCGCAAACGGTTCGGCGCGTTCCTCACAGCGGCCCGATCGTGGTTCCGCGCGTGGCGGCGTACCCGACCCTTCTGGGGTGCGCTGTGGCTCATCGTGGCCGGCGCCTGGATCATCTACTGGATGTCGTTCGACATCGGCATCGCGCTGACCGGCGGCTGGTCGTACTCCGCCGGCTACGTCATGGGCGGAGCGCTGATCATGTTCGGGCTGGTCACCTGGCTGGCGCCGCACTACAAGTCGCTCTCGGGGATCGTCGCGTTCCTGATCGCGCTCGGTGCGTTCCCGACCGCCAACCTGGGCGGCTTCGTCCTCGGCTCCGTCCTCGGCATCATCGGCGGCTCGATGATCTGGTCCTGGGGCGAGAAGAAGCCGCGGCCGTCCAAGCGCGTCACCTCCGGCGGCTGACCGCCGTGTCCCACCAGCTCACCGTCGGCAAGCAACGCCTCGTCGTCGTCACCGCGATCGCGCTCCTCATCATGTCCTCGGCACTGTGGCCCTCACCCGACGACCGGGCCGCGGCGAACAGCCAGAACAACAGCTATCAGCCGTTCCAGTGCGACCAGCCGGGCAGCAGCAACCCGCAGCAGCGGCGGCAGGTCGTACCGCTCAAGAACAGCGGCGACAACGGCGCCTTCCAGAGCCGCCTCTTCGGGACCCGGATGTTCCCCTGCCTGTCCGGGACGCGGTGGATCCTGACCGCGGGCGAGCCGAACGGAAGCAGCACCACCAACGTGGCCGCCGACGTGCGTGGCATCTACACCAACAGCAGCGACGGCAATTGCGACAGCAACAAGGGCTTCACCTACTACTACGCCGCCACCGGCTCGATGTGCCTGTTCCAGATCGCCTTCAGCGACCTGGTCTTCCGCAACAACGTCGCCTCCTTCGGCGCTCCGGTGCTCTCCGCACGGTCGACGACGACGCCCGCCCCCAGCGCGAAGGTGGCGCACACCCTCCGGATCGCCCCGGACGGCCCGTTCACCGTCGGCGGGCCGGGCGTGAAGACGAACCTGCTCACCACCGGCGACTCCTGGGTGGCGATCCCGTGGAGAACGGTCACCAACCTGGCCGGCCTCCTGATCATCGCCGCCGGCCTGACCACGACCTCGCAGAAGAACACCATCTGCACCGCCGGCTGGAACGGTGACTCGTGCCGGTTGAAGATCCGCACGCTCGCCGGCGACGGCACCGGCGGCTGGAACGACCTCGTCACCGCGATCCTCAGTGGCCTCGCGGCCGGCGGTGACTACAACATCCTGGCGGCGAACCTGGAGTTCTACTACCTGTTCACCCACGACAACAACGCGGGCAACGACCCGTACGTCTATCCCCCGGGCGGCACCACGAACCCGCTCAACTCGATCCAGCTCCCCCACACGACGATCACGGTGACCGCGGGATGATCACGTACGGCACACGATGGCGACGCATGGTCGCGGCGACGACGGTCGGCTTCGGCCTGCTCGCCGGGATGGTCGCGACGATGGGGTCCTCCGCGTCCGCGGTCTTCAGCCCCACGCTGACGATCAACAACGGCAGCTCGACGTTCTCCTCGACCAACATCCACGCGGCCGACGCCGCCTTCGGCACCTCGCTGGTGCAGACCCAGGCGGCCGCCAGCAGCGGTGGCGACTGGACGCCGGTCCTGCGTGCCGGCTTCGCGAGCGCGACAATGAACGGCTTCTGCCTCTCCCGGGTGGAGGAGGTCGGGATGCTCGGCAGCTACACGATCCGGCTCACCTCCGGGGACGACGACCCGACGACCAACGAGATCAACGCCCAGATGGCCGTCTTCGACATCACCCAGCTCCGTGCCGCGGCCGCCCCGGGCATCAACCTGCAGGGCGTCGCCCAGATCGGGCTGGCCTCCACCGACCTGACCACCAACCCGGGAAGCGCTCCGTACGCCGCCAACCCGATGGGCCTGCCCCAGGCGTTCGACCCGAGCTGGTACCAGGCCAGCGGCAACGGCGGCCACAACAACGGCCAGGGCTTCACCGGCATCGACGCGACCGTCGCCGACCTCAACTCCGTCTACGGCGACGTCTGGCAGGCCCAGATCGAGGGCAAGGTGACCTTGCCGAACCTGGAGATCGAGCTGCTTCCGGGCAACCGGTCCTGCAAGGCGGCGGCGCAGGCCGGGACGTTCCCGAACTGAACTTTCGCTCGCCGACCGCCCCGGAATGTGTAGATCTCGACACGCGGGTCGCGGCTTCGCAAGCTCAGCCGCGCCGCTGCTCGATCTCGTCTCGCTAACGAGCTCGCTCCTGCGTCGCGATCTCGTGGCTCGCTTGAAATTGGAAGGACCCGGCGGGTCCGTCTCGGGTCGGCTCCACCGGGTCCGCCACAAGTGCCCCGACCATATGGGGGTTGGTCCGACACCCGTGGCTTACTCCTCAGTATGCGGGTGTCGAACCCACATCGGTTTTACCCGAAATCCACAACTCGCCAACAAATCTATCGAGCGATCAGTTAGTACTGTGCTAACCCTGCTGGCGCCGCCAGACCACGATCGCCTGTCCTGGCGGGGCCTGACGAACCGCAGGAAGCCTGCTGGTGGGACCCTTCGGCTCGGGCGCCGCCGCCCTCGCCTGGGCGAGCGCCTCGCGGGTCGCGGCCAGCTCGTGCAGCAGCTCCTCGTTGCGTCGGCGCAGGGCGTCGACGTGCTGCTCGAGAGCGAGGATGCGACGCACGCCCTCGATGCCGATACCGGCCGCGGTGAGGTCCGCGATCGAGCGCAGCAGCTCGATGTCGTGGAAGGAGTAGCGCCGCCCGCCGCCCCCGGTGCGACCGGGGGTGATCAGGCCCATCCGCTCATAGGTACGCAGCGTCTGCGGGTGCAGCCCGGTCAGCTCCGCGGCGACGCTGATCACGTAGACCGCGGCATCCGGCGCCGGGCTGCCGAATCCGTCGCTCATCATGACTCCTCGAGAAGAGACGTACGCAGGGGCTTGCCGGCCATCGCGGCCCGATAGGCCTCGACGGCGGCCTTGGCATCGGCGTCGAGCACGGCCGGGATCTGCACCTCGACGGTCGCGAGCAGGTCGCCCACGGTGCCGTCCGAGCGGCGGAACCCCTTGCCGCGGACCCGGAACGTGCGTCCGTTGGGGGTCCCCGCGGGGATCCGCAGCGTCACCGGCGAGCCGGACAGCGTCGGCAGCTTGGCCTCGGCGCCGAGAGCCAGCTCGTCGAACCCGACCGGCACGTCGATGGTGAGGTTGTCGTCCTTGCGGCCGAAGACGCGGTGGGGCGTGACGTGCACGGTGACGTAGAGGTCACCGGCCGGGCCACCGTTCTCACCGGCGGCACCCTTGCCCTTGAGCCGGATCCGCTGACGGTCCTTGACGCCGGCCGGGATGCGCGCCTGGATGGTGCGCGCGGAGGTGCCGCGACCGGAGCCGTGGCAGGTCGGGCACGCCTCGTCGTAGATCAGCTGGCGGCCACCGCAGCGCGGGCAGGTCTCGTTCATCGAGAACGCGCCGCCGACGGAGTTGACGACGTAGCCCGCGCCCTCGCACTCGGGGCAGACCCGCGGCTTGGTGCCGGGCTTGCCACCGGTGCCGTTGCAGTCGGGACAGGCGGCGTCGGAGGTCAGCCGCAGCGAGATGGTCACCCCGTCGAGCGCGTCGGTGAACCCGATCGTGGCACTCGTCTCGACGTCGGCACCCTTGATCGGCCGAGCCCTCGGGGTCGTACGCCGCCCACCGAAGCCTCCACCGCCGCCGGCACCGCCGAAGAGGTCGCCGAACATGTCACCGAGGCCACCGCCCTGGGCGCCACCGCCCCCGAAGAGGTCGTCGAAGTTGTAGCCGCGGCCGCCACCGGTGCCGCCGAAGCCGCCCGGGAACCCGCCCGAGGCGCCGAGGGTCCGAACCTCGTCGTACTTCTTGCGCTTCTCGGCGTCGCCGATGACGTCGTAGGCCTCGGCCACCTTCTTGAACTTCTCGTGCTTGGCGTCGTCGCCAGGGTTGGAGTCGGGGTGGTTGGCCCGCGCGAGCTTGCGATAGGCCTTCTTGATGTCGTCGCCCGAGGCGTCCTTCTTGACACCCAGCTCGGCGTAGTAGTCCTTGTTGATCCAGTCCGGCCGGATCCCGTCGTTCTCAGCCACCTAGCCCCTCCTCCCTTCTTCTCGGCGACCGAGGCTGTCGATCTCTCGACAGCCTCGGCCACCCATCGTTGTCACTCCGGGTCACTCCGGGTCGACGACCAGGACCTGCGCGGCCCTGACCACCCGGTCGCCGATCATGTAACCGGCCTTGGCGACCAGCTTGACCGAGGTCTCCTCGACCTCCGGGTCGGTGCCCATGTGGCTGAGCGCCTCGTGACGGTTGGGATCGAAGACATCGCCCGGCTCGCCGAACTTCTTCAGACCCAGGTTGGTCACGATCTTCTCGAGCTGGTCGGCGACGGCCTTGAAGCCGCCGTCGACCTCGCCGTGCTCGCGGGCACGGTCGATGGTGTCGAGCACCTCCACGATCGGAGTGAGCACCTTGTAGGTCGCGTTCTGCGAGACCAGCTCGCGGTCACGGTCGACCCGCCTCTTGTAGTTGACGTACTCGGCCTGGAGACGCTGCAGGTCCGTGGTCAGCTCGGCGACCCGCTTGTCGACCTCGTCGGCGGCATCGCCCATGAAGTCCACCTCGCTGTCGTCAACGATCACGTCGTCCTCGTCGTCTGCCTCGTCCGCCGTGTCCTCCGCCGCTTCGGCGGAGCCATCCTCGTCGGATCCAGTCTCGGCGGCGTCGTCCGACTCCGAGGCGTCGCCCTCAGGAGCGTCCACCTCGGAATCGTCGGTCGACTCCTCGCCAGCCTCTGTCTCGGGCTCGGTCTCGGGCGGCGGGGCCTCGGTGGTCGTCTCCTCGACGGCCTCCTCCGCCCCGCCGGGGCGGCGCTTCGTCACTTCTTGTCGCCCTCTTCACCCTCGACGGGCTCGTCGACGATCTCGGCGTCGACGACGTCGTCGTCGGCCTCACCGGTCGCACCGGTGGCACCGCCGGCAGCGGACTGCTCGGCCTCGGCCGCGGCGTACATGGCCGCACCCATCTTCTGCGAGGACTCACCGAGCTTGGTGATCGCGGTCTGGATGGCGTCCTTGTCGGCCTCGGTGTCCTCGAGGACCTTCTTCAGGGCGTCCAGGTCGGCCTGCACCTCGGTCTTCACGTCGTCCGGGACCTTGTCGCCGGAGTCGGTGATGAACTTCTCGGTGGTGTAGACGAGGCTGTCACCCTGGTTGCGGATCTCGATGGACTCGCGACGCTTGGCGTCCTCCTCGGCGTACTGCTCCGCCTCCTTGACCATGCGGTCGATGTCGTCCTTCGACAGCGCGGAGCCGCCGGAGATCGTCATGGACTGCTCGCGGCCCGAGGCCTGGTCCTTGGCGGAGACGTGCACGATGCCGTTGGCGTCGATGTCGAAGGCGACCTCGATCTTCGGCACGCCACGCGGCGCCGGCGGAAGGCCGGTGAGCTCGAAGTTGCCCAGCGGCTGGTTCTCCGACCACATCGGGCGCTCGCCCTGGGCGACCTTGATCTCGACGCTCGGCTGGTTGTCGTCAGCCGTGGTGAAGATCTCGGAGCGCTTGGTCGGGATGGTGGTGTTGCGCTCGATCAGGGTGGTGAAGACACCGCCCTTGGTCTCGATACCGAGGCTCAGCGGGGTGACGTCAAGGAGCAGTACGTCCTTGACCTCGCCCTTCAGCACGCCGGCCTGCAGCGCGGCGCCGACGGCGACGACCTCGTCCGGGTTGACGCCCTTGTTGGGCTCCTTGCCACCGAGCAGGCTCTTGACCAGGTCGGTCACGGCCGGCATCCGGGTCGAGCCGCCGACCAGGACGACGTGGTCGATGTCCTTGAGGGCGACGCCGGCGTCCTTGAGGACGGACTCGAACGGCTTCTTGGTGCGGTCGAGCAGGTCCGCGGTGATCTTCTGGAACTCCGCCCGGGTCAGGGTCTCCTCGAAGTGGAGGGGGCCGGACTCACCGTGGGTGATGTAGGGCAGGTGGATGCTCGTGTTCTGCGAGGAGGAGAGCTCGATCTTCGCCTTCTCGGCGGCCTCCTGGAGGCGCTGGGCGGCGATCTTGTCGGCGGCCAGGTCGACACCGTTGGCGGCCTTGAACTTCCCGACCATCCACTTGACGATCGCGTTGTCCCAGTCGTCACCACCGAGGTGGTTGTCACCGGAGGTCGCCTTGACCTCGACGACACCCTCACCGATCTCGAGCAGGGACACGTCGAACGTGCCGCCACCGAGGTCGAAGACGAGGATGGTCTGGTCGTCGCCCTTGTCGAGGCCGTAGGCCAGCGCGGCCGCGGTCGGCTCGTTGACGATGCGAGAGACGTTGAGGCCCGCGATCTCACCGGCCTCCTTGGTGGCCTGGCGCTGGGCGTCGGAGAAGTAGGCCGGGACGGTGATGACCGCGTCGGTCACCGTCTCGCCGAGGTAGGCCTCGGCGTCGCGCTTGAGCTTCTGCAGGACGAACGCGCTGATCTGCTGCGGCGTGAAGTCCTTGTCGTCGATGGACACCTTCCAGTCGGTGCCCATGTGACGCTTGACCGACTTGATCGTGCGGTCCACGTTGGTGACGGCCTGGCGCTTGGCGACCTCACCGACCAGCACCTCACCGGACTTGCTGAACGCGACCACGGAAGGCGTCGTACGGGCGCCTTCGGCATTCGCGATGACGGTGGCCTCGCCACCCTCCAGAACCGAGACGACCGAGTTGGTGGTCCCGAGGTCGATACCGACGGCACGTGCCATCTTTGCTACCTCCGCTTGTTGAAGCTGTGTGTATGTGGACTGTGTTCCCTGGGGAGACCCCGGAAGACTTGGGTTGTTCTGCACCCGCCCAGCGACTGCTGCCGCCGAGTGTTGCAAACAAGTTGAGTCGGATCAACTCAACTTCGTTCACTCTCCACAACGAAGACCCTACGCCCCCTATTCCAACGCCGGCCAAAACCAGGCCGAGTCGGCCCGTCAGGACGGGCCGACTCGGCGAGAGGCGGGGATCAGTAGGACGGGATCCAGTCGAAGGTGTCGGGGTTGGGGCCGGAGCGGCCGGACTCGCCCTTGTCGAGGGCCGCGAGGGCGGTGACCTGGTCGGCGCTCAGCTCGAAGTCGAAGATCGCGAGGTTCTCCTCGAGCCGCTCGCGGCGTACGGACTTGGGGAAGACGATGTCGCCACGATCGATCTGCCAGCGGAGCAGCACCTGGGCGGGCGACTTGCCGTGGGCGGAGGCGATCTCGGCGACCACCGGGTCGGTGAGCTCACCGCCGCCCTGTCCGAGCGGGGACCACGACTCGACCTTCGCGCCGTGCGCCAGGGTGGCGGCGCGAGCGGCCTCGTTGGCGAAGTAGGGGTGGACCTCGATCTGGTTGACCGCGGGCGCGACGCCGGTCTCGGCGACGATCTTGTCGAGGTGGTCGGGCTGGAAGTTGGAGACGCCGACGGAGGTGGTCAGGCCCTCCTCACGGAGGCCGACGAGGGCCTCCCACGTCTTCGCGTACGTCCCGTCGTGCTGCGTCGGCAGCGGCCAGTGGATCAGGAACAGGTCGACGCGGTCCAGGCCGAGCAGCTCCAGAGACCTCTCCAGCGAGGCCTTCGCCTTGGCGGGCTCGTGCTGGGAGTTGTTGAGCTTGGTGGTGACGTAGACGTCGTCGCGGGCGAGTCCGGCGCTCTTCAGCGCGGCGCCGACTCCGGCCTCGTTCTGGTACATCTGCGCGGTGTCGATGTGGCGGTAGCCGACCTCGAGAGCCTGGCTCACCACCTGCTCGGTCTCGTCCTGCGGAACCTGCCAGACGCCGAGACCGTACTGCGGGATCGAAGTGCCGTCATTGAGCTTGATCGTGGGAACCGTCATGTCTCCATACAACCAAGCGAGCGATGGCCTATTCCATCCTCGGCTCCGTCTCAGCCGATCGTCACGGTCACCACGTTGGAGTAGATACCGGTGTCGATGTCCTTCATCCGGAACTTGTGCTTCCCGATCCGGCCGGACTGGATCGGCGTGGAGAACTGCTCGCCGGTGACCGGTACGTCCGGGATCCCGAACTCCTCCCAGCCCTGGCCGTCGTTGCGCTCCAGGCGGAGGATGGCTCCCTCGCCGCGCGGGTAGATGCCGCTGAGGTCGATCCGCTCCATCGGCTCCGCCTGGACGGTTCCGGCCTGGAGGGTGATCTCCTTCTGCGCAGGCTTCTTCTCAACGGTCTCGGACGGCGACGGGCTCGTGGAGGCCGCCTGCTTGTCCGGAGCGCTCGTGGGCGAGGCGTTGAGCGTGATCGCCGGCCCGCTCGCGGTCTTGGTCGGCTTGGGCGACGGAACGTAGAGCGAGGCACCAGCGTCCGGGTCGGTGGCCTGGTCGTCGGCGCCACCGCCGCTACCGAGGCCCAGGATGTTGGCGCCGACAAACATCCCGATCCCGATGATCAGTCCCACCCCGACCGCGGCCGCGACGAGCGCCGTGACTCCGGCTGCGATCGGGTGCTGCCCGCCCTGCTTCACATCTGCTCCTCGACCCGCCGTGGTGATGGTGACAATTCAGCCACAGGTTCCTACCGAGCACCACAACTTCAGCTGATCAGCTGCTGACGACGAGCGATGGCGGCTGCCTCCGTGCGACTCCCGGCGCCCAGCTTCCCGAGGATGTTCGAGACGTGCACGGAAACCGTCTTCGTGGAGATGAACAGCTGCTTGCCGATCTCGCCGTTGCTGCGACCCGCGGCCACCAGCGTCAGGATCTCGCTCTCCCGCGGCGTCAGCGACGTCGACGTCGCCTGCTGCTGCTTGACCGCCGTCGCGCCGAGCGATCTCAGCTCGTCGAGCAACGGCTGCAGGCCGAGCCGCTTCGCGGTCGTCCGGGCCTTGTCGGCGGTCACCCGCGAGCCGGCCACATCGCCCATGGCCCGCTGAATGGTGGCGTACGTCGTCCGGACGGCGGCCAGACCTGGGACGTCGCCATAGGCCTCGACCTGCTGCTCGGCGCGCTCCCACGCCGCCAGCAACGTCTCCTGGGGCGGGGCGTCGATGCCGGCCAGCCAGTGGACGCGGAGCACCTCCGCCTCCAGCCGGGCGGTCCAGGATCGGCCCTCCGGACCCCACTCTCCGGGCTCGTACTGCGCGACCACCTGCTCGCCGTCGCTGTGCAGCCCGTCGACGGCCTCCACCAACGCAGGCCAGCGCGCCGCCGGCAGCGAGGGCAGCATCTGCGCGATGCCGGAGGCGGCCACGACCGCCAGCCGCACGCGGCCGCCGAACCACTCGGTCCAGAACTGGGAGAGGGTCTCGACCGTCTCCGCGTAGACCCTGAGCACTCCCTCGGGGTCGCCGGCGCGGGCGAGCGCGGTCATCTCGACGACCGAGCCGTAGAGGGCGACCAGGCCCTCCTGGGTCCAGAACGGTCGCAGCGCGTTGGCCGCGTCACCGACCGATGCCCCCTGCGCCTGCTCCATCATCATCCGGAGCATGTCGAGGAGCGCGACCGGGATCGGCGGCGCGTCCGGCAGGTTGCCGCCGGTCAGCTCGAGCGCCTCGTCCCACTCCCCCAGGACCATCTGGATCCGGACGATGTCGGCACGGGCCGCGGCGGCGTAGGGCGACCACTGCAGCGACTCGCCGCCGACGTCGTCGATCACCGCCCGGAACCACCCCAGCGCCTCCGCGTAGTCACCGGCCTCGTCGTAGGAGCGGCCGAGCGTGAACAGCCCCCGGCTGACCGCGTACGTCGATCCGACCTGTCGCGCCTGCTCGATCGTCTCGCGCAGCACCTGCCGGAAGCCCTCGACCTTGTCACCGCCGCCGCGGCCGGTGCGGACCTTGAGCATCGACAGGCTGGTGGCCATGTCGGAGGCGAGCTTGGAGAGGCTGTGCCGCTCGGCGATCTCGATGCCCTCCAGCCCGACCGCCTCGGCCTCCTCGCTGCGGCGGAAGGTGACCAGCGTGCGGGTGCGCACGGCGAGAACCGCACACCGCGCCTTCGGCTCCGCGTTGGCCGGGAGCGCGACCATCGCGTCGTGGGAGTGGGTGAGCGGGTCGCCGTTCTCCATCGCGAGGGCCGCCTCGGCCCGGGTCGCCAGCAGCAGCGCCCGCCCCACCGACTGGCCGGCCGGGATGGCGTCGAGCCGCTCGGCCAGGATCGCGTCGGCCCGCGAGGGCAGTCCGGCGAGGATGAGGGTGTCGGCGGCGCGCTCGTAGACCCGGTCCAGGTTGACCGCGGCTGCCTGGGCGACCTTCGGGTCGGCGGCGAGGCCCAGCGCCTTCTCGTAGTGGTGGGCGGCCTCGCCGACGCCACTGACGCTGCGGGCCTCCTCGGCCGCGGCGATGCGAGCCCGTAGCGCGGTCGCGAGGTCGCCGGCGTGCTTGGCGTGCAGCGCGAGCTCCGCGGCCGCACCCAGGCCGGGCGTCTCCTTCAGCACCTCGGCGAACCGGGCGTGCAGACGCACCCGCTCACCGGGCAGCAGGTCGTCGTAGACCGCCTCGGCGAGCAGCGCGTGGCGGAACGTGTAGCGCGAACCGGTCGGCTCGAGCACCTTCTGCTCGACGGCGGTGCGCAGGGCGTCATCGAGCTCGTCGGTCTTCATCTCGGTCACGGCAGCGAGCAGCTCGTGGGTGACCCGGCGCCCGGCGATGCTCGCCGTGCGGACCACGCTCCGGGCCGAGCCGTCGAGCCGGTCCAGCCGCACCAGCAGCAGGTCGGCGAGGTCGACCGGGAGATCCTCGTCGCAGCCGGCCTGCACCAGCTCCTCGACGAAGAAGGCGTTGCCTTCGGCACGGCGTACGACTCGTTCGGCGTCGACCTTGCCGGGAGCCAGCTCGTGGACCAGCAGTCGCACCGAGTCGTCGGAGAGCGGCTCCAGGACGATCCGCTCGACGTCGGGCAGCCGGCCCCATTCGCCGACCTGGCGGCGCAGCGGGTGCCGGCGGTGGATGTCGTCGGCGCGGTAGGACGCGACCATCGCGACGGGGCCGACGTAGGGCCGGGTGAAGAGGTAGGTCAGCAGGTCGCGGGTGGACTGGTCGGCCCAGTGGGTGTCCTCGACCACGACCAGCAGCGGCGCCTTCTCGGCGGCCGCCTCGAAGAGGGTGTGGACGGCGTCGAAGAGCTGCCCGCGGTCGGTGCCGGTCGGGGCGGCTCCCTGGTTGGCGCCCATCACGCGGCGTACGGGCCTCAGCCTGGCCAGCGCCGGGTAGTCGGCCGCCACCCGCTCGACCACGTCGGGCAGGTCCGCGACGATCCGGTCGAGGATCTCCGAGAACGGCATGTACGCCACGGCGCTCTCGCCGAAGTCGACGCAGTGCCCCGCGTGCACCTGCCAGCCGTCGGACACGGCGCGGTCGCGCAGCGCGGTGAGCAGACGCGTCTTGCCGACGCCGGCGTCACCGGCGAGGAGGACGTGCTGGCGCCGGCCCGACGTCGAGCCCGACTCCTCGGCGGACGAGACGCCGAGCAGCCCGGTGAGGGTGCGCAACTCAGGGTCGCGACCTACGAATGACCGAGCACTTTGCGCCATGTCCCCTATCATCGCGCCTCCGGGCCCGGGTTTCTCCCGCATTACCGACCTCCGAGGACTCAGTTGTGTATCGAGTCCATCCGGCGGGGACGGCGGCGCTTCACCTGGCGGGCAAGACGGTCGGCCGCGGTCGCGCGGCGAATGGTCTGCTGGCGGTAGGCCAGCTCGGCGTCGTAGCTGATCTGGTTGGTGTAAGTCATGCATCCAGACTCAGCTCCTGAGGTAGGGCCACGCATGAGGCGCCTGCCTTAGGCGTACGTCAGGGGTGCCTCATTCGGCCGTGATCAGCATCACTCCACGAGCCCCCGGCGGCGTCCGATGGCCGCTGCCTCGGTGCGACCGGAGGCGCCGAGCTTGGCCAGGATGTTGGAGACGTGGACCGAGACGGTCTTGGTCGAGATGAACAGCTGCTTGCCGATCTCGCCGTTGCTGCGCCCGGCCGCGACCAAGGCGAGGATCTCCCTCTCCCGGGCGGTCAGCTCGCCGGAGGGACCTGCCGTCGACCGCTGTGGCGTGCTGCCGAGGGTGAGCAGGTGGTCGAGGAGCGGCCGCGCGCCGAGCCGCTTCGCCGCTTCCCTGGCCTGGTCTGCCAGCACCCGCGCGCCGGCGGTGTCGCCACCGGCCCGGAGGATCTCGGCGAGCCGGACCCGTGACCAGGCGAGCTCGTGGACGTGCGGAAAGGCCTCGAAGGCGGCCACGGTCGCCCGCCACGCCTCGACGAGCTCGGCCTGCTCGGGCACGGAGATGCCGGCCAGCCAGTGGGCACGGAGCCCTTCGGCCCGCAGCCGCGCCGACCACGCCTGCCCCTCCAGCCCCCAGGGCTGCTCCGTCTCGACGGGCCGCGTGCCCGCCTCCACGATGCGGTCCACCTGCGCCATCACCTGCGGGCGGGCACCGACGGGGACGGCAGGGAGGGCGGAGCCGATCGCACCGACGGCGATCGCCGAAAGCCGGGCATGGGCGCCGAACCACTTTCCCCAGCCGGTGGTGAGGGCCGCGACGCCGGCGTCGTAGGCCTCGATCGCCGCGTCGATGTCTCCGCGACCCGCGGCGGCCCGGATCTCCATCGGGGCCGACTCGCTGGCGGTGGCCACCTCCTGCTTCCACGACGGCCGCAGCCGCCGCGCCTCGGCACCGACGTCGGCGCCGCGGGCCTGCTCGATCATCAGCCGCTTGGACTCCAGCCACGGCCACAGCACCGGCGGGATGCCGTACGCGTCGGTCAGCGCGAGCGCCTCGTCCCAGCGGCCGGCGGTGTGGAGGTAGTCGAGCCAGGCGATCCGGGCGTCGAAGGCGTACGGCGCCCAGGGGACACCCCGCTCCACGCTGAGTTCGTAGGCGCTGCGGTAGCTCTCGCCGGCCTCGTCGCGACGGTCGGCCGCGTCGAGGGCGAAGGCGAGCTGGAGCCGGGCCCGGAACTCCGGGTGCAGGGCGCCGACCTTGGCGGCCCGCGCCACCGCTTCACGGAGCGGCTCGATCCACCGCTGGGGCGGACGTCCCCACGACCCGGCCAGCGTCGCCGTGACCTCTGCGGCGAGGCCGGTCCGGCCGAGCTCCTCGGCCAGCGCCAGCGCCTCTCGGCCGGCTCGTTCGGCGTCCTCGTGACGGCGGTAGATCATCAGCGACCGGGCGTACGCCGCGAGCAGCCGCGCCCGCACCAGCGGCGGGGCGTCCTCGGGCAGCTCGGCCATCGCCTGCTCCGCGAGCGCCCCCACCCGGACATCGTTGACGTAGGCGAAGCTGGTCTCGATCTCAACCGTCATCAGCTGCGCGCGCCACAGGCCGGGAGCGTCGGCCGGGAGTGATTCCCGCTGCTCACGAGCCAGTTTCCCGGCGCGGTCGGCGTGCCCGGCGGCCACCATCGCATCGCTGGCCTTGACCACCAGATCGACGAGGCGCTGGGTGTCGTGCTCGGAGTCGGCACGACCGGCGAGCTGGGCGATCGCCTGCTGATAGTGCTGCGAGGCCTCGTCGGGACCACCGGCGGCGGCCGCCTCGTCGCCGGCGGCGATCCCGGCCGCGAGCGCGGTCTCGTGGTCGCCGGCGAGACGGGCATGACGCGCGAGACCGGCCGCGCTGCCGGTCGTGAGGTCGCGGCTCAGCGCCTCGACGTACCGCTGATGGAGCCGGACCCGCTCGCCGGGCAGCAGGTCGTCATAGACGGCCTCCCCGAGCAGCGCGTGCCGAAAGACGTAGTAGCCGTCCTCGCGCGGCACCAGGATCGCCCGCTCGATCGCCTGCCTCAGCCCGGCCTCGAGGGTGGCGCGGTCGAGGCCGGCGACCGCCTCGAGGAGCTCGTCGCTGACGTCGCGGCCGGCCGCGCTGGCGGTGTCGACGACCTCGCGCGCGGTCGCGTCGAGCTGGTCCAGCCTGATCAGGAGCAGGTCGGCGAGGTCCCAGGGCAGTTCCTCGGCACCGGCGGCCTGCACCAGCTCCTCGACGAAGAAGGCGTTGCCGTCGGCGCGACGTACGACGCTCTCGACGTCGACCCCGTCGGCGAGATCGCCGGCGAGCTCACCGACCAGGACACGTACGTCATCGTCCGAGAGCCGGCCGAGGTGAAACCGCTCGACGGACGGCAGCCGGGTCCACTCGGCGAGCTGGCGGCGCAGCGGGTGACGGCGGTGGAGGTCGTCGGCGCGGTAGGAGGCGACGAGTGTCACCGGGCCGTCGAACGGCCGGGTGAACAGGAAGGTCAGCAGGTCACGGGTGGACTGGTCGGCCCAGTGGGTGTCCTCGACCACGACCAGCAGCGGCGCCTTCTCGGCCGCGCGCTCCAGGAGCGAGTGGATCGCGGCGAAGAGGTTGCCCCGGTCGAGCGCCTCCTGGACGGCGGTGTCAGCCCCGCCGAGCGCGCGGGCGACCGGCGCCATCCGCAGGAGCGCCGGATGTACGTCGGCGACCTGCGCGACCACGTCGGGCAGCGCGGAGGTGATGTTGTCGAGGATCTCGGTGAACGGCAGGTACGCCTCGGCGCTGTCGCCGAAGTCGAGGCAGTGGCCGACCAGCACCTGCCTGCCGTCGGCGGCGGCACGGCCGCGGAGCTCGCGCAGGATGCGGGTCTTCCCGACACCGGCGTCGCCCGCGAGGAGGACATGCCTTCGTCCGCCCGGCTGCACGGTGCCGTCCAGCCCCACCAGCCCTGCCAGTGTCTCCAGGTCGGCATCACGCCCGACCAGCCTCTCGGCACTCTGCGCCATGGGCGCAATCATCGCGCCTTCCGACAACTCGGTGTCGGCCCAGGGGTGGACACCACCCTGCCCCGGACATGAAGCAACGCCGAGCGGGATCCCTCCTGCTCGGCGTTGATTCAAGTCCTGCCTTCCGGCACGCGCCCCCATCTCAGCGGGTGCGGGTGCGTCGCGACTGACGGGCTTCGGTGGCCCGCTGGCGCTTGGCCAGGTCCTTCTGGATCTGCTGGCGGCGGTACTTGACCTCTGCTTCGTAACCTACGGTGGTGTACATCTCGATCTCCTGCTGAGTTGTGTTCTGCTGACATCGAGAAGACTCCTCCGCTGAGGTAGGCACCCGAATCGGTCGCGCGCCCTACTTACCGACCCGGGCGCCTTACTTTCCGACCTAGGACACGGGCTCCACGCCTTAGACGCGACACTGTGCCTATGGAGTTCTCCGAGGTCGTACGTCGCCGCAAGATGGTCCGCAACTACACCGGCGATCCGGTCGACCCGGCGGTGATCGACAAGATCCTGCACAACGCCACCCGGGCGCCGTCGGCCGGCTTCTCCCAGGGCTGGGCCTTTCTCGTTCTCGACACCCCCGAGGACGTACGCCGCTACTGGGAGGCGACAGCCGACGTGGACGACCCCGACAGCTGGCTGGCGGGGATGATGACGGCCCCGGTGATCGTGATCCCCTGCTCCTCCAAGGAGGCCTACCTCGACCGGTACGCACAGCCCGACAAGGGCTGGACCGACCGCGACGAGGCCCACTGGCCGATGCCGTTCTGGCACATGGACACCGCGATGGCGACCATGCTGATCCTGCAGACCGTGGTCGACGAGGGCCTCGGCGCCCTCTACTTCGGCATCCCGCCCGAGTCCGACGCCGCGGTCCGCAAGGCGTTCGACATCCCCGACGCGTTCGACCCGATCGGGGCCGTCACCATCGGCCACCCCGCGTCCGGCGGCGCCAAGGGCTCCCCCACCCGCCGCAAGCGCACCCCGCTCGAGGACGTCGTCCACCGCGGCCGTTGGTGACGGCCAGGCGTCAGTCAGTCAGTCCCGCACCTGAGCCGTCCCGCGTGCGGCAGCAGAGTCCGGCGTACGCAGGTGGGAGACGGCCATGGCGAGATCGGCCAGCCGTGGGGTGAGGATGTTGAGGACCTCGAAGACCGACCCGAAGGCGCCGTCGACCGTCACCGGCCGGTCCTCGAGCGCGCGAACGACACGCTCGGCGCACTCCTCGGGGCTCTCGCCGCGACCCTCGTACTCAGCGGTCGGGGCGATCATCGGCGTACGCACGATCGCGACGCGCATGTTGGTGCAGGTCACGTTCTCGAAGTAGGCCTCACGGCTCAGGATCCGGCCGAACACGTCGAGCGCCGACTTCGCGGCGATGTACGCGGCGAACTTCGGGGCCTTGATCTGGTTGCCCCAGGTGACGATGTTGACCAGGTGGCCGAACCGCTGGGCGCGCATCGCCGGCAGCAGGCCCATCGTGAGCCGGACCGCACCGAAGTAGTTCACGGCCATCATCCGCTCGAAGTCGTGGAAGCGGTCGTGAGTCAGCTCCAGCGACCGCCGGATCGACCGGCCGGCGTTGTTGACCAGGTAGTCGACCGCCCCGTGCTCGGCGAGCAGCTGCTCCACCAGCGCATCGATCGAGTCACCGTCGGCCATGTCGACGACGTACGTCGACGCCCGCCCACCGCTCTGCTCGATGCTCTTCCGCACCCGCTCGAGCTCCTCGGCCCGGCGCGCGGCGAGGAGCACGTGCGCGCCCCGTCGAGCCGCGGCGTACGACGTCGCCTCACCGATCCCGGAGCTGGCGCCGGTGATCAGCACGGTCCTCCCGGCGAGCGGGCCGGGACCACCGGTCACGGCCCGGATCGTGCGCGCCACCCGGGCGCGCGGCGTCTGCAGGAGCGGAAGCGAGAACAGGCTGACCACTCCCGCACCCTAGCGACCCCGACGGCGGTTCGTTTCCGCGAATTCGTTGGGTGCCTGCCCGGGCGGGAGGCGTTTAGCGTGACGCGTCGAGATGTCGGCCCGAAGCCGACACCACCGCACGGTCCAGGAGAGAACATGTCAACCACCAGCATCGTCCCGCGTACGTGGAAGCGGCGGATCGCCGGGATCGTCTCCGCGACCCTCATCGCGATCACCGGCGCGACCGTCACCAGCATGGCCGCCCCCGCACCGGCGCAGGCCGCGACCTGCACGTCTTACAACTACTCCTACGGCGGCAACGGCACGTGTGTCCGCTACATCCAGACGCTGCTCAACTGGCAGCCCGGCATCGATCTGGTGGTGGACGGCGCGTACGGCAACCTGACCCGGCAGGCCGTGATCTCGCGTCAGACCTCGTGGCGCTACTGGGACTCCTCGGTGGTGGTGGACGGCATCGTCGGCCCCCGGACCTGGGCCTACCTGTGCTCGCCGTACTACTACGGCACCGGCCCGGCGCAGTCCTACCCCTTCGCCGTCGCTCGAGCGGCCGGTTGCCAGGTCTGAGACCGCGGACCCCGGAGCGTCACGGACGCACCGGGGCGTAGCGGAGGTCGACCTCCAGATGCGGGTCGTCGCCGATCAGGTTGTGCAGCTTGATCGGCGCTCCGCCCGGGTTGTCGTAGAGGCGGATGCCGTCGCCCAGCAGGACCGGCGCGACGTGCAGGTCGATCCGGTCGATCAGGCCGCGCTCGAGGAGCTGGCGGCCGATGTCGGCGGAATGGACCTCGACGTTCTTCCCGTCGGCCGCCTCGACCGCGATCCGCAGCGCCTCGCCGACGTCGCAGCTGAGGAAGGTGACGTGCTCCTGCGGCCGGGCGTCCTCGGGATGGTGGGTGAGGATGAAGACCGGACCCTGCCAGTCCCCGTACGGCATCGCGTCGGGGTAGGCGTCGTGGCCCTTGCGGCCGCCCAGGACGGCACCGAGCTGCGAGGAGTACGCCTCCTCGACACCGGGCTTGCCGGTGACGTCGTTCAGCCACGCCATCCCCGGCTCGGTTCCGTCGACGAATCCGTCGAGCGACATCGAGAAGTGCCACAGGACCGTGCTCATCGGGCCACCTGCGTCCGGTCGAAGGTGATGTGGGTGACGCCGCTCGGCGTGGTGGTCGAGGCCACCTCGTAGCCGTCCTCCAGCGCCTCCAGCCCGTCCCACAGCCGTACGCCACGGCCCAGGATGATCGGGACGACGGCGACGTGCAGGTGGTCGACGAGACCGGCGGCCAGGAAGTCCCGGAGCGAGGAGGGGCCGCCGCCGATGCGTACGTCCTGGCCGGCGGCCGCTTCCTGCGCCTCGGCCAGCACCTCCTCGATGGGCGCGTCGCGGAAGTGGAAGACGGTGCCGCCCTTCATCTCGATCGACTCGCGGGGCTGGTGGGTCAGCACGTAGGTGGGTGTGTGGAACGGCGGCTCCTCGCCCCACCAGCCGGTCCAGTCGGCGTCGTCCTGCCATCCCGGAGGGCCGAACTTGCCGGCGCCCATGATCTCGGCCCCGATGCCCTCCCAGGCGCGGGCGGCGAAGGCGTCGTCGGGATCGGCGGCCGGGTCGACCTCCATCCGCTCCCGGTGGCCGGTCGCGTTCTGGAAGGTCCTGGTCGGGAAGAACCACTCCATCAGCCGCATGCCGGCGTGGCCGAACGGCGCCTCCAGGCTCTGGCCGTCGCCGGTGGCGAAGCCGTCCAGCGAGACGCCGATGGTGTGAGCGCGTACGAGTGACATGTCCGTCTCCCTCGAGTTCATAGTGGTTGCACTTTGCAATCACTGGCGTCGAGAGTAGACTTCCCGATTGCAGATTGCAACCACTATTTCCGAGTGCAGGAGACACCGAGTGAGCGAGCCCAGATCGGGTTGCCCGATCAACGCAGCCGTGGAGGTCTTCGGGGACCCCTGGTCGGTGATCGTGCTGCGCGACGTGATGTTCGGGAACCGTCGCCACTTCCGCGAGCTGCTCGGCAGCTCCGAGGAGGGCATCGCCTCCAACATCCTCAGCAGCCGGCTGAAGAAGCTGGTCGAGGGTGGTCTGCTCACCAAGGAGGAGGCCGGCCGCGGCCAGAAGGCCGCCTACGCGCTGACCGAGGCGGGCATCCAGACGCTGCCGATCATGGTCGCTCTCGGCAACTGGGGGCTCGCCCATCGCGACGGCACCCGGCAGCTCCGGGTCCGCGCGGAGCTGCTGCGCGATGCCGGTCCCGGGATGGTGGAGTCGTTCATGGACGAGCTGCGCGAGCTCCATCTGGGGACGCCACGTCCCGACCCGGACGCTCCGCGGGCGAGCGAGCAGCTCGCCGCGGCGTACGAGGCGGCCATGGCGGAGTGAGCTGTTCCTCCATCAAGGTATGCAGGCGAGAGCACGCTTCCCCGGCGGATCTCCGCACGGGATGTGTTCCTTCGGCTGCATACCTTGACGAAGGAACCACCCGCCTCACTTCTCCTTGGCGTGGAGCTTCAGCTTCGAGATCTGGGTCTTCAGCTCGTCGAGGAAGAGCGTCCGGATGCTCTCGGTGTCCAGGGCGCCGTTGACCCCGCGCAGCTTGCCCTCACCGAGCTTGACGCAGACGGCCGACCAGGCGGCGCCGATCGCGCCGGTGAAGCCCGCCGCCACGGTGGCGTTGATCGCCCCACCACCGACGGTGCCGAACCCGGGGATCATCTTGAGCAGGTTGCCGGCGACGGTGCGGCCGGCCTGGGTGGCGGCCGCGGTGGCCGCGATCGAGGCCATCGCGGCCTTGTCCACCTCGATGCCGTAGATCGCCGAGATGCGCGCCATCATCCCGAGCTGGATCGGCACCAGCACGACCGCGTCGGAGAACGGGATCGGGGTGGCTCCGGCCGCCCCGGCCGCGGTCGCGGCACCCGCGATCACGGTGTTCGCCTGCTCCTGCTTCCGCTTGAGATCCACCCTCTGCGCCGCGGTGAGGGCCTCCTCGACCCCTGCAGGCGCGCATCGAAAGGTGGCATCGACGAGCTCCTGCAGCCCGTGGACCTGCTGGCCGGAGAAGTCGTCGGCCTTGGCGTTGGTCAGGTAGACCCGGGCCCCGTGCACGGGCAGCCCGCGCGCGTCGATCTGCTGGGCGAACTCGACCGCGTCCGGGTGGTAGGCGCCGGTCGGTGAGGTCGGCACCTGGGTCATCACCAGCACCACCGGCAGCCCCAGGTCGGCGAGCTTCTGGATGAAGGCGGCCTCGGTGTCCTCGAAGCGGCGGTCGGCGAAACGTACGGCGTACCAGGCGACGTGGATCTGCTCGGACTGCGGCTTGCGGCGCCGCTCCTGGATCAGCTTGGCGAGATCCTTGATCACCCGGTCGCCCTCGACGCCGATCTCCAGGCCCTGGGTGTCGAGCAGCCCGAAGAACCCGCTGGTGTGCAGGTAGAGCGTCGACTCCTTCGTCACCGGCTCGCCGATCCCGGTCTTCGCCACCTCCGCCCCGAAGACGGCGTTGACCAGCGTCGACTTGCCGACCCCGGTCTTACCGAAGACGGCGAGGTTGAACCGGCCGATCTCCTTGGCCGACTCGGAGTACCTCTTGTGGAACTCGTCCTTGAACCAGCCGTCGGATGCGAAGTTGTTCACGACGACCAGGATGCCAGCCGGCACCGAAGTTTCCCGGGAGTCGGACTGCCGAAATGTCATGGCCCGGCCCTCCGAGGAGGAATAGCGTGCCGGGCATGAGCCCTCGGTCCCGCCTCGCGTACGTTGCCGCGCTCGCCGCCGCAGTCGTCCTGGTCGCGCCCACGACTCCGGTCCACGCGGCCGAGCCTGAGACCCAGCCCACCGACATCACCCTCACCCGGTGGAACAGCCTCGAAGACTTCGCGAAGGGCAGGTCGAGCAACCTGCGCCCGGACCGGCACGGCACCCTCCGGATCGGCCGCGGCAGCGAGACGACCACCTACGCCGACCCGTTCGGCGACGGCACGGCCAAGACCTACGAGTACGGCACGTGGACCTCGCCCGTGGTCACGACCGGATACCCGATCGACGAGTCGGTCACCTCGTGGGACGTCGACACCCCGACCGGCACCTGGGCCGAGATCCGGTTCCGCGGGCGGAAGGCGGACGGCACCTGGACGAAGTGGTTCGTGATGGGTCGCTGGACGGCCGGCGACGACTTCGCGGCCGGCGACATCCACCGCACCTCCGTCGAAGGACAGAGCGACACCGACGCGGCGCTCTACACCGACACGTACGTCGCCCGGACCGGCAAGGAGCCCGAGGCGTTCCAGACCAGGGTCACCCTGCTGCGCCCCGAGGGCGCGACCGTCTCCCCCAGCCTGCGAACGGTCTCGACGCTGACCAACGAGTACCTGCCCGACTCCGCCTACCCCGGCACCAGCACGCCGACCCTCGACCGGGAGGTGGACCTCAAGGTGCCGCCGTTCAGCCAGAACATCCACCGCGGCGAATACCCGGAGTTCGGTGGCGGCGGTCAGGTCTGGTGCTCACCGACGTCGACGACGATGGTGCAGTACCACTGGGGTCACGAGGTCCCGGCGGGCGAGCTGACGGACATCGAGGCACCCAACGGCGACCCGCAGGTCGCCTACGCCGCGATCAACACCTGGGACTACGCCTACGAGGGCGCCGGCAACTGGCCGTTCAACACCGCCTACGCCGGCCGCTGGGGTCTGGACGGGTTCGTGACCCGGCTGCGTTCGCTGGCCGAGGCCGAGGCCCTGGTGGCGGCCGGCTTCCCGCTGGTCGTCTCCGCCAGCTGGGAGCTCGAGGAGATGCCGGAGTCGGGCTACGGCACCGACGGCCACCTGCTGGTCATCGGCGGCTTCACCGCCGAGGGCGACCCGATCGTCTACGACCCCAACCACTCCTCCAACGACGAGGTGCGCAACGTCTACACCCGCGAGAACTTCGAGCGGGTCTGGCAGACCTCGACCGACGGGGTCACCTACGTCATCCACCCGCGCGACGTGCCGCTGCCCGGCGCAGGGAAGGCCACAAACTGGTGACGGAGACGCCACCACGGTGATCCGCACCGCTACGGCCGACTAGGTTGCGGCCATGACACTCGATGCCGTCGCCGCTCTTCAGGCCGCACTTCGAGCCCCGACCGTCAACGACGGCTCCGGCGCGGAGAAGAAGGCGTTCGAGCAGCTCCACGAGGCGCTGCGCGAGCACTTCCCTCTGCTGCACGCGGCCCTCGACCTCACCCCGGTCGGCACCCACGGGCTCCTCTTCCGCTGGCCCGGCGCCTCGGCCGAGAAGCCGGTCGTGCTGATGGCCCACCAGGACGTCGTCCCGATCGCAGGCGTCTGGACCCACGACCCGTTCGGCGGCGAGATCGTCGACGGCGTGATTCACGGGCGCGGCACGCTCGACGACAAGGGGCAGCTGGTGGCGATCTGCGCCGCGGTCGAGGGGCTCCTCGCGGACGGGTTCGAGCCGGCGTACGACGTCTGGCTGTCGTTTGGCTCCGACGAGGAGACGACCGGCGCGGCCGCGCGGGCTGCGGTCCAGGAGCTTCGCGACCAGGGGGTCGAGCCGTGGTTCGTGCTCGACGAGGGCGGCGCGGTCGCCTTCGACGCCTTCCCGGGCGTCGCCGCGCCGATCGGGGTCGTCGGCGTCGCCGAGAAGGGCACCACCGACGTACGCCTCACGGTGACCGGCGACGGCGGCCACTCCTCCACCCCACGCCAGAATGGCCCCACCGCGCGGCTCGCCCGCGCGATCACCCGGCTCGACCGCATGTCGATGCCGGTCCGGCTGCCGGTGCCGACGGTCGAGATGTTCGAGCAGATCGCCCCGTACGCGGCGAAGCCCATGCGACCTGTCCTGGCCAACGCGGGTCGGCTGGCGCCGGCGCTGGCCCGGCTGCTGACCCGGCTCGGACCCGAGCCCGCCGCGCTGACCCGCACCACCGTCGCGATCACGACGCTCGAGGGCAGCCCGGCGGCCAACGTCATCGCCTCGGCCGCCACGGCCGGGGTCAACCTGCGGATCATGGTCGGCGAGACCGTCGCCGAGGTCGTCGAGCGGCTGCGTGCCGCGATCGGCGACAAGCAGGTCGAGATCGAGGTCGTACGTGCGGGTGAGCCGTCCCCGGTCTCGCCTCGCGACGAGGCCTTCGCGAAGATCACCGAGACCATCGCGGACGTCTTCCCGGAGGCGGTGCCGGCTCCCTACACGGTGATGGCCGCGACCGACTCGCGCTTCTTCTACGAGATCAGCGACCGGGTCTACCGGTTCGCGCCGTTCCGGATGACCGCCGCCCAGCGCGCCACCATCCACGCCGCCGACGAGAACATCAGGGTCGATGACTACCTCGACGGGATCCGCTTCTACCGAAGGTTGATCGAGTCACTGTGACCACCGAAAGCCAGCGCACCGGCGTCGAGAAGGCCGCCCGCGGAATCTGGGTGATCGTCGGGTTCCTGGTGGCCGTCGAGTTCGCCAGCGGCATCCTGCAGGGCTACTACACCCCGATCTTCTCCGATCTCGCCGACCACCTCGGCGTCTCCGACGCCGACCTCAACTGGCTCGAGGCCGGGCAGCTGATCGTCTCCGCGCTGTGCGTGCCCCCGCTCGCCCGGCTCGGCGACCTGATCGGCCACAAGAAGGTGCTGCTGCTGGCGACCGGCATCACCGCGCTCGCCACCTGGTGGACCGTGGTCGCCCCCGACTTCGGCTCGTTCCTGGTCGCCTGGTCGATCCAGGGCGCCTACGTCATCTGGCTGCCCCTCGAGGTCGCCATCGTCCACAAGCGCACCGGCGGCGACACCGCCCTGACCCGCCGAGCCGCGGGTGTCCTGGTCGGCGCGCTGCAGGTCTCGGTGATCATCGGCGCGATCGCCGCCGGCGCCCTCGTCGGCATCCTCCCGATGTGGGCGATCCTCTCCTTCCCGGCCGTGGCCGTGACCGCCGTCTTCGTCGTCATCGCCGTCGGCATCGAACCCGACTCCGGCACCAGCGGCGGCGCGTTCGACTGGCTCGGGCTGACGGTGCTGACCCTCGTGCTCGGCCTGGTCATGGCCGGCCTGGTCGGCGTACGCGTCCTCGGGGCCGGGTCCCTCCTCGCCTGGGGTCTCGTGGTCCTGGGGCTGCTCACGCTGGTCCCGTTCTGGCGCATCGAGACCGCGCTGGACGATGCCGGCGGGCGCGAGCCGCTGATCGACGTACGTCTGCTGGTCTCGCGCGGGCAGTGGCCGATCCAGCTGACCGCGTTCCTCTTCGGGATGTCGGTGCTGGGAGCGCAGATCCCGCTGTCGACCTTCGCGCGTACGTCACCTGACGAGGCCGGATTCGGACTGGGCGCCGATGCGTCGTTCGTGTCGCTGCTGATCGCTGAGTACGTGATCGCGATGGCGATCTCCGCCTTCACGCTGCCGCTGTGGGCCCGGTTCCTCGGGCCGGTGCGGGCACAGGCGGTCGCCTGCTTCCTGGTGGCCACCGGCTATCTGATGTGGCTCCCGTTCCATGACTCCACCGGCCAGGGACTCCTCAACATGGCCGTCGTCGGGCTCGGCTCGGGTGCCCTGGTCGCCTCGCTGCCGGCGGCCGCCGCCGCGGCCGCACCGTCCTCCCGCACCGCGTTCGCGACCGGCATGACCAACGCCACCAAGACCGTCGGCGGCGCCATCGCCTCCGCGGTCTTCGCGATCGCGCTCGCCGCGGACGGATCCATCGCCGGCGAGGCGCACGCGCCGCTCTCGGGCTACCTCACGGTGTGGGCGGTGTGCGGCATCACCGCCCTCGTCGCCGGCCTGCTGCTCCTGCTGCCCCGCCGGACAACCAGCGCTGGGTAAACTTTCCCGCGCTGGAGGTGATCACATGCCCACGAGCGAGGACCGGCCCGAGGAGCGCCCGGAGACCCAGGCTCCCCCTCTCTCCGACGCGGCGAGCAAGGCGGCAGCCGCGGCCCGGATCCAGGACCAGGCCAAGTGGGTCGACCTCCAGGTGCAGCAGTCGATCCAACGTGGCGAGTTCGACAACCTGCCCGGCGCCGGAAAGCCGATCAAGAACCTCGACCGCGACCACGATCCCGACTGGTGGGTCAAGCAGCTCGTCGAGCGCGAGCAGATCGTGGTGCTCCCCCGATCCGTCCAGCTCCGCAAGGACGACGCCGAGCTCGACGGCCTCCTCGACACCCAGACCACCGAGGACGGCGCCCGCAGGATCGTCGAGGAGTTCAACGAGCGCGTCATCGCGGCCCGCTACGGCGCGCCCGAGGGCCCGCCGCTGATCACCATGCCGCGCGACGTCGACGCCACGCTCGACGCCTGGCGCGAGCGCCGCGCCGCTCGGGTGGAGGCGGCCAGGGCAGACGTACGCCGCCGGGAGGAAGCCCGGAAGCGGCGTTGGTGGCAGCGGCGGTGAATGCTCACCGAGGTAACTCGGTCAGGCGCCACTCCCATCGTGGAACTCCACCAGGTCAGTGCACGCTCGCCGAGTTACCTCGGTGTACATCCCGGCCTAACCCACCTCGCGACGTGAGAACCGCGACCGGTAGCGCCCCGGAGTCACCCCGACCTCCGAGGTGAACCCCACCCGGAAGGTCACCGGTGAGTAGTAGCCGGACTCGTGGCTGATCCGCTCGATCGGCAGATCGGTGGTCTCGAGGAGGGTCTTGGCGACCGCGATCCGCTCGGCGGCCACCCAGCGCATCGGAGTGGTGGCGAGGTCGCGCTCGAAGCGCCGGGCGAGGGTGCGCGGGGAGACCGCGGCAGCCGCCGCCAGACGCTCGAGCGTGATGTCCTCGTGCAGGTTGGCCCGAAGCCAGCTGCGCAGCTCGTCGAGCCAGTGGGCCTGTTCGGTGAGCGGGTCGGCCGCGACGTACTGCGCCTGGTCGCCGTCGCGGTGCGAGGCGATGACCAGGTTGCGGGCGATGGTGTTGGCGGCGTGCTGGCCGTGGTCGGTGCGGATCAGGTGGAGGCACAGGTCCAGCCCTGCGGCCGAGCCCGCGCTCGTCAGCACGCCGTCGTCGACGTAGATCGCCCGCGGGTCGAGGTCGACCCCGGGATACGTACGCCGGAACAGCTCCGCCCATCGCCAGTGGGTCGTGGCGCGGCGACCGTCCAGCAGCCCGGCCTCGGCCAGGGCGAAGGCGCCGGTGCACAGCGAGACCATCCGGGCACCGCCCGCGGCGGCGCGGCGCAGCGCCCGGACCAGGGTGGGGCTGATCGGCTCGCCCGGACGGATCGCCGGCACCAGCACCGTTCCGGACTCAGCCAGCGCGGCCATCGGCCGCTGCGGAGTCAGCCGCGGTCCACCGTGGACACGCACCCCACGCAGGTCCCCGCACAGCACCACGTCGTAGAGCGGGCTGGCGTCGTGGTCCCAGTCGTAGCCGAGCGCCTCGAGCGGCATCCCGATCTCGAACAGGGTCATCCCGTCGACGATCGGGATGGCGATGGACGGCTTCGCAGGCATGGCAAGAATCTATCATTCTTAGTCAATCCTGCCACTCCTCCTCAACGCTCCGCGAGAGCACTCTGGAGTCATGACCAACTACAAGAAGAACCCCAGCAAGGTCCGCAGCACCGTCCGCTCCGTCCTCGCCGGCTTCGACGCCGGCGCCCGGATCCGTCACGGCGCCCAGGTTCCCAAGGACCATCCCTCCCGACGCCGGTCGTGATCGTTACAAGCCGAGACGCCTACCGGCCGGTAACCGCCGGCCGTTAGGGTGACCGGCATGAGTCACAAGAGCCCCAAGGACTTCTTCGCACCGTTGGCGGTGGGCGCCCCCGCACCATTGCGGGAGATCCCGGCACGGCCCAGTCGTGCGATCCATTTCTTCGACCCGTCGAACCCGAAGATGGCGGCCAAGGTGCCCGCCATGGTCGGCACCGTCGACGTGCTCCTCGGCAACCTGGAGGACGCCGTCAAGGCCGACAACAAGGTCGCCGCGCGCGAGGGCCTGGTCGAGATCGCGAAGAACACCGACTTCGGCAAGACCCAGCTGTGGACCCGGATCAACTCGCTCGACTCCCCGTGGGTGCTCGACGACCTGGTCACCCTGGTCACCGAGATCGGCGACAAGCTCGACGTCGTGATGGTGCCGAAGGTGCAGGGCCCCGAGGACATCCACTACGTGGACCGGCTGCTCGCGCAGCTCGAGGCCAAGGGCGGCGTACAGAAGCCGATCCTCATCCACGCCATCCTCGAGACCGCGCGCGGCGTGGCCAACGTCGAGGAGATCGCGCTCGCCTCCCCACGCATGCAGGGCATCAGCCTCGGCCCGGCCGACCTCGCGGCCGACCGCAAGATGAAGACCACCCGCGTCGGCGGCGGCCACCCGGGCTACCTGGTCCGCCAGGACCCGGTCACTGGGCCTGATGGAGGGCCGGACATCCACGGCACCCGCGCGGTCTTCCAGCAGGATCTGTGGCACTACACGATCGCGAAGATGGTCGACGCCTGCGCCGCGGCGGGGATCTACCCCTACTACGGCCCGTTCGGCGACATCACCGACGTGGTCGCGGCCGAGGACCAGTTCCGCAACGCCTTCCTGCTCGGCTGCGTCGGCACCTGGAGCCTGCACCCCAAGCAGATCGAGATCGCCAACCGCGTCTTCTCCCCCAGCGTCGAGGACATCAAGCACGCCCGCCGCGTGGTCGCCGCGATGGGCGACGGCACCGGCGCGGTCATGCTCGACGGCAAGATGGAGGACGACGCCTCGCTGAAGCAGTGCCTGGTGCTCGTCGACCTCGCCGAGGAGCTGGCCGCCATCGACCCGAAGCTCAAGGAGCTCTACGACGCGATCGAGATCGAGGACTGAGATGACCGACACGACCTTCCGCCCCCTGCGCTCGGTTCTCTACATGCCGAGCTCCAACACGCGCGCCCTCGAGAAGGCGAAGACGATCACCGCCGACGCGCTGCTCCTCGACCTCGAGGACGCCGTCGCCCCCGACGCCAAGCCGGAGGCGCGCGAGAACGCCGCCGCGGCCGTGACGTCGGGCGAGTACGGCAACAAGTACCTCACCATCCGCATCAACGGCGCCGACACCGAGTGGCATGCCGACGACCTGGCCACCGCGGCCAAGGCAGGACCCGACGCGATCGTGGTCCCCAAGGTCAACAGCGCCCAGCAGGTGCACGACCTCGTCGCGGCCTTCGAGAAGGCCGGCGTCCCGGAGCAGACCAAGCTCTGGGCGATGATCGAGAGCCCGTACGCCATCCTCCACGCCGAGGAGATCGCCTCCGCCTCCGAGCGGCTGACGGTGCTCGTCATGGGCACCAACGACCTGGTCAAGGAGCTGTACGTCGACCACGTCCCGGCCCGCGCCAACCTGGTCACCAGCCTCCAGCTGGCCGTGCTCGCCGCGCGCGCGAGCGGCAAGGTCATCCTCGACGGCGTCTACAACAACGTGAAGGACGCCGAGGGCTACGCGGCCGAGGTCGAGCAGGGCCGGATCTTCGGGTTCGACGGCAAGACCCTGATCCACCCGGCCCAGGTCGAGGGCGCCAACGCAGGCTTCGCGCCCAGCGAGCAGGCGGTGGCGGACGCCAAGGGTCTCATCGAGGCGTTCGAGGCCGCCGGCAGCGGCGTCGCGACCTACAACGGCAAGATGGTGGAGGCCCTCCACGTCGAGTCCGCCAAGCGAGTCCTCAGCATCGCCGAGGCCATCGCGGCGCTGTAGGCCACCGGCCAGGAATATCTCTCAATGTATAGAAAAAGTTACTGATCGCCCATCTTGGCTGATCAGTAACTTTTTTCCGAGAAGAAGGTGACAAACCGGCGCGATTCTGGTTCCGTTACGTGCTGCGCGACACAACCGACACTCGCTACGCGCTCAGGAGACAGCGTCAGATGACTGAAGCGAATCGTCGGCCCGCGACGGGGGACCACTCGAACGTCCCACCCACGCCGGCTCGACACCCCGCCACACCGATGCTCCCCACGAACGACACCGCGCCCGAACCCCTCGAGATCGCTCGCCGCGCTCTCGAGGGGGTGTCCCCGGCGGACGAGTCGTGGTTCACCAATCCCAGGACGAACCCAGCCGCGGAGCGAGTGCGACCGCATCACACGCCGTACACGCCGTACCCGCCCCAGCCGCAGCCCGGCACGGCGATCGTCCTGCGACACTCCGATTCCGGCTACTCCCAGCCGCCGCGGGCCACCTACCAGCGCCCGATGCCCGCGCACACCCGGCTGCCGCAGTACGCCTACCAGCCGAGCCCCTACACGGCACAGCAGTTCCACCCTGCCGGGCCGGTGACGTTCGCCAACCCGGCGATGCCGCCGTACGCCGCCGCGCAGGTGCCGACCCGGAACGGCGTGGTCGAGGAGCACCGGATCCCGAAGAGCCGCGCCCGCAACAAGAAGGCCGTGCTGCTGCCGCTCGCCGCGATGGCGATCGCCTCGGCCGGCATCGGCGCCTTCGCCCAGGCCAATGTCGACCCAGACGTCGAGACCCAGCAGCTCAAGGCCCACGCCGGCCAGTACGACGCCGTACCCGTGGTCGACATCGCCGACCAGAAGATCATCGACGCCCCCGGCGTGATCGCACCGGAGACGACGTCCCCCTTCTCGCCCGCCGCCGGAACGACCTCCGGCGGCAAGCACTCCAGCGGCGACTACGACGCGCCCTCCACCGCCGGGGCCTACGGCGGCGCCCACTCCTCCAGCGGCACGATCTCCGAACCGCTCGAGGGGGACACCCTGTCGGACAAGGATCCGGCGCCGGCTCCCGAGCCGGCTCCACAGCCGGCCCCGGAGCCTGCTCCGCAACCCGAGCCGGAGCCCGAACCCGACCCGGCCCCCGTGCCGACGCAGCCGTCGCTGGGCGAGAACGTGGTCGCCCCGGTGCTCGACACGGTCACCGGCGTCGTCGACGGTCTCACCGGAATTCGGCTCGATCTGACTCCGTAGTCATCAAGCGACCCCAGAACAGGGCTGTGACCTCAGCCGAGGTCACGGCCCTGTTTGCGTATGCCCGGGTGGGTTACCCATGGCTAGGAAGGGCCATCTAGAAAAAGGACCTCCGTCCCGATAACTTCCGTGGTTTTCTCTCGTTTGCCCGATGTGCCACCCCTTAACTCGGGAGTGCGCCAGGTTCCCCCGGATCTGGCAGGTGGCACGGCCCCGTTGCGGGGATCTTGGGGGATCCCCACCGCAGAATCGGAGTCCAACCAACAATGCGAAGCATCCGTACGTTCGCGCTGTCCGCAGCCGCTGCCGCCGTCGTCGGCGCAGTTCTGGTTGTGCCGGCGCCTTCACAGGCCGCACTGACGAACACCTCCTTCGGGCTGTTCGCGAGCGGCTTCGGCACCCGCGTGACCGGTGGAAGCATCCCGGCCAACTCGGGAGACCTCGGATACCAGACGATCGGGTGCACCCGTAAGGCTGGCTACGACGTCAACAACAACACCGCCGGCGCCAAGGTGCCCGGCATCGGCACGATCGGTGCGACCACCACCAAGCAGCGCACCGTCAAGTCCGGCGCGATGGTCAAGTCCATCTCGGAGCACAAGATCGCCGACGTCGTGCTCGACAAGAGCCCGCTGGGCAAGGTCACCGTCGAGGGCCTCAGCTCGGTTTCCCAGGCCTGGTGGGACGGGAAGGCCTACAAGGCCGACTCCAAGGCCAAGATCGCTCACGTGGTCCTCGACCCGGCCGGCCCCGGCCAGAAGATCGACCTCCCGATCCCCGGCCGTGACAAGCCGCTCGTCATCCCGGGCATTGCCACCATCGGTCTGGGCAACACCGTCGAGAAGACCAACGCCGACGGCGCCCAGGCTTACGCCAACGGCATCTGGATCAAGCTCCACGGCACCGACTCCGAGGTCATCGTCGGTCGCTCCCGCGCCGAGATCAACGGCCAGGCCTTCTCCGCGGTCTTCAACGGCTTCTCCAACTCTGTCGACGCTTCCGCTCTCGGCGGCGCCGTCCAGATCGGCAAGAACCCGCTGACCAACGCCGGCTGCGCCGGCACCAAGGGCAAGCTGAAGACCAAGTCCATCGCCGGCGTTCCGCTGGGCGAGGCGGGCGACATCCTGGACGTCAAGGGCCTCACGAGCGGCCAGCGTTCGAACCAGACCAAGACCACCGCCGAGGGCTACACCTTCGGTGAGGTCGCCAGCGTCAACATCGGCGACGGCGCGATCCGCATCGAGGCCATCCGCGCTCAGGCGAACGCCAAGTTCGTCAAGGGCAAGGGCTCCACGACGTCCATCTCGGGCACCAAGTTCGGCGACATCTACATCAACGACCAGAAGGTCTCCCTCGCCCAGCTGGAGTCGGCGCTCTCCCGCGTCGACATCCCCGGCCTGGCCAAGATCGAGACCAAGGTCGTCGTCGAGCGCAGCAAGAACCTGGTCGAGGTCGTCGCCCTGCGGCTGACGCTCCTCGACGCGACCGAGGGCACCAAGTCGGTCGTCAACATCGGTCACGCCAAGTTCAAGGTGAACGCGAACAAGTGAGGCCTTGATCCACTGAGGCTGTCCTAAGAAACGGCCCGCGTCCTGACCAGGTCGCGGGCCGTTTCTTCTTTATGAAGTTACTCACGGGTAGTATCAACCCACCCATACGCAGTCGAGCCGACCTGAAGCATTAGGCTCGGTTCATTCCGGCAGTCCTGCCCCCTGATGAGGAGCGCCTAGGCATGTTGCAGATCATCGCCATCGTCGTGTGTCTTGCGGCAACGGTGGCCACCGCCTTCCTGGTGATCAAGGCGGTCCGGTCGATGCTCGCGGTCATCAAGATCGGTACGCCGATCAGCCGCGTCGACCAGCCACTCGCCCGCACCCTGACGATGTTGAAAGAGACGGTCCTCCACACGCGCATGCTGCAGTGGACCTGGGTCGGCGTTCTCCACTGGTTCGCCTTCGCCGCGTTCCTGCTGCTCTCGACGGCGGTCGGGGCTGCGTACTTCCAGCTCTTCGACCCCGAGTGGACGCTCCCGGTCATCGGCAAGCTGTTCGCCTACGAGTGGCTCGCCGAGCTCCTCGGCCTGCTCGGCGCGCTGGGCATCATCCCGCTGATCATCTACCGGGTGACCCACCTGCCCTCGAAGATGGGCCGCGGCACGCGGTTCTACGGCTCCACGCAGTGGCAGGCCTTCTTCGTCGAGGCGATGGTGCTGGTCGAGAGCGCTGCGATCCTGTTCATTCGCGGTGCGGAGTACAACCTCGCCAAGGCCCACGGCGGCGAGGTCGCCGAGCACGCCACCGCGTTCCACTTCCCGATCTCGCAGTTCTTCGGGGCGCTCTACCCGACCGGCCCCGACGCGATCCACACGCTCGAGAACATCATCTACGGGATCGCGGCCTTCAAGATCATCACGGCGCTGATCTGGCTGGCCGTCGTCTCCACCCACCTGACGATGGGTGTCGCCTGGCACCGCTTCACCGCCTGGTTCAACATCTGGTTCAAGCGCGAGCCTGCTTCGCGTACGTCTGCTGTCGACGGTGCGCGCCCGCTCGGCACCGCGCTCGGCGCGATCAAGCCGATGCTCATCGACGGCAAGCCGGTCACCCTCGAGGACGTCGAGGAGGACCGGATCCCGGAGGACGCCATCCTCGGTGTCGGCTCGATCCAGGACTTCTCCTGGAAGGGCATCCTCGACTTCACCACCTGCACCGAGTGTGGTCGCTGCCAGTCGCAGTGCCCCGCCTGGAACACCGAGAAGCCGCTCTCGCCCAAGCTGCTGATGATGGGCCTGCGTGAGCATGCGTACGCCGCTGCCGCTGACGGCGATCTCAAGGAGAAGCCGCTGATCGGCAAGGCCGACGGCGCCCCGGAGGGTGCCGGGGGCAACACCGAGGTGCTCGACTGGTTCTACAACCCCGAGGACGGCGGCTTCGTCATCGACGAGGACGTCCTGTGGTCCTGCACGTCCTGCGGTGCCTGCGTCCAGCAGTGCCCCGTCGACATCGAGCACGTCGACCACATCATGGACATGCGCCGCTACCAGGTGCTCGTCGAGTCCAACTTCCCCTCTGAGCTCAACGGCCTCTTCAAGGGCCTCGAGGGCAAGGGCAACCCCTGGAACATGAACGCCAACGCGCGCATGGACTGGGCCAAGGACCTGCCCTTCGACGTCAAGGAGGTCGGCAAGGACATCGAGTCGCTGGAGGAGGTCGACTGGCTGTTCTGGGTCGGCTGTGCCGGCGCCTACGAGGACCGGGCCAAGAAGACCACTCGCGCCGTGGCCGAGCTGCTCGACATGGCCGGGGTCTCCTTCGGCGTACTCGGCAACGGCGAGACCTGCACCGGCGACTCCGCCCGCCGCGCCGGCAACGAGTTCGTCTTCCAGGGCCTGGCTCAGCAGAACGTCGAGACGTTCAAGGAGTTCAAGGTCAAGAAGGCCGTCACCACCTGTGCTCACTGCTTCAACACGTTGAAGAACGAGTACAAGGAGTTCGGCATCGAGCTCGAGGTCGTGCACCACACCCAGCTGCTCAACCGCCTCGTCCGCGAGGGCAAGCTGACCCCGGTCGCGGACGGCGCCGGCGCCCACAAGCGCTCGATCACCTACCACGACCCGTGCTACATCGGTCGCCACAACGGCGTCTACGAGCCGCCGCGCGAGCTCCTGCAGATCATGCCGGGTGCGGAGTACAAGGAGATGCCCCGCAACTCTGAGCGCTCCTTCTGCTGTGGTGCCGGTGGCGCCCGGATGTGGATGGAGGAGAAGATCGGGTCGCGGATCAACGAGAACCGCACCGACGAGGCCGTCGCCACCGGTGCCGACCAGATCGCCGTCGGCTGCCCGTTCTGCCGCGTCATGCTCTCCGACGGACTCACCAAGGCCCAGGCCAACGGGGCCGCACGCGAAGAGGTCGAGGTGCTCGACGTCGCGCAGATGCTGCTCGCGTCCGTGAAGGGCGAGCAGGCGACCAAGCTGGCCCCGGGCGAGGGCGCGAAGGTCGGTGCCGCCGCCAAGGCTGCTCCGGCCGCCGAGGAAGCCGCTCCGGCCGCCGGTGCCGCC
This sequence comes from Nocardioides sp. NPDC000445, assembly GCF_040300245.1. Lineage (NCBI taxonomy): Bacteria > Bacillati > Actinomycetota > Actinomycetes > Propionibacteriales > Nocardioidaceae > Nocardioides > Nocardioides sp. NPDC000445. The sequence goes on along the minus strand of NZ_JBEPDH010000018.1, from coordinate 100,333 downwards.
ACCGCCGCCGCTGCGGGTTCGTCGCTCTTCGACTCCCCCGCCGAGGCCGCGGAGACCACCGAGTCCCCGAAGGCTCCGGCCGACGCGTCCTCGCTCTTCGACACACCTGCCCCGGCCGAGCCGGCCTCGGGAGGTACGTCGGGTGGCGGATCGCTCTTCGACACCCCCGCTCCGTCCGCCGAGCCGGAGAAGCCGGCCTCCGGTGGTTCGCTGTTCGACGGTGGCGGGTCGCTCTTCGACACGCCTGCGGAGGCACCTGCCGAGAAGGAGACCCCGGCTTCGGGTGGCTCGCTCTTCGACGTGCCCGCCGACAAGCCTGCCGAGAAGCCGGCTGAGAAGCCTGCTGCGGATCTCGGGGCTGGTGGGTCGCTCTTCGACGTACCGGCTCAGGAGACGGAGCCTGATGCCGCACCCGAGGCGAAGGCAGCTCCGGCCGCTCCGGCGCCCGCCGAGGAGCCTGCTGTCGACCTCGGTGGAGGCGGCTCGCTCTTCGACATCCCGGCCGCACCGGCCGAGGAGGCCGCACCGGCGCCTCAGGCGAAGGCTGCTCCGGCAGCCGAGCCCGCGGCGGCCCCGGCTGCGGCGCCGGCTGCGGCGCCGGCCGCCGAAGAGCCGAGCATCGACCTCAGCGCGGGTGGTTCGCTCTTCGACATCCCGGCCAGCGAGCCCGAGCCGACGACGGCCATGGCCGCCGAGCCCGCTGCTCCGGTCGAGGCTGCTACGGTCGAGGCCGCGACGGAGGCCCCGGCCGCACCTGCTGCGCCTGCGGCACCCGCCGCGCCCGCGGCAGGTTCGGGAGTGACCTCGGAGCCGAAGACCGACGTCGACTTCGACAGCCTCGGCTCGCTCTTCGACATCGAGGCCCCGGAGGGCGCGGTCGCGGCCGCGGCTCCGGCTGCTCCCGCCCCCGCTGAGGCCGCACCCGTGGCCGAGGCTGCCCCGGAAGCCGTGGTCGACGAGGCCCCGGCTGCACCCGCCGAAGAAGCGGCGGTCGAGGCGGAGACGCCAGCCGAGCCCGACCCGGAGCCCGAGCCCGAGCCCGAGCCCGAGAAGGCTGAGCCGGAGCCGAAGCCGGCACCGGCCGTGAGCGGAGAGGCTCACGCGCCGCGTACCGACGTCGACATCCACGAGGCAGGGTCGCTCTTCGACCTCTGACCCCAAGCAGTCCGCTGCACCAGCCGATGACACCTTGTGAGCGATTCACAAGGTGTCATCGTCATTTGGCCGAGACGTCGCCCGCGTCGGCCGAGATGGCACCAGCGTGCCCATTCGACCGACGCGCCTGCCCTCTCGGCCGACCGGGGTGACGCCTCGGCGAGGCGGCTGACATCACGTGATGTCAGATTGGGGTTGTGATGACGTCATGATGATGTCATAGTGGTGCGTATGGACATCACGCCGTACATCGACAGCCTGCGACGGGACCTCTTGGCCGCTGCCGAGGCATCGGGACCGGAGGCACGGGAGACCGCGGAGCGGCTCACCTACGCACTCGACCCGGCCGCTCGGCTGGCGGTGATGGAGGCGGTGAGCCAGGCGGCCGCGGAGATCACGGCGGAGCTGCCGACGGGCAACGTGGACGTACGCCTGCGAGGGCGCGACCTGGAGTTCGGGGTCACCCTCCCCGAGCTCGCCGAGCCGGTTGCCCCCACGCCACCGACACCGCCCGCTCCCCCGACTCCTCCGGCCCCGCCGGAGCCGGAGGGCGATGACACTCTCGCCCGGGTGACCCTCCGCATCCCCGAGTCGCTCAAGGCGAAGGCCGAGGAGGCCGCGGCGGACGCCGGCCAGTCGCTCAACACCTGGCTCGTCGGCGCCGTACGCGCGGCGACCCGCGACAACGCGGTCAACGTCGACGTCGACCTCTCCGCGATCCCCCACATCGTCAACGAGGCGATGAGCAGCCTCGACCCGTTCCGCGGAAGCAACCGCGGCCGGTCCGACCGCCGGATGACCGGCTGGCTCTGACCTAGGCCAGATCTAGACACCCAGCAGACGCACCACCACGGACGGCCGCCCGGCCGGTCCGGTAGATCAGCACACCCTGAGGAGCATCATCATGAGCACGTACACCTTCATGTCCACGGCGCCCGCCAAGCTCTTCGTCGAGTTCGGGAAGGGCAATCTCGAGGTCCAGGCGACAGACACCGACGAGACCGTCGTCGAGATCGACGGCGATGACGCCGAGAGTCTGGTCGTCGAGCAGAGCGGCGACACGATCAACATCGTCGACCCGCACAAGGGCCCGTTCAGCCGCTCGCGGCGCTATGACATCAGCGTGACGGTCCCCGCCCGCAGCCAGCTGCGAGCCCGCACCGGAACCGCCGACATCGCCACCCAGGGCGTCCTCCGCGCTGCCTGGCTCCAGACCGGCTCGGGCGACATTCGGATCGACCGGGTCATCGAGGAGTTCCAGGTCGAGTCCGGCTCGGGCGACATCGAGGCGGATGTCCTCGACGGACGCGCGTCGATCAAGTCCGGATCCGGTGACATCCGGGTCGGTACCGCCCACGACCTGCACACCAAGACCGGCTCCGGCACCGTGGAGATCGACGAGGTCGAGGGCGACGTGAGCCACTCGACCGGCGCGGGCGACTTCGCGATCCACTCGGTCAGCGCGGGACGGATCTCGGTGAAGGGCGCCTCATCGGACGTACGCATCGGGATCCCGAACGGCACCCCGGTGTGGACCGACGTCAACACGGTGACCGGCCGGTGCACCAGCACTGTCGAGAGCACTGGCGCACCGGCCGCGGGCGAGCCCTACGTCGAGCTCCGCACCACCACCGTGAGTGGTGACATCACTCTCATCGGGCTCTGAGCCCGAGGAGGAAGGGCTACTCCTCCTTGCTGAGGTGAGGAGCGTCCGGCACCACCGGCCGGAGCACACCCCAGGCGATGAAGACGGCCCCGATGACGAGCAGGACGATGCCCGCCCACAGGTTGGCGTTGGGCCCGCCGGTCTTGTCGACCTCGGGGTCGCCGAACAGGCCCATCAGCAGCAGGATGATGCCGTAGATCGCGAGCAGGGACCCGATCACGTTGCGGATGTCGAAGAGCGACAGCAGCGTGCCGAGGAAACCCTTGTTGGTCTTGGCAGTGTTCGATTCGCTGGACATCTCAGTCTCCTCAGAAGATCGCGTTCAGGATGGTGACCATGACCAGCGCGACACCGGCCAGGGGCACCGGACGCTGCCACCACGGGCGACCGGCATCCTCCGGGTCCACCAGGTCCTCCCTCGGGGTCTCGGAGTAGACCAGACCCTTCAGCGAGCCTTCCGGCTTCGGCTTGGTCACCAGCGAGACGATCACGCTGACGATGATGTCGACGCCGAAGGCCACACCGGCAGCCACGAACGACGCACCCTGACCGGACAGCGGTAGGACACCGACGGAGAGTCCGCCCAGCGTGCCGTCGGCGAGGATGCCGACGCCCACCGCCGCCAACGTGCCGGAGACGAGACCCGCCCAACCGGCGGTCGCGGTCATCCGCTTCCAGAACATACCCAGGATGAACGTCGCGAACAGCGGCGCGTTGAAGAACCCGAACAGGGTCTGCAGGTAGTCCATGATGTTGGAGAAGCTGGACGCCAGGATCGCGGTGAAGATCGCGATGGCGGTCGCCGCGACGGTCGCCCACCGGCCGAGCTTCACGTAGAAGTCGTCGGGGCGGTCCTTGATGATGTACTCCTGGATGATGTCGAAGGACACCACCGTGTTGAACGCGGAGACGTTGGCCGCCATACCGGCCATGAACGCCGCCAGCAGACCGGTGATCGCCAGGCCGAGCAGACCGTTGGGCAGCACCTCTGCCATCAGGTAGAGCAGCGAGTCGTTGTACGTCACGCCCTCGCCCGAGGCACCACCCGGGACCGACTCCCCCGCCTTCGTACTGGCGATCTCGGTGACCAGCACCGCCGCGATCATGCCGGGGAGGATGGTGATGAACGGGATGAACATCTTCGGGTACGCACCGATGATCGGCGTCTTGCGGGCCGCGCTGATCGAGTTGGCGGCCATCGCGCGCTGGACCTCGACGAAGTTCGTCGTCCAGTATCCGAAGGAGAGCACGAAGCCGAGACCGAACACGATGCCGACGACCGAGAGGAAGTCGGAGGAGAAGCCGGTCAGGGCGGTGCCGGGCCAGGAGTTGAGCTGGTCGGCGGCGGGCGCGATGGTGTCGGGGTTGGCGGCCGCGGCCTTCTCGATCTGCGAGGTCAGACCGTCCCAGCCGCCCACCCGGTGGAGGCCCAGGAGGGTCAGCGGCAGCAGCCCGGCGACGATCACGAAGAACTGCAGCACCTCGTTGTAGATCGCGGCCTTCAGACCACCGAGGGTGATGTAGGACAGCACGATCACCGCGGCCACGATCAGCGCCACCCACAGCGGCCAGCCGAGCAGCGCGTGCACGATGGAGCCGAGCAGGTAGAGGTTGATGCCGGCGATGAGCAGCTGCGCCAGCGCGAACGAGAGCGCGTTGACCAGGTGGGCGCCGGTGCCGAAACGGCGCTTCATGAACTCGGGGACCGAGCGCACCTTCGAGCCGTAGTAGAAGGGCATCATCACGACGCCCAGGAACAGCATGGCCGGGATGGCACCGATCCAGAAGTAATGGACGGTCGGGAGCCCGACCTGCGCCCCCGTTGCCGACATCCCCATGATCTCGACGGCGCCGAGGTTTGCTGAGATGAAGGCGAGACCGGTGACCCACGCGGGCAGGGACCTGCCCGAGAGGAAGAAGTCGACCGAGCTCGACATGCCGCGGCTGGCCAGGAAGCCGATGCCGAGAACGAACGCGAAGTAGATCGCGATCAGGAGATAGTCGACCGCGTTGGCCTGGATCAGGGTGTCCGCGGCCAGGATGCTTGCTTGCATTCCGAGACCCTTCTATTTGATTGGGCGCACCAAACTTAACCACGCGTACGCCTCGAAAATGCGCTGGGTCACCCCTTCATCGACACGCCTTCTCGCCAGTAGCCCATGAAGGCGACCTGCTTGCGCGGCATCTCGAGCTCGTTGACCAGATGGCGGCGCAGCGCGGTGACCATCCGGGACTCCCCGGCGATCCAGGCGTAGCGCCCGTCCTCGCCGTTCGCAGCACCGTTCGCGGACCCGTTGTCGGGGCCGGTGACCTCCTCGCCCGAGGAGGAGTAGTCCGGGGTCTCCCACAGGTCGGGGTCCTCGACCTCGACCGAGGTCACGTCCTCGGGCGTCGCCTCGAAGCCGAGCAGCCCACCGACGGCAGCCAGGGCCGGCCCGCCCACGGGCGCGCCCTCGCGCGGCAGCCAGCTGACCTGCAGCCCCTCAGGCGCAGACACCTCCTGTACGTCATCAGCGAAGGGCACCTCCAGGAAGGCCGATCCGGTGGCGTCCGCCGGCAGCGACTCGAGGATCGAGACGATCGCCGGCACGGCGGTCTCGTCGCCGACCAGGAGCAGCCGGGTCGCGTCCCCGGGAAGCCACTCGATCCCGCCGTAGGTCTCGCCGAGCTTCGGTCCGGCGACCAGGATCTCGTCACCCGGCTTGGCCGCGCCGGCCCAGTCGGAGCCGGGACCGTGCGCGCCGGGGTGCAGCACGAAGTCGACGTACAGACGCTTCTCGATGCCCTCGCCCTCGATCGAGCGGATCGTGTAGGTGCGCATCCGCGGGCGCTCGTCCTCGGGGAGCGCGAGCCATTCGGCGTACCAGTCCTCGGCGGTGAGCTCGGGCAGCACGCCCGGGGTGGCCGGGAAGAGGAGCTTGATGCGCTGGTCGAGGGTCGGGCCGTCGTTGCCGAAGTCGGCCAGGTCGTCGCCGGCCAGCTCGATCCTGGCGAAGGACGGGGAGAGGCGCTCGACGGAACGCACCGCGACGCGGGCGAGGATGGGCATGTCAGGCTCCTTGTGCGTGGGGGTGAGCGGTGGGTCGGTGGTGACGCCCGATGGGGACGACCATCGGGGTGCCCGAGACGGGGTCGACGATGACCTGGGACTCCAGGCCGAAGACCTGCTCGACGCGGTCGGTGGTGACCACCTCGGCGGGCGTGCCGGTGGCGGCGACCTTGCCGCCGCTCATCGCAATCAGGTGGTCGGCGTAGCGAGCGGCCAGGTTGAGGTCGTGGAGCACCATCACGACGGTCGTGCCTCGCGACGAGCGCAGCCCGTGGAGCAGGTCGAGCAGGTCGACCTGATGGGCGACGTCGAGGAACGTGGTCGGCTCGTCGAGGAGCAGCAGGTCGGTCTGCTGCGCCAGCGCCATCGCCACCCAGACCCGCTGCCGCTGGCCACCGGAGAGCTCGTCGACGACGCGGTCGGCGAGGTCGAGGGTGTCCGTCAGCTCGAGCGCCTCCGCGACCGCCGCGTCATCCTCGGGCGACCAGCGCTGCAACGCACCGCGGTGGGGCTGGCGTCCGCGGCCGACCAGGTCGACGACGGTGATGCCCTCGGGAGCGACCGGCGACTGCGGCATCAACCCGAGCGTCTTGGCCACCGCGCGGGTGGGCTGCTTGTGGACCGCCTTGCCGTCGAGGACCACCTGTCCCGAGATCGGCTTCAACAGCCGCGCCATCCCGCGCAGCAGAGTGGACTTCCCGCAGCCGTTGGCGCCGACGATCACGGTGGTGAGGCCGTCCGGGATCTCGAGCGAGACCCCGTCGACGACCGGCTCCGCGCCGTAACCGAGGCTCACGTTCTCCGCAGCGAGTCGCATCAAGCTTTCCTTCCAGCTCTGCCAGCGGCGAGCAACCACAACAGGAACGGTGCCCCGAACGCACCGGTGACGACGCCTACCGGGAAGGAGACGCCAGGTACCGCATAGTCGGCGATGTAGTCGCCCGCCACCATCACGATGGCGCCGACGAGCGCAGCACCGACCAGGGTCGTACGCCCGCCGTTGAGCGCCCGCGAGATCGGTCCGGCCACGAACGCGACGAAGGCGACCGGCCCGGCCGCGGCGACGCCGAGCGCGGTGAGCAGCACGGCGAGCAGGAGCAGCAGGTCCGTACGCCGCCGGCTGACGCCCAAGCCGGTGGCCACGTCCGGGCCGAGCTGGAGGACCTGGGCCGAGCGGGCAGTCCAGACCAGCGCCGGCACGAGTACGACGAGGAAGCCGAGCAGGATCCAGATGGTCGACCAGGTGACGCCGTTGAGCGCGCCGGTCAGCCAGCGCAGCACGAGCAGGGCGTCGAACTCGTTGGCACGGGTGAAGAGGTAGTGGACGACCGCGGTCATCGCGGCCGCCGCGGTGACTCCGACGAGGACGAGACGGTAGCTGCCGTCGGAGCCGGCGACGAGCCGGACCGCCACCGCGATCGCGATCGCACCCACGATCGCGGCGATGCTCAGGGCGAGCCCCTGCAGGTCGAGCACCACGATCGCGAAGACCGCGGACGCGCTCGCGCCGAGCGAGACGCCGACGATGTCGGGGCTGGCCAGCGGGTTGCGCAGGGTGCTCTGGAAGACGGCGCCGGCGCTGCCGAACGCGACCCCGACCAGCACGCCGAGGATCGCCCGCGGGAGCTTCTCCGACATCAGCAGGAAGGTGGCGCCGGGGATCTCGGCCCCGCCGAGGATCCGGAAGAAGTCGGGCACGGTGATGATGAAGTTGCCGAGCAGCACCCGGGCGACGAAGGCTCCGAAGAGGACCACCGCCAAGGCGGCGACCACGAAGGCATGGTGCCGTCGCGGGGACCGCCGGGCCTTGCGTACGACGTCGACGGGGCTCGTGGGGTCGGCAGTTGTCGTCGCGCTCACAGGCCCGCCATCCGTCCACGCCGAAGGAACCAGATGAAGGCAGGTACGCCGACCACGGCCGTCATGATGCCGACCTGCACCTCGGTGGGCGGCAGCACGACCCGGCCCAGCGCGTCGGCGATGGCGGTGAGCGCGGCGCCGGCGACGATGGAGAGCGGCAGCACCAGCGTGTAGCTGGGACCGACCAGGGCGCGTACGGCGTGCGGGACGACCAGACCGACGAACGCGACCGGGCCGACCAGAGCGGTGGCGGTGCCGCTCAGCAGCACCACCGCGATGCCGACGAACACCCGGTCCAGACCGGTACGACGGCCGAGCCCCTTGGCCAGGTCGTCGCCGAGCGCGAGCGCGTCCAGGACGCGGGCGCCCAGGAGCGCCATCACGGCACCGATGACGAGGAACGGGGCGCAGATCGCAAGGTCCCCCCAGTCGCTGCCGATGGTGCCGACCTGCCACTGCCGGAAGACCTCCAGGCCCTTGTGGTCCATCAGCAGGATGCCGCTGGTCCAGCTGGTCAGCGCTGCGGTCAGTGCCGCGCCGGCGAGCACCAGCTTGGCGGGAGTCGCGCCGTCACGGCCGATGGCGGCGACGCCGTGCACGGCGATCGCCGCCAGCGCCGCGCCGATGAAGGCGGCCCACAGCAGCGAGTCGAGGCCGGTGGCACCGACGTACACGAGGGCTACGACGACGGCGAAGGCCGCACCGGCGTTGAGGCCGAGCAGCCCTGGGTCCGCCAGCGGGTTGCGGGTGAGTCCCTGCAGGCAGGCGCCGCCGAGCGCGAGCGCGCCGCCGACGGCGAAGGCGATCGCGGTGCGGGCGATCCGGTTCTCCAGGATCGCGTGCCCGAAGCTGCCGTCGTCGAAGAGTGCGGTGGGCGGAACCCACTCGGCACCGAGCAGGACCGAGGCGACGGCCGCGAGGAGCAGCGCCGCCAGGATCAGCCCGATCCCGGGCAGCCTCCTGCCCCGGACGACCGCGGCGGCAGCTGCTGCCGGGTCGGCCGGGGCGAGAGGCGTACGTGTGGTCAACGCGGGCTTCACTCAGCCGCGGTGACGTTGACCTTCCCGCCGTCGACCGCCTCGGCGATCGAGGGAACGAGCTCGTCGATGAAGTACGGGATCGACAGCGTGCTCGCGGCGGAGAAGGTCAGGGACAGCGGCTGGTCGGTCACGTCGAGGTAGTGGCCGTTCTTGATCGCGGGGATCTGGCTGAGCAGCTTGTCCTTCTGCAGGGCCTCGAAGCTGCCCTCGGTGTAGCCGAGGTTGATCAGCACCTCCGACTCCAGCTCGGGAGCCTTCTCCGCGGAGACGTCGGTGTAGAACTGGCCCGCAGGGACGAGCTTGTCGGCGACCGGGGCGAGCTCCATGCCGAGCTGGGTCAGCATCTGCGGACGCGCGTCGCCGGCGCCGTACAGACCGATGGTGCCGAGCTTGGAGTTGTCCTGGACACCGGTGACCAGGTAGCTGGCGCCGACGATCTGCGGGTGGTCCTTCTGGGCCTGCGCGATCGCGTCCTCGGTCTCCTTCTTGACCTCCTCGGACAGGGTGACCCGGCCGGTGGCCTTGCCGATCATCTCGAGCGAGTCCTGCCACGAGGTCAGCCACGGGTCACCGGGGAAGGCGACGGTCGGGGCGATCTCCCTGAGCTTCTTGTAGTCGGCCTCGGTGATGCCCGAGTTGGTGGCCAGGATCAGGTCCGGCGCAGCCTTGCTGATCTCGGTGAAGGGGATGCTGGTGTCGGCGTTGTAGCGGACCGGCTGCTTGCCGCCGACCTTCTTCAGCTCGGCGTCGAACCAGTCGGTCGACTGCTGCTCGTTGCCGCCCCAGGTGATCGCCTGGGCAGCGACCGGGACGACACCCAGCGACAGCGCCACGTCGTGGTCGGACCAGCCGATGGTGGCGACGTTGGTCGGCTCCTCGGTGATCTCGGTGCTGCCGTAGGCGTGCTCGACGGTGACGGGGAACGCGCCCTTGTCTGCCTTCGAGGCAGATTCCGCGGAGCCGTCCGCGGAGTCGGTCGCGCCCGTGCTGCACGCAGCCAGGCCGGTGGCAGCGAGCACGAGGCTCGCTGCGATGAGTACGGATCGACGGATCACGGGGGAACACCTCATGGGGTTAGGCAATGCTTAGTTAGGACAGCCTAAACACATCTCGGCTCCAACGAAGGATCGGCCCCCGCCTTTTGGACAGGCTCAGCGCACAGGTCAGGGCCTGACGAACGCCGCCCGTTCAGCCTCGACCCGATCCCGGATCACGCAGTCGAGCGAGTGGTCATTGATGATCCCCATCGACTGCATGAACGCGTACATCGTCGTCGGCCCGACGAACTTCCAGCCGCGCTTCTTGAGATCCTTGGAGAGGCTGATCGAGGCGGTAGAGGTGGCCACCACCTCCGGAACCTTGAGCGGCTCGGGCTCGAAGCCCCAGACGTACGCAGCCAGCGACCCACGCTCCTCGACGAGCTCGACCGCGCGGCGGGCGTTGTTGATCGCCGCCTCGATCTTGCCGCGATGGCGGATGATCCTCGCGTCCTGCAGGAGTCGCTCGACGTCGCCCTCGTCGAACTCGGCCACCTGGTGGAAGTCGAAGCCGGCGAAGACCTCACGGAAGGCGGGCCGCTTGTTGAGGATCGTGCGCCACGACAGCCCGCTCTGGAACCCCTCCAGGCAGATCTTCTCGAAGAGCCGTACGTCACCGCCGGCCGGGAATCCCCACTCGGTGTCGTGATAGTCGAGGAACTCCGGCGCTCCCCCGGCCCACGCGCATCGCGTCTGGCCGTCGGGGGCCAGGAATGGTGCTTCGCTCATCCACCCGACCCTAGCGGCGACCACCGACAACCCCACTCAGAAGAGGTGGCGGATCGAGGCGAAGTGGGCCCGGATCTCGTCGTCGCTGCCGGAGCCGTAGATCTCGAGCACCTCGGCCAGTCCGGGCGCGACGTCGCACAGGGCGTCGACAGCCTGCTGGAGCTCGCGGCCCGAGGCGACCGCACGGAGGACGCCGCGGACCGCGACGCCACCCTCGACAGCCACCGCCCGAGCACCGGTAGTGAGATCGGAGGAGAGCTCCCTGATGTCGTCGAGCCGCTCGTTGATCTGAGACGTGGTGAGATCCCCCGCGGCCGCACCGAGATCGATCAGTGCGTGCAGGCGTCCGAGCGCGATCGGGTTGGCGATCTTGACCCGCTGACCAGTCATCAGATGCGACAGCATCGCAGGGCTCAGGCCGAGCACCTTCGCGGTCGTCGCCTGAGTGAGGCCCAGCGGAGCGGTCGCTCGTCGCACGAGGTCGCCGAGGGGCTCTCCGTACAGCTCACACTGCTGCTGGATGTTCTCCTCGACGCCCATGCAGGCAATCTACACACGTAGACAAGAAATTTGCAAATGTACTTGCTGCGTATACATTAGTGAACATAGGGTGCAGGGCATGCGGAACAGACTTGTGATCGCCACCGGCCTCGCCGGAGCTCTCCTCGCGACCGTCACCGTCACCGGCGTCGCCCCCGCTGCCGCCACCGAGGAGCAAGACCAGGGGACGTACGGCCGGATGATGCTCGTGCTCGACTCCTCCGGCTCGATGAAGGAGCCGGCCGGCGGGGGCACCACCAAGATCCAGGCCGCCAAGCAGGCGCTCAACACGGTCATCGACGGCCTGCCGGAGAGCGCCGACGTGGGCATGCGGGTGTTCGGGGCAAAGGTGTTCGGGCGCAAGCAGAAGGGGGCCTGCGAGGACACTCAGCTGGTCGTCGAGCCCGGCACCGGAAACCGTGACGACCTGCGATCCGCGGTGAGCGGCTACAAGCCCTACGGCGAGACCCCCATCCCGGTCGCACTGAAGCGCGCCGCCGAGGACATCGGGTCCGAGGGCAAGCGGTCGATCGTCCTCGTCTCCGACGGCGAGTCGACCTGTGGCGACCCCTGTCCGGCAGCCCAGGCGATCGCCGCGCGGGGCATCGACCTGCAGATCGACGTGGTCGGTCTCTCGGTCTCGGGCAAGGCGCGCAAGCAGCTCGAGTGCATCGCCGAGAAGGGCAACGGCACCTACTACGACGCTGACGACGCCGAAGGCATCGGCGAGTCGATCTCGGGCGTCTCCGAGCGGGCACTGCGACCGTTCGAGTTCACCGGGACCCCAGTCAAGGGCGCCCCCGACGTGGCCGGCGCTCCCCTGCTGAGGACCGGGCAATACCTGGACACCGTCCAGACACGTGACGAGCGCTTCTACCGCTTCGCGCGCACCGCCCCCGGCACCACGGTGCATCTCGGCCTGATCTTCGAGGGCGAGTCCGAGGACCTGGTCAGCAACCTCAGCCCCGAGATCAGCATCAAGGGCGAGAACGGTGACCTCACCCGATGCCGCTGGACGGTCGTGCAGAGCGGGACCTATGGCGACGGCAGCCGTCTCGTCTTCGGATCGACCCACACTGCGGACACCGACCCCGAGGCCGAGTGCAACACGGCCGACGAGCTGGTCCTGGCCACCTCGCCGGGTCGCGGTGAGGCCGGCGCGATCGCCGGAAAGCCGGTCCAGCTGATGGTCTACGAGGAGCCGCCGGTCAGTGCGGCCGCGCTCGACGCCCTGCCTCCCCAGACCGAGGCGCCGGCGTGGTCCGACCTGACCCCGGGTGAGCCGACCGGCGACGTCGTGCCGGGCAGCGCGATCGCCAACGCGCCGATCGTCGAGGACGGCACCTACTCCTTCGACATCAACCCGGGCGAGAACCAGGTCATCGGCGTCCCCGTCGGCTGGGGCCAGCACCTGCAGGCCCAGTTCGACGCCAGGATGACCGACGCCATCCGCGGCGAGTGGGGCGTCGGCGCCGGCGTCGAGGTCGACGTCATCGGGCCGCTCGGCGGCGAGGCCACCGTCGACCTCGACAGCAAGTCGCCGGAGAGCTGGTGCGACCCGGGTCTGCTCCAGAACTGCCCGGACACCTGGCGCACCGGCACCCTCTCCCACCCGATCGCCTACCGCAACCGCTTCGCCAACTCCGACGCGGAGGCCTCGACCGGGCTGCCGGGCATCCACTACGTCCGAGTGCAGTACGGCCTCGACGAGAACATCAACGTGCCCTACACCCTCACCATCAAGACCCTCGGCGAGTCCGGAGACGGCGAGCCCGACTACGAGAAGGTCTCCGGGCTGAACCCGCCCACCGCCGACCTCAATCTGAACTCCGCCTCCGGCACAGAGGAGTCCGCTCCCAAGGACTCCAAGGGATCCGGCGAGGACGCGAGCAACGCCGCCGATGAGGACGGGACGGGATCCGCGGGCACCGTCAGGCTGGTCGCCGGCATCGGCGGCGCCGGGCTCGGCATCGCCGCGCTCGCCGCGGCGGCCGTGCTGCTGATCCGGAGGCGGAGCGCCTAGATCAGCAGGAAGGCACTGCTCGAAAGCAGCAGGATCCCGGCAAGCATCAGCACGACGATCGGCCACACCGGCCGGTCGTCGTGCTGCTTCGTACGCCGGACCGCGGTCTTCTCCGGAGCGACCCGAGGCGTAGGAGGCGGAGGGGGTGGCGGAGGCACGTGCCCAGCGGCGTACTGGTCCAGGACCTCGGCCTCCCCAGGCTCCCAGGGCCGGGCGGGCACGGCTTCGGCGAGCAGTCGGCGGAACTCCGCGGCGGTCTGCGGGCGGGCGGCGCGGTCCGGGCCGATAGCGCGGAGCAGCAGCCGGCCCAACGGCGTCGCCGGGACGTACGCCGGATCGTGCGGGGGCTTCGCTCCGGTGAGCAGCTGCAGACCGGTGACGGCGGTGGCGTAGAGATCGTCCCGCGGGTCCGGGTCACTGCCCTGGTCGGGCGCCATGTAGCCCGGCGTACCGAAGGTCACGTTGGCCTCGGTGAGCCGCGGCTGGTCGGCGGGCACGGCGATACCGAAGTCGGAGAGCCGCACGTGCGGGACGCCTGGGCCGGTCACCTCCAGCAGCAGGTTGCCCGGCTTCACGTCACGGTGCACCACACCGGCGGCGTGCACCGCCTCGAGGCCCGAGAGGGTCTGGTCGAGGACAGCCACGACCCACTGTTCGGAGAGTGCGCCGTAGTCACCCAGGAGCATGGCGACCGACCCGCCGCGCAGCAGCGGCATGGTGAACAGCACGTTGTCGTCCTCGCCCGCCCAGCCGAGCGGGGTCACCACGTGCGGGTGATGGATCCGGGTGGCCTGCTCCCGGATGAACCGGAGCAGGGAGGAGGCATCACGCTGACGGAGCAGCTTGGCAGCCTTGACGTCACCCTCGCGACGGTCCCTGACCTGCCAGACCGCACCCATGCCTCCCTCCGCGATGGGCTCCAGCAGCTCGTAGCGCCCCGCGAAGACCTCGCCCACCCGAGGCTCAGATCTTGGTGCGGTGGAAGCTCTGGAAGCTGCGCGAGGCGGTCGGGCCGCGCTGGCCCTGGTAGCGGCTGCCGTACTTCTCGCTGCCGTAGGGGTTCTGGGCGGGCGAGGTGAGCCTGAAGAAGCAGTACTGGCCGATCTTCATCCCCGGGTAGAGCTTGATCGGCAGGGTCGCGACGTTGGCCAGCTCGAGCGTTACATGGCCGGAGAAACCCGGGTCGACGAAGCCGGCGGTGGCGTGGGTGAGCAGCCCGAGACGCCCCAGCGAGCTCTTGCCCTCCACGCGCGCGGCGATGTCGTCGGGCAAGGTCACGGTCTCGTACGTCGACCCGAGCACGAACTCGCCCGGGTGCAGGATGAACGGCTCGTCGCCCTCGGTCTCGATCTGCCGGGTGAGCTCGGACTGGTCCACGGCCGGGTCGATCGTGGCGTACTTGTGGTTGTCGAAGACCCGGAAGAACCGGTCCAGACGCACGTCGACGGACGACGGCTGCAGCATCGACTCGTCCCACGGGTCGATGACGATCCGTCCGTCGTGGATCTCGGTCAAGATGTCCTTGTCGCTCAGCAGCACGAGCCAAACCTAACGCAGCCGGGCGTTCTGCACGGCCCCTGCGGCTTCCCTGGAATCTCCCCTACCTCATCTGTCACAGATTCCCCGGCAGAGTCGTACGTCTTGGCGCAAACCCGGTTGAATCGGGGCCATGGCACTGGATGCGCTGATCCCCGGCGGATATCGCCGGTACGTCGCGCTGGGCGACTCCTTCACCGAGGGCGTCGGTGACACCGACGCACGTCGTCCGAACGGCGTACGCGGCTGGGCCGATCGGGTCGCCGAGGTGATGGCCGAGCGGACTCCTGAGTTCGCCTACGCCAACCTCGCCGTCCGCGGCCGCGGGATCGACCGGATCGTCAAGGAGCAGGTCGAGGCGGCGATCGCCCTCGAGCCGGACGTGGTGACGATCTACGGCGGATCGGTCGACCTGATGTGGCCGCACGTCGACATCGATGCCCTGCTCGCGACCTACGAGTCGGCGATCGGCCAGCTCGTCGACAGCGGCGCGAAGGTGCTGGTCTTCACCGCGTACGGCGCGCGGGCGACCACTGTCGGACGGCTGCTCCGCGGGCGCTTCGCGGTCTACAACGAGGCCGTCCGCGAGATCGCTCAGCGGCGCGGGGCGACGCTGGTCGACTTCTGGCGGATGACCGAGTACGACGACGCCGGCTATTGGGACGGCCACGGCTTCCTGGGCGCCCCCGGCCACCAGCTGATGGCGATCAAGGTCCTCGACACCCTCGGCGTACGCCACCACCTCCCCACCCCGAAACCGCTGGTCGTCATCGAGGAGCCGGGCCCGAACGGCCTGGCCGGCCCGATCCGCGAGGTCCGGCGGCTGGCCGCCCGCGCGCTCCCCTGGGCCGTACGCCGGATGCTGCGCGGCCCGGCGGGCGACGGGCTGTCGGCCCGCTATCCCCAGATGACGCGACTTTCCTGAACCGGTTTCACACCTGGCTGGGTGTGTGGGGTAACATCCTGGTCGCACCTGCGGACGTAGCTCAGTTGGTAGAGCGCAACCTTCCCAAGGTTGATGTCGCGAGTTCGAATCTCGTCGTCCGCTCCAGAGATTCGGGCCGTTCCATGTGGCACGGCCTGTTTCAGTTCACTTGCACGATCCAAGTGATGCAGCACACGATCGCGGGTGTTTGCGGCTTGCGTCCATTAAGATTGGGTTTCTGTTTTCCAATCATTGTGTGAACGACGCGTAAAGGATCACTCGACATGCCCGCGGGCTCGAGCAACCGATTCACCGACGGACGAGTCCCCGACCACGGCATCGGAGATCTCTTCACCTACGAGGCGCGCCTCCAGGCACGGCTCGATGTGGAAGCGGCCCTGGCCGAGGCCGAGGCGGCCGTGAAGGTGATCCCCGCAGAGGCCGGCGAGGCGATCGCCGAGGCCGCCGATCTGGACAAGCTCGACCTGGACCGGATCGAGAGGGCCACCGCCGAGCACAGCCACCCGCTGACGCCGCTGGTCGAGGAGCTGTGCCGGGTCGTCGGCGCGAAGCACGGTGGCTGGGTCCACTGGGGCGCCACCACACAGAACATCACCCAGACCGCCGACCTGATCCTGATGCGCCAGGCGCACGACAAGATCCTCGACCTGCTCGGCGACCTGCTGCGCTCACTGTCGAAGGTCGCCGAGGCGGGCGCCGAGGTGCCGATGCCGGGGCGTACGCACTCCCAGCACGCGGTCCCGATCACCTTCGGCTTCAAGGTCGCCATCTGGATCGACGAGATCGCCTCCCACGTCGACCGGCTCCGCTCGGTCGAGGACCGCGTCTTCCGGCTCCTCATGGGCGGCGCGGCCGGCACCATGGCCTCCTTCGGCTCACATGCCCGCGCCATCGAGACCGAGACGGCCTCCCGGCTCGACATGGGCTCGATGCCGGTCCCCTCGCGCGCGATCAACGACGGCATGGTCGAGTGGGTCTCGATCCTGGGGATGCTCGGTGGCACCGCCGGCAAGATCGGCAAGGACGTCTACTCGATGATGCAGCCCGAGTTCGGCGAGGCCTTCGAGCCGATCCCCGAGGGCACCATCGGCTCCTCGACGATGCCCCACAAGCGCAACCCGCAGCTGACGTTGGACGTGATCACGGCCGCCACCCAGCTGCGCGGGCTCGTCGCCCCGGCGATGGAGTCGATGCTCCACGACCACGAGGCCAACGGCGCCATGACCGGCATCCTCGAGGACGCGGTCGCGCAGGCCTCTCGCCTGGCCGGTGACGTACTCGCCCGGCTCGTGGTCATCTTCACCGGCCTGACCTTCGACGAGGACCGGATGCGCGCCAACCTGGCTCTCTCCGGCGGCCTGATCGGCTCCGAGTCGCTGATGCTCGAGCTCGGCGAGCGCATCGGTCGCCAGGTCGCGCACGACGTCGTCTTCGAGCTGGCCCAGCGTTCGGCCGTCGACGACATCGACTTCGCCTCGCTCCTCGCGGAGTCGCCCGAGGTCTCCGAGCACTTCACCCGCGCCGAGATCGCCGACCTGCTCGACCCCTGCCGCCACCTCGGCGAGTCCGCCAACATCGCCCGCGCCATGGCCGAGCACGCCCGCCGGGTGGCCGACGGCATCCAGATTCCCGCCGTCTGAGGCTGGCGTTCCACGGACGTCGATAGGCTGCGTACGTGTCTTTCGAAGGTTTCCCCGTGGCAGCGCTCGACTTCTACGACGACCTCGAGGTCGACAACACCAAGTCGTTCTGGGAAGCCCACAAGCACATCTACAAGGAGTCGGTCCACGCGCCGATGAAGGCGCTCACCGACGAGCTCGCCGAGGAGTTCGGCAGCGCCAAGATCTTCCGGCCCTACCGCGACGTACGTTTCTCGAAGGACAAGCTCCCCTACAAGACCCACCAGGGAGCCTTCGTCGCCGTCGCGCCGCAGACCGGCTACTACGTCGAGGTCTCGCCCCGCGGCATCCGCACCGGTGGCGGCTGCTACTGGTTCGAGCCGCCCCGGCTGTCCGCCTTCCGCGACGCCATCGTCCACGACCACTACGGCGCTGACCTGGAGAAGCGCCTCGCCGTCGCGGAGAAGAAGGGCTACGAGGTCACCGGCGACCGCCTCAAGACCGCCCCGCGCGGGTTCGACAAGGACCACCCCAAGATCGAGCTCCTCCGCTACAAGTCGATCCACCTCGGCCGCACCATCGGCTTCGAGCCGGTCATCCACACCCCCGACCTCGTCGGCGAGGTGAAGAAGGACTGGCGAGCCGTGCGTCCCCTCGTGGAGTGGATCGCCGAGCACGCGGTGGCGTGAACTGCGCAGGCCGGGACCTGGAGCGGAGAACCTTCCCGCTATGGCAGGAATGTGGCAGCTGAACAGCGCTCTCGCCGTCGCCGAACCCCGCCTTGGCGGGAATGTGCACGAACCGGCGAATTGCCCGCGCGCAAATACGCCATACCCACTACGGTGTGCGCCGTGCGTACCTCTATCCCCCTCGTCGGCGCCGCATCGCTCCTGATCATCCCAGCGATTCTTGTGACCGCCGGCCCCGGCACCGCAGCCTCGACCTGCGGCGGCTCCACGGTCACCATCGACATGAACCGGGGCCAGCAGCCCCAGACCTCCTCCTTCGAGGACGTCATCCTCGGCACGCCGGGCAATGACACCATCCACGCCGACTCCAACGACGTCGTCTGCGGCGGCGAGGGCGACGACGAGATCAGGGCGGCGTACTACGTCTTCGGGCAGGGCGGCAACGATGAGATCTGGTCCCGCCAGGCCGACGGCGGATCGGGCAACGACCGGATCCACGGCACGTCCGGAGGAGACGATCTCCGCGGAGGCTCCGGTTCGGACGTCATTTGGGGGCTCGGCAGCAATGACCGAATCCATGGCCATTACGCCCCTGGCATCTCCTCGGCCAGCGGGACCGACGCCGGGGACACGCTTTACGGTGGCGACGGCAACGACCTCATCGAGGGCCAGGGAGGCAACGACCGCGTCTATGGCGAAGGCGGGTCCGACAACGTCTTCGGCTCGGCCGGGAGCGATACCGTGTCCGGAGGTCTCGGCAACGATTACGTCCACGGCGACAGCGGCGACGACCGACTCTACGGCGGGAGCGGGAGCGACGGCGTCTATAGCGGGAGCGGCGCCGACCAGGCGTACGGCGGGACCGGGCCCGACAGCATCAGCGGCCAGTCGGGCAACGACGGTCTCTACGGTGGCAGCGGGCCGGACTGGATCAAGGGTTACGGCGGCAGCGACTACATGGTCGGCGGCATCGGACGCGACTCGATCGCGGGTGGCGAAGGGCGCGACCGCATCTTCGGCGGGGACGACCGGGATCAGCTTGTCGGCGGCGCCGACGCCGATGTCGTCAGAGGCCAGTCCGGAAAGGACCGTTGCGCGCCCGAGCCCGGGGCCGGCGCCACGTACTCCTGCGTGACCATCGGCGGTCTGCAGTCGTACCCGCCGGTGGGCACCGCCTATCCGACGATCTGATCAATTCTGCGAGTGGGCGAAAGTGGCCGGTTCTGGACTGGATCGGCTACCACTTTCGCCCACTAGTGCGCTCAGCCCGCCGCAGTGAAGCTCGCCATCGTGCGCTCCGGCTCCCAGAAGGCCTTCATGGACTTGATGCGGCCCTCGTCGTTGACGGTGTAGACCATGATCAGCTCGGTGGTGGTGTAGCTGCCGTCGGGGAACGACGTCTTGATCTTGCCGATGTTGGCGCAGGTGTTGCCGGCGGGGTTGGCGAAGGAGTCGTTGATCTCGAACTCGAACTTGTGGACCGAGGCGATGGCCTTCTCCCAGAAGGCCTTGAGTCCCTCGTGACCGTGGTGGCCCTTGCCCTCGGGGTCGAACATCGACGGGCCGACGGGGTCCTCGAGCACGCAGTCCTCGGCGTAGATCGTCAACCACTCGTCGAGGTCACCCTTGGCGACGGCGGCGTAGGAGCGTTGCCCGGCCGTACGTGCCGGATGTTCGTCGTCGGGGGCGTTCCAGGTGATGGCGTCGGAGGAGATCATGCGGCAGATCGTACGCCGAAACTGAAACGTGTTCTACCTGATCGCCGAGGCACTCCCGGATAGGGTCGCCGGGTGACCGTCTCGGAGACCGCTCGCGGGACCGCGACACCGGGGCGGGACTTCGACCGGCTCTGGCTGGCGACGGCGACGAGCCAGGCCGGGTCGACGATCGCGTACGGCGCCCTGCCGCTGATCGCGGTGCTCGTCCTCGACTCCTCGACCTTCCAGGTGTCGCTGCTGGCGGCGTTGTCCGGGTTCGCGGCCGCGGCGGCAGGGATCCGGCTGGGGCCGTGGATCGAGTATCGGTACAAGCGGCCGACGATGATCGGCGCCGACCTGATCCGGTTCGCGGCGATGCTCAGCATCCCCGCGGCAGGCGTCTTGGACCTGCTCACCTACGCGCACCTGTGCGTCGTCGGCGTCCTCGCCGCGACCTTCGAGCTCGCCTTCACCGCGGCCTCCGGCGCTCACCTGAAGGCCCTGGTCGCCCCGGAGGCCAGGCTGGTCGCCACCAGCCGGCTGGAGACGACCTTCTGGACCACCTTCACCGCTGGCCCGCCGGTCGGCGGGGCGCTCGTCTCCGCCGTCGGGCCGACGCTGACCGTGCTCGTCGACGCGATGACGTACCTGCTCTCCGCGCTCGGCATCCGCTCGATCCGTACGCCGGAACCGCAGCCTCCGACCAGGAAGCCGCAGCACTGGCTGCCCGAGGTGACCGCCGGCTGGCGCTACATCCTCAGCCGGCGCGACCTGCGCGCGCTCTTCCTGAACGCCGCCCTCTTCGGCTCCTGCGTGATCGCGACCAGCCCGCTGCAGACCGTGCTGACGCTGCGGGTGCTCGGCATGGAGCCGTGGATGTACGGCGTCGCCATGGGTCTTCCCTGCCTCGGCGGCATCCTCGGCGCGATGTGCGCACCTCGCCTCACGAATCGGCTCGGCGACCGGGCTGTGCTGCTCGGGTCCGGGGTCGCGCGCACCCTCTGGACCATCCCGATCGCCTTCACCCCGAGCGGCCCGGTCGGCTTCGTGTGGTTCACCGCGGCCAACTTCGGGCTGATCCTCTGCGCCGGGGTCTTCAACCCGACCTTCGCCGCCTACCGCATGCGCGAGACCGCCGACGACCACATGTCCCGGGTGCAGGCGGCGTGGTCGATCACCATGAAGGTCGCCCAGCCCGTCGGCATCCTGGCGGCCGGCGCACTGGCCGCGGCGACGAGCCCTCGGACCGCGATCGCGGTGGCCGGAGGCGTACTTCTGCTCTCCTCCGGGCTGCTTCCCTGGCGCCGGGTTGTGACGAAGACCCCTACCTGTGAGTAGCCCCGGGCTTGCCACCCCTTCAGGGCAAGCCTATTCTTAATGTTACCCGCCAGTAGTGCGTGCCGACCGGCGCTCCCGCAACTGGTAAATCCGACAAAGGTTATGAAGGTGGATCAGTGAGCCACTACAAGAGCAATCTCCGCGACATCGAGTTCAACCTGTTCGAGGTCTTCGGCACCGACAAGGTTCTCGGCACCGGTCCCTTCGCGGACCTGGACGTCGACACCGCGAAGGAGATCCTCGCCGAGGTCGAGCGTCTCTCGCGCGAGGATCTCGCCGAGTCGTTCGTCGAGGCCGACCGCAACCCGCCGGTCTTCGACCCCAAGACGAACACCGCGCCGGTCCCGGCCGCGTTCAAGAAGTCGTACGACGCGTGGATGGAGTCGGGCTTCTGGAGCCTGCACACTCCCGAGGAGATCGGCGGCCAGGTGGCCCCGAACTCGCTCGTCTGGGCCACCGCCGAGATGCTGCTCGGGGCCAACCCGGCGATCTGGATGTACGCCGCCGGCCCGTTCTTCTCGAAGGTCGTCTACGAGAACGGCAACGACCGCGACAAGCAGATCGCCAAGATCATGGTCGAGCGGCTGTGGGGCTCCACGATGGTGCTGACCGAGCCCGACGCGGGCTCCGACGTCGGCGCCGGCAAGACCTTCGCCACGCCCAACGAGGACGGCTCCTGGAACATCACCGGCGTCAAGCGCTTCATCACCAGCGCCGAGTCGGACCTGCAGGAGAACATCATGCACCTCGTCCTCGCCCGCCCGAAGGGCGTCGAGGGCATCGGTGGCCCGGGCACCAAGGGCCTCTCCCTCTTCCTCGTGCCGAAGTACCACTTCGACCACGAGACCGGTGAGCTCACCGGCGAGCGCAACGGTGCGTACGTCACCAACGTCGAGCACAAGATGGGCATCAAGGTGTCCAACACCTGCGAGCTCACCTTCGGCGACCCGCAGGTCGGCGGCGGCGAGCCCGCCAAGGGCTGGCTGCTCGGCGAGGTGCACGACGGCATCCGCCAGATGTTCGACGTCATCGAGAACGCTCGGATGATGGTCGGCACCAAGGCGATCGCGACGCTGTCGACCGGCTACCTGAACGCGCTCGAGTACGCCAAGACCCGCGTCCAGGGCGCCGACCTCGTCGCCGCCGCGAAGACGGACCCGCGCGTCACGATCACCCACCACCCCGACGTACGCCGTTCGCTGCTGGTGCAGAAGTCGTTCGCCGAGGGCATGCGCGCGCTGGTCTACTACACGACCTCGTGGCAGGAGAAGGTCGTCCTCACCGAGGACGGCTCCGACGAGAACAAGCTGGCCGCCGCGGTCAACGACCTGCTGCTGCCGATCGTCAAGGGCTACGGCTCCGAGCGCGCCTGGGTGCTGCTCGGCACCGAGTCGCTGCAGACCTTCGGTGGGTCGGGCTTCCTCCAGGAGTACCCGATCGAGCAGTACGTCCGCGACGCCAAGATCGACTCGATCTACGAGGGCACCACCGCGATCCAGGGCCAGGACTTCTTCTTCCGCAAGATCGTGAAGAACCAGGGCGCCGCGCTCGGCCAGATCGCCGGCGAGATCCAGGCCTTCCTCGACAACGAGGGCTCCGCGGAGCTCAAGGAGTCGCGCGCCCTGCTCGCGACCGCGCTCGAGGACGTCAACGCGATCGTCGGGCACATGTTCAACGACCTGATGGCCTCCCAGGAGGAGATCACCAACATCTACAAGGTCGCCCAGAACACCTCGCGCCTGCTGCTCGCCGTCGGCGACGTCGTGGTCGCGTGGCTGCTGCTGCGTCAGGCCGAGATCGCCCTCGCCGCCCTCGCGGGCGACCCGGGCAAGGACAAGGACTTCTACACCGGCAAGGTCGCCGCCGCGAAGTTCTTCGCCTCCTACAACCTGCCCAAGCTGACCGCTGAGCGGGCGATCGCCGAGGCGATCGACAACTCGATCATGGACCTGCCGGAGTCAGCTTTCTGATCCCCAGACCCTGATCTGCAGGTACGCAGCGGCCCGCCCGGTTCTCCGGGCGGGCCGCTTCGTCGTCCACTGCTCACAGCGCTGAGGCCGTGACCGCCTCGGCGAGCCGTGCGGCGGCCGCGGAGATCCGCCGGTCGCTGGCCACGGCGAGCTGGAAGGACCAGTCCAGTCCCATCGGGAGGGCGACGACCCCGGGGTCGCCGTCGACCGAATCGCGGGGCACGATCGAGACGCCCAGACCGCGGCAGACGAGGTTGCGGGCGAGCTCGAAGCTGGTGACCTCGGTGCGGACCGCCCGCGAGACGCCGGCAGCGGCGAACGCGGCGTCCACGACCGTACGGTTGCCCCACCCGGTCGGGAAGTCGACCCAGATCTCGTCAGCCAGGTCCGCGGCGGATACCGCGCCGGCCCGCGCCAGGCGGTGGTCCGGCGCGCAGATGAAGACCAGCTCGTCGCCGTGGATCCGGGTCAGGGTCAGCCCCGGCAGCGAGGCGGCCGGGGTGGAGATCAGGGCGAGATCGAGGGCGCCGGAGCGTACGTCTGCCTCGTTGGTGGCACTGCCGGAGATGGTCTGGCGCAGGCGCACGGTGACGTGGGGGTGACGGGCGGCGAAACCCTGCAGGACCTCGGCGATGTTCCAGCGGCCGAAGTAGAAGAGCGTGCCGAAGAGAACGGTGCCGACCACCTGGCCGCGGGCGCCGGCGACCGCCTCACGAGCAGCCCCGATGCCGGCGAGCACCTCACGGGCGCGCGGGAGCAGCGCCTCACCCTCGGCGGTGAGCGCGAGGCGGTGGTAGCCGCGCTCGATCAGCGGCGCTCCCAACCCGCGCTCGAGCTGCTTGACGGCGGCGGAGACCGCGGACTGAACGACACCGACCCGGTCCGCCCCGGCGGTGAAGCTGCCGGTCTCGGCGACGGCGATGAAGTACTCCAGCTGATGAGGCTGCATGAGCATCACTATCGCAGATCGTGATGCTTGCCTTCGAGAAGATTCGTTGGAGATGATCGTGGACATCGACCAGCATGGAGCCATGACGACGACCCAGGCAGCGCCCCTGACCCATCGGCACCACCACGCTCGTGGGTTCTGGTCGGTGGCGTTCCTGTTCGCGGTGACGATGGCCTTCGCGGCCGCGCCGGCGCCGCTCTACGTCTTCTACGTCGAGGAGCAGGGCTGGAGCTCGTTCGTGATCACGGTGGTGTTCGCGACGTACGGCGCGGGGGTGGCGATCTCGCTCTTCCTCGCCGGCCACCTCTCCGACCGGTTCGGGCGCCGGCGGGTGGTGGCACCGGCGGTGCTGCTCAACGTGCTCTCCGCGCTGATCTTCCTCTCGACCCACGAGCTGGGCTGGCTGCTGCTGGCGCGGCTGCTGTCCGGACTGGGCGTCGGGATGCTGACGGCGACCGCGACGGCTCACCTCGCCGAGCTGCACCGGTCCGCCCGTCCGGAGGCGCCGGCGACCCGGGCCGAGGTGGTCGCGACCGCGGCCAACATCGGCGGACTGGGGCTGGGCCCGCTGGTCGCCGGCGCGCTGGCCGAGTGGGCGCCGCGACCGCTCTACACGCCGTACGCGGTCTTCGCGTTCCTCATGGTGCTCGGGCTGCTCGCGGTCGTGGCGGCCCCGGAGACGGTCGACACCGACCAGCCGGGGTGGACCTATCGGCCGCAGCGGGTGCGGGTGCCCGCCGACGCGCGCGGCGCCTACTTCGCCGCCGGGATGGCGAGCTTCGTGGCGTTCGCGATGTTCGGCTTCTTCACCTCGCTGGTGCCTTCGTTCCTCGCCGAGGAGCTGGGCATGCGCTCCCACGCCGTCGCCGGCGTGGTCGGGTTCTCCATCTTCGGGGCCGCGGCGCTCTTCCAGGTGCTGGCCGGACGCTGGCCGCGCCCTCGGCTGTACGTCGTCGGGCTGGTCGCGCTCACCGCCGGGCTGCTCCTGGTCGTCGGCGCCCTGCTGTCCGGCACGTTCTGGGTGCTCGTCGTCGGAGCCGTCGTCACCGGGGCCGGGTCGGGGATGTCGTTCAAGGCGGCGGTCGCCACCGTGATCTCGTTGGCGCCGGCTAACGGCCGAGGCGAGGCGCTGGCCGGGCTCTTCCTGATGGCCTATCTCGGGATCACGGTGCCGGTGGTGCTGCTGGGGATCCTGGTGCAGTTCGTCCCGACCGAGCCGGCGATGCTCGCCTTCGGCGCGCTCCTGCTCGTGCTGCTCGGGGTCGCGGCGCGTGGGGTGTCGGGGGCGCGGCGTACTTCTTGAACGCCGGGAGGCGGTGATGCGGGGGACGGTATGGGGGCCTGAACCGGCTGGGTAGCGTGGCGCGCCTGCCCCCAACCTCTGGAGTTCTGCCATGACCATCGGCCTAGGAATCATCCTGCTGGTCCTCGGACTCGTCCTGCTCACCAGCGCCGTGGATCTGCCCGACGAGGTCGCCAACGCGATCGCCAGCGAGCCGTTGGGCTGGATCTTCGTCGTCACCGGCGGCCTCGCGATCGTGATCGGCGTGCTGCTGTCGGTGAACCGGTCTCAGCACACCACCGCCGTCGAGCACCGCCAGTACGACCCCGGCCCCTACGGCGGTGGCCCCCAGGGGCCCTACCCTCCTGGCCCTCAGGCGCCGCCGCAGGGGCACTACCCGCCGGCCGGCCAGCCCATGCCCGGCAACGCCCCTCAGGGCCAGCACTTCGGTGCCGGCTACCCCGGCCGCCGGGCCTGACCCGTTCAGCGGCGGCGCGTCGGGCGTAGCCCGGAGCGGGCGGCGCGGCGTACGGCCTCGCTCAGGTCGTCGAGGGCGATCGAGTCGAGGCGCCAGCGCTGCCAGAAGAGCTGGATGTCGATCGGCTTCGCGCCCGGGAGCGGGACCGTCGCGCCTGACTCGACGTCGGCCTCGGCCTGGGGGTCGAGGAGCATTCCCCAACCGAGGCCGCGCCTGATGGCCTCGTGGAAGTCGTGGCTGCTCGGGACCCGGTGGACGACCGGCGGCCGGGGCGCCCCGTGCGCCGCCAGCACCTCGTCCTGGAGGTGGTCCTTCTCGTTGTAGACGATCATCGGGATCGCGCCCCAGTCGATGCCTCTGCCCTTGCGGTGGCGCTCGATGAGCGCCGGGGCGGCGCCCGGCGTGTAGCGGAGCCTTCCCAGTGGTTCGACGGTGCAGCCCTGGACCGGCCTCGGCTCGCTGGTGACCGCGGCGAGGACCTCGCCGCGGCGCAGCGCGTCGGCCGAGTAGCCCTGGTCCTCCACGGTGATCCGCAGCGCCGTACGGTCCCAGGTCGCGACCTCGTCGAGCACCGGACGGAACCAGGTCGCGAGGGTGTCCGCGTTGACCACGACGGAGAGGTCGACGACGGTGGCGTCGCTGGTCTTGTCCGCACTGAGGGTGGCGGCGGCCTCGTCGAGCAGCAGGCGGAGCTGCCGGCCGTGCCTGATCAGGGGCTCGCCGGCCTCGGTGGGGGTGCAGGGAGTCGTACGCCGCACCAGGACCTGTCCGGCCGCGCGCTCGAGCGCCCGGATCCGCTGGCTGACGGCGCTCGGGGTGATGTTGAGGCGTCTCGCCGCGGCGTCGAAGGTGCCTTCCTCGGCGATCACGACGAGGGTCTCGAGCTGGGTCGGGTCGAGGGCGGGCATGCCTTAAGTGTGGCTTATCTTCGGTAAGATTCTTTCGCTGGTCTGTAGGTCCGTGGCGGCTTAGCGTCGCTGGTGTGATCAACGCCAGCCTCGCCGGGCTCCTCACCGGGCTCAGCCTCATCATCGCCATCGGGTCCCAGAACGCGTACGTCCTGCGGCAGGGCATCCTGCGCTCGCACGTGTTCGCCGTGGTGGCCGTGTGCGCGGTCTCCGACCTCCTGCTCATCTGTGCCGGGGTCGCCGGCATGGGGGCGGTCGTCGAGAGTGCCGGGTGGGCGGTGGAGGTGCTGCGCTGGTTCGGGGTGGTCTTCCTCGGCTGGTACGGCATCGGGTCGTTCCGGCGAGCGCTGCGGCCCTCGGGGCTGGATGCTGCCGACGCGCCCCGCGAGACGCTCCCGCGCGTGATTGCCAAGGCGGCCGCCTTCACCTGGCTCAACCCACATGTCTACATCGACACCCTGGTGCTCCACGGATCGATCGCGGCGACGTACGGCTCGGCGCGATGGGGATTCGCCATCGGCGGCTGCCTGGCCAGCATCATCTGGTTCGCCGGTCTCGGCTATGGCGCTCGGCTCCTCGCGCCGCTGCTCGCCAGCCGACGTGCCTGGCAGGTGCTCGACAGTCTCATCGGGTGCATGATGCTCGCGATCGCGGGCGGACTCGCGCTGGGGGGACTGGGCTGATCGGGCGGGCCGACTTTCAAATCCGGCCAATGTGTTGACTGGCCGCCTAGTGTGGCCGCATGCCGTGGACGACCTCCGACATTCCTGACCTGACCGGCAAGAACGCCGTGGTGACCGGACCGACGCTGGGCGGAATCGGGTACTTCATCGCGCGCGGCCTCGCCGCCGCCGGGGCACGGGTGGTCCTGGCGGGGCGGTCCTGGGAGAGGCTCGACGCGGCCGCGGAGGCGCTGACCGAGGAGGTTCCGGGTGCCAGCCTCGACCGGGTCGCACTCGATCTCTCCTCGCTCCAGGCGGTACGGGCGGGGGCCGAGGCGATCGCGGCCGCGACCTTCGACGGCGGCGGGCCGCTGCACCTGCTGGTCAACAACGCCGGGGTCATGGCGACGCCCCAGACGCGGACGGTGGACGACCTCGACCTGCAGATGGCGACCAACCACTTCGGGCCGTTCCTGCTGACCGGGCTGCTGCTCGAGCCGCTGGCCGAGAGCGGCGAGGGGCGGATCGTCACCATGTCGAGCGTGATGCACAAGCTGGCCCGCAAGGCGCCGCTCGGGTTCCCGACCGTGCAGGTCGGCCGCTATTCGCCGTGGGGCGTCTACGCCCAGTCAAAGCTTGCCAATCTGCTCTTCACCTTCGAGCTCCAGCGGCGCCTGGAGAAGGCGGGACTGCCGATCGCCGCGTACGCCGCCCACCCCGGGCTCGCGTCCACGCGCCTCATGGCGAACGGCACGTCCAAGAGGCTGATCGCCCCGATCGCGAGCATCAGCGAAGCCGCTGTCCACGCCATGGCTCAGACGCCGCAGGCAGGCGCCTGGCCTGCTCTGATGGCGGCGACCCAGCCGGGGCTGGAGCCCGGGACGTACATCGGACCCAGCGACGCCTTCGAGGCTCGCGGCGTGCCGAAGCCGGTCACCGCGACACGCCTCGCACGCGACCCCGAGGCGGCGCGGGCGCTGTGGGAGCTCTCCGAGCAGACCACCGGCATCGCCTATCCCTGACCGGCCCAGACCAAAGTCTGACCCCGGTCGCTACCTCCGGCCGATGTCCCGAAGGCGCCGCGGATCCTAGATTCACCAGGGTGAGCAAGAAGGTCCAGATCTGGTCGCGGACGATCTCCGGGCACACCCACCATCTCGAGGTGACCGGGGAGATCATCCGTACGTTCGTGTGGACCGTCGACGGTGAGGAGGCCCTCACCCGGAAGACCGCCGACGACCGGGCCCGGCTGGAGAGCAATGCGCACGGGAGCCTGCTCGTGATCCACTCCGGGCTCGGTACGCCGCGCCGCGCGACCTACTTCGCGCCCGGCGAGGACCTGGCCGGGATGACCGGCATCGGCGGCGTCGACCTCACCCCGGAGCCCGGGTCGCGGGCCGCGGCGTACGAACGCCGGGTGATCGACCACCCCAAGCGCTATGCGCTCATCGAGACCCTCGGTGGTGCCGCGGGCGTGGTCGGCGGCATCGTCGCCGCGATGGTCGTCGGGTGGATCCTCGCCCGGGTCTCGCTCCCCGACATCGACCTCCCGCTCCCGAACCTGCCGGATCTCCCCGACCTGCCGCTCCCCGACCTCCCCAGCATCCCGTGGCCGTCGATCCCGTGGCCGGACCTGCCGAACGTACAGGTCCCGGAATGGGTCACGTGGGTCGCGAACCACCTCAAGTACGTCTGGCCGGTCATCCTCGCCTTCGTCCTGGCCCAAGGCGAGATCAAGCGCCGCCGCAAGCACGCCGAGCAAGCCGCCCTAGCCGAAACTGCAGAAGTGGCGGCCGAAACCGCAGAAACGGGCGACGAAACTCGACTCTCGTCACCCACAACTACAGATTCGGCCGCCACAACTGAGGACTCGGCCGCTACAGGTGCGGACTCGGCTGAACCGGGTCAGCGGCGGGGCTTGTAGGTCGGCTTCTCGCGCTTGAAGGCGGCCTCGCGGGCGATCTTGGTGTTCTCGCCGAAGAGGAGGCGGAGCTGCTCGATGCGCTCGCGGGAGAAGGTGCGCTTGATGGGGGCGTACCAGGTGTCGTTGAACAGGCGCTTGGCGGCGGCGAGCTGGTCGGGGGACCGCTCGGAGAGCTTGCGGGCGAAGGCGGTCGCGGTGGCGACCGGGTCGGCGGAGAGCTCGGTGACCAGGCCCAGCTCGCAGGCGCGCTCGCCGGAGAACTGCTCGGCGGTCATGGTGAGCTTCTTGGCGGTGTCGATGCCGACGACCTCGGAGAGCGACCGGATGCCGGTCATGTCGGGGATGATGCCCCACTTGCCCTCGAGGACCGACCACTGCGAGTCGGGCTCGGCGATGCGGAAGTCGGCGCCGAGCGCGATCTGTACGCCGCCACCGAGGCAGTGACCGTGGACGGCCGCGATCACCGGAACCGGCAGCCGGCGCCAGGCCCACACCGACTCCTGGAAGAGGTTGGTCCCACGGAAGGGCCTGGGCAGGAAGGCACCGACGATCTTCTTCGGGTCACGCAGGACCGAGGCGAAGTCGAGACCGGCGGTGAACGCGTCCCCCTCACCGGCGATGACCACGGCGCGCAGGTCGTGGTTCTTGCCGAGCACCTTGGCGGTGTCGACCAGCTCCTGGAGCAGCTCGAGGGTCAGCGCGTTGAGCTTGTCCGGGCGGTTGAGACGCACCTGGGCGATGCCGTCGTTGATTTCGGTGGTGACGAGGGGCATGGGGAGAACATTACGGGGCAGTAGGCATGATGGGGCACATGGTTGACCCACGCGCTGGAACGCTCGCTACGCCCGCCGACCTGGTCGACGTACCTCACCTGGTCGCCTCCTACTACAACCTGCAGCCCGATCCGGACGATCCGGCCCAGCAGGTCGTCTTCGGCACCTCGGGCCATCGCGGGTCCTCGCTCAAGTCAGCATTCAACGAGACGCACATCCTGGCCACGACCCAGGCGATCGTCGACTACCGGACCTCGCAGGGCTTCGACGGGCCGCTGTTCATCGGACGCGACACCCACGGCCTCTCCGAGCCCGCGTGGGCGAGCGCGCTGGAGGTGCTGGTCGCCAATGACGTACGCGTCCTGGTGGACGACCGCGACGGCTACACGCCGACGCCGGCGGTCTCGCACGCGATCCTCCGTGCCAACGCCGGTCGCGTGTTGGGTGCCGGCCTTGCCGACGGGATCGTGGTGACCCCGTCGCACAACCCGCCCTCCGACGGCGGCTTCAAGTACAACCCGCCCCACGGCGGCCCCGCGGACTCCGACGCCACCAAGGTGATCGCGGCCCGCGCCAACGAGCTGATCGGCGCCGGGCTCTCCGGCGTCAAGCGGGTGCCGTTCGCGGCCGCGCGACGGAAGGCCGAGACGTACGACTTCCTGGGCTCCTACGTCGACGACCTGCCTCACGTGGTCGACCTGGCCGCCATCCGCGATGCCGGGGTGCGGATCGCCGCCGACCCGCTGGGCGGGGCGTCGGTCGCCTACTGGGGCGAGATCGCCGAGCGCCACAAGATCGACCTCAACGTGGTCAACGAGCTGGTCGACCCGACCTGGCGCTTCATGCCGCTGGACTGGGACGGCAAGATCCGGATGGACTGCTCCTCCCCCAGCGCGATGGCCGAGCTGGTGCGCTTCGTGGAGAGCACCCCTGAGTTCGACATCGCCACCGGCAACGACGCCGACTCCGACCGGCACGGGATCGTCACCCGGGACGCCGGGCTGATGAACCCCAACCACTTCCTCGCCGTCGCGATCGACCACCTCTTCGGCGGCGCGCGTCCCGACTGGCCGGCGACCGCGCGCATCGGCAAGACCCTGGTCTCGTCCTCGATGATCGACCGGGTCGCTTCCTCGTTGAACAAGCCGCTGGTCGAGGTGCCGGTCGGGTTCAAGTGGTTCGTGCCGGGCCTGATCGACGGCTCGTTCGGCTTCGGCGGCGAGGAGTCGGCGGGCGCCTCGTTCCTGCGCTTCGACGGCACCGTGTGGACCACCGACAAGGACGGCATCATCCTCGCCCTGCTCGCCTCGGAGATCCTGGCGCGCACCGGGAAGTCGCCGTCCCAGCGTTACGCGGAGCTGGTCGCGGAACACGGTGAGCCGGCGTACGCCCGGATCGATGCCCCCGCCTCGCGCGAGGAGAAGGCGAAGCTCGCCGGTCTCTCCCCCGAGGCCGTGACCGCGACGAGCCTGGCCGGCGAGGAGATCACCGCCAAGCTCACCGAGGCGCCCGGCAACAGTGCGGCCATCGGCGGCCTGAAGGTGACCACCGAGTCGGCCTGGTTCGCGGCCCGGCCGTCGGGGACCGAGGACGTCTACAAGATCTACGCCGAGTCATTCCGGGGGCCAGACCACCTGGCGGAGGTCCAGGAGGAGGCCAAGGCGGTCGTCTCGGCCGCCCTGGCCTGACCTCCGGCGCCCAGAGACTCAGCGCATCCAGAACGGCTGCTCGGCGTCCTCACGCACCGTCACGTTGACCCGGTTGAAGAGGTTGTGGGTGGCGATGCAGAGGACCAGAGCGGCCGTCTGACGCTCGTCATAGTGCTTGGTGACCTCACGCCAGAGCTCGTCCGGCACGGCGTCCTCGGAGTCGGCGAGACGGGTCACGGCGTCGGCGAGGGCGAGGGCCGCCTTCTCGGCCTCGCTGAAGAAGGGCGACTCACGGTAGGCGGCGAGGCCGACGATCTTCTCGATCGGCAGGCCGACGTCGTCGACGCGGACGGCGTGACCCTGGAGGCAGGCCGCGCAGCCGTTGAGGGAGCTGACGCGCATCGCGATCAGCTCGGTCGTGGTCTCGGGCAGACCGCCGTCGGCCACGGCGGCCAGGAGGTTGCCGATGCCCTTGTAGGCCTGCGGGATGACTTCTGCGGGGTTCTTCATTCGGTTGCTCATGCCATCCCTGACCCGCCCCGGCACAGCGATGTGACGGACAGATGAAAGAAAAAGTTCTTTCACCGAGGCGGTCACATCTGGTCTGCTTCGCGGGTCGGGTCCACAAGGGCTCGGACTGTGCGGGCCGAAGAGCGAGAGGACCGACGATGCAGCAGGAGTGGCTGGCCGAGCGTTTCGAGGAGGAGCGGCGGCACCTGTTCGGGGTGGCCTACCGGATGCTCGGATCGACGTCCGAGGCAGAGGACGCCGTCCAGGACGCCTGGCTCCGGCTGAGCCGGAGCGACGCCGACGAGATCGACAACATCGGCGCCTGGCTGACGACGGTGGTGGCCCGCGTCTCGCTCAACATGCTGCGCTCACGCAAGACCCGCGGAGAGCTGCCTCTCGAGGACCGGCTGCCGGAACCCACGGTCGTGCTCGACGACGCCAGCACCCAAGACCCCGCCGAGCGCGCGATGCTCGCCGACTCGGTCAGCATCGCCCTCCTCGTCGTGCTCGACCAGCTCTCCCCGGACGAGCGGCTGGCCTTCGTACTCCATGATCTCTTCGCCGTGCCCTTCGACGAGATCGCGACGATGCTCGACCGCTCGTCCGACTCGACCCGCCAGCTCGCGAGCCGCGCGCGCCGACGGGTCAGAGGGCGTACGCCCGACCGCGATGTCACCGCGCAGCGCGAGGTCGTCGACGCCTTCTTCGCGGCCGCCCAGGACGGCGACCTGGACCGGCTGATCGGTGCGCTCCACCCCGACGTCGTCCTGCACGCCGATCTCGGCTCCGGGATCACCACCTACCGCGGCGCGGCCAAGGTGGCGGGCAACGCCGTCATGTACGCCCACGCCGACCGCGTCACCCACTCCGCCCTCGTCAATGGCTCCGCCGGCGTCGCGATCACCTTCCACGGCAAGCTCTACAGCGTCATGGCCTTCACGGTGGTCGACGGTCGGATCACCGAGATCGAGGCGTACGCCGCCCCCGCCCAGGTCGCGAAGCTCGCCGCGAGCCTGGGGCTGGAGTCAGCGCACGGCCAGGCCTAGGCGGCCTGGCGGCGGGGTCGGCCGCGGCCACGCTTGTGGGTGACCACCTGGCCGCGTTCGACGATCTCGCCGCCCCAGACGCCCCAGGGCTCGGAGCGGGCCAGGGCACCGGAGAGGCACTCACGCATCACCGGGCAGTCGAGGCAGCGATCTTTGGCCACCTCGAGGGCGGCGGGGGACTCTGAGAACCACAACGCAGAGTCGTCTCCGTGGCACGGAAGGCCGGCGGCGTACAAAGGCGGGATGATCTCCAAGGGCACACCTCGAGAATCTGCGCCTGAGGTAGGCCCGCACATCGGGAAACTACCTTAGATCGCCCCTGAGGATCCCTCACTGAGAATCTCCCGAGGGGGAATCGTTTCGGACTCGTGATTCGCGTTTACACCCCTCCTCGTCGCAAATCTCTCTACGATGCGAAATCGCCGCGACTCGACGCGGCGGTACCCCGAGAGGAGCAACCCGTGAAGCTCGGAAAGCAAGGAATCAGCCTTGCGCTCGTCGCGGCAGGCCTGGTGGCCACACCGATCGCCGCCTTCGCCGCGGAACCGGATCCCAGCGGCATCGACCAACTGAAGGCCGCGGCTGATCAGACCGTCACGCTCAAGAAGGAGGGCGCCACCGGCCTGATCGGCTACGCGTCCACCAAGGGCGATCTGCTGCCCGACATCGCCGCCGACACCAAGTCCGAGGCTGCCGCGAAGGCGCGCGCCTACCTCGACGAGTACGCGTCCGTCTTCGGCGCGAAGCCCGCCCAGCTCGACCAGTCGAAGGTCAGCACCACCCCGGCCGGGTGGACGGTCGAGTTCGAGCAGGTCTACAAGGACGTCCCGGTCTTCGGCGGCGTCCTGAAGGCCCACGTCGACAAGGCTGGCGACCTGACCTCGGTCAACGGTTTCGCCGCCCCCGACCTCGACCTCAGCACGACCCCGAAGTGGTCGAAGGAGAAGGCCGGCGCCAAGGCGCTCGAGCTGGTGAAGGCGAAGCCGGCCCAGGCCCACCCCGACAGCAAGATCGACACCAGCGGCGTCGAGGTCGTCAAGGCCGACCTCAACATCTACCGCATGGGCGCGGCCCAGGGCGTGAGCGGCAAGAGCCTGCTCGCCTGGGTCGTCGAGGTGTCCAACCGGTCCACCGTGCGCGAGGTCGTCGTACTCGACGCCGCCACCGGCAAGCCGGTCAACCGCTACTCGATGCTCCACGCGGCCACCGACCGTGAGCTCGTCGAGAAGCACAACACCCCCGAGACCACCGACGACGAGACCGTCTGGACCGAGAACGACGCCTTCCCGGGCACGCTCGACCAGGACCAGCAGAACGAGGTCGCCACCACCGGCGAGTCCTACTGGCTCTTCAAGAACACCTTCGGCCGCGACTCCTACGACGGCAACGGCTCGAAGATGGTCACCGTCAACAACGACCCGGCGATCTCGTGCCCGAACGCCAACTGGAACGGCGAGACCACCAACTACTGCTCCGGCGTCACCTCCGACGACGTGGTGGCCCACGAGTGGGGCCACGCCTACACCGAGCACACCTCCGGTCTGATCTACCAGTGGCAGCCGGGTGCGCTCAACGAGGCGTACTCCGACATGTGGGGTAACACGGTCGACTTCCTCAACGCGCGGGAGAACACCACCGACGACGTGGCCCGTACGGATGGCAAGTGCTCCTCCTCCACCCGTGGCGCCATCACGCTGACCATCAACTCGCCGGCCGACGTCGCCGGTGACTGCCCGGCCGCGGCCGCCAACTTCGGTCCGGTCTTCCCGACCGCCGGGGTGACCAGCGACATCGTGGTCGGCCTCGACGCCGCCAACAGCGGTGGCCCGTCGACCACCGACGGCTGCTCCCCCCTGGAGAACGCCGCTGCCGTCAACGGCAAGTTCGTGCTCGTCGACCGCGGCACCTGCCCGTTCACCCAGAAGGTGGCGAACGCGAAGAACGCCGGCGCCCAGGGCGTCGTGATCGCGTTCCTGCAGGGTCAGCCGATCAGCAGTCTCTCCGGCACCTCCGACATCTACGGCGCGACCACCGACTACGCCACCGGCCAGAAGATCAAGAACGCCACCGGCCCGGTCAACATCACCATCAAGGACGCCTCGACCGACTCCAAGGACGAGTCCGTACGCTGGCTGATGGGTGAGGACTCCACCGCCTTCGGCGGCGCGATCCGCGACATGTGGAACCCGAACTGCTACGGCGACCCGGCCAAGGTCTCCGACGAGGAGTACCACTGCGACGGTGCCACCGACTCCGGCGGCGTCCACGTCAACTCCGGCGTCATCAACCACCACTACGCCCTGCTCGTCGATGGCGGCGCCTACAACGACGTCAACGTGGCGGGCATCGGCCTGGACAAGGCGGCCAACCTGATCTGGCACGCCCAGACCAACTACCTGACGCCGACCTCGGGCTTCCCCGAGTACGCCCAGGCGATGGTCTCCTCCTGCGCCGACCTGATGGGTGTGACGACGCTCAAGAAGCTCACCCTGGGCAGCTCGACCCCGCAGACCGGCGGCGGCGAGACCCCGGGCGGTGAGGCCGAGGCTCCGGCCCTGGAGCCGATCACGGTGGACGACTGTGCAGCCGTCGCGGCGGCCAACACGGCCACCGAGCTCACCACCGAGCCGGTCCAGTGCAACTTCGGCCCGATGCTCGACCCGAACACCCCCGCGCTGTGTGGCGAGGGCACCAACGAGGTCACCACCTACACCGAGGACTTCGAGGACGGTCTGACAGGCTGGACCCAGGACGCTGAGGCCCTGGTCAAGGGCAACGACATCCCGTGGGAGGCCGGAGCCGACGTCGAGGGCAACGCCACCGGCGTTGCCGTCGCCCCGGACCCGAACGCGGGTGCCTGTGGATCCGAGACCGGCGACATCACCAGCCGAAACGGACTGATCAGCCCGACCATCGAGGTTCCGGACGGTCTCTCGCCGCGACTCAGCTTCGACCACTCGGTCCTCACCGAGTGGGGCTATGACGGCGGCAACCTCAAGGTGTCGGTCAACCACGGCAAGTTCGAGCTCGTCAGCCAGGACGCGTACGCCTTCAACGCACCGGGCGGCACGATGGCGACCGGAAGTGGGTTCATGGACGGCCAGGCCGCCTGGACCGGCTCGGACGGCAACAGCTTCACCGGTCAGTGGGGCACCACCATCGTGAAGCTCGACGCGGTTGCGGCCGCCGGCGACAACATCCGGTTCCGCTTCGACTTCGGCCGCGACGGTTGCGGCGGGGCCAGGAGCTGGGCCATCGACAACGTCTCGGTGAGCTACTGCTCCGAGAAGGCGGTCCCGGAGATCTCCGCCACCTCGCCCAAGCGCGGCAAGGTCGAGATCACCGTCGACGGCGAGCGCGCCACCGGCGAGATCGTCGTCAGCGAGAACGGCAAGCGCATCGGCCGGTTCACCCTGAAGAGGGAGGAAGCGACCTTCCGCGCCAGCCGAGGCACGCACACCTACGAGGTGGCCTACTCGGGTGACCGGAACAACGAGGCGATCACGAAGACGGTGACCGTCAGGGTCAAGTAACCGTCACGCCTTCACAGGGCCCCGCCGAACAAACCAGTTCGGCGGGGCCCTCTGTGTCCCTACACTCACGCCATGCGCGGAACGATTGTGACCATGGGCGGTGGCGGCTTCTCGATGCCGGAGGTGCACGGGCAGGACTTCTCGCCGCTCGACGCGGAGCTCAACCGGCTGACCGGGAACCCGCGGCCCAAAGTCTGCTTCATCGGCACCGCGAGCGGAGACGCGGACAGCTACCACGACAAGTTCCTCGCCGCGTACGCCGATCGTTCCGAGGCGAAGGTGCTGTCACTGTTCAACAAGGCGCCCGAGGGGCACGAGCTTCCGATCAACGACCTCGAGCAGCTGCTCGACCAGGACATCGTCTACGTCGGCGGCGGGTCCACCGCCAACCTGCTCGCGGTGTGGCGGCTGCACGGACTGCCCGCGCTGCTGGAGAAGGCCGCCGCCGGTGGCACGATCCTGGCCGGGATCTCGGCCGGGGCGAACTGCTGGTACGAGGCGTCCTCGACCGACTCCTTCGGCCCCACCGCGCCGCTCCCCGACGGACTGGGCTTCCTCCCCGGTTCGTTCTGCCCGCACTACCTCGGCGAGGAGGACCGGCGGGAGACGTACGTCCGGTTCGTCGGCTCGGGCGCGCTGCCCTCCGGCTACGCGGCCGATGACGGCGTCGCCCTGCTGTGGCGTGACGGCGAGCTGGTCGAGGCGATCAGCGAGCGGCCCGATGCGGTCGCCTTCGCCGTCGGGCCGGACGGGGAGACCCCGCTCGAGGTCAGGGTGCTCGACTAGGCCCTGGTCCTACGGCAGGTAGAGCAGGGCGTACGTCGCGAGGTGGCAGAAGCCGAAGAGCGCGGGCGCCCACACCTCGACGTTGCTCATCGGCAGGTAGCGCGAGCTGTCGCGACCGAGGCCGACGGCCGACCACTCCGCGACGCCCGGCGCCGCGGGGAGCTGCTTCTCGAGGTGGGAGATGACGGAGTACTTCCCGCTCGCCATCTGCCGGTAGGAGCGGATGATCCAGAACCAGCCGAGGCACGAGCCGAGGGCGGCGATCAGGGCGACCGTGAAGAGCCAGGGCCGCTCGGGAGAGCTGGCCACGAGCGCCGTGCCGGCGACCAGGATCCCGACGTTGAGGACCAGCAGGAACGCGCTGGTGAGCGTACGCCGCACGCTGAGCCGCTCGGCCTCGGCGACGTAGAGCTTGTACTGGTCGAAGAGGATCGCGCGGTCACCGCTGGAGAGCACGTCGGGAGGAAGCACCCACAGACCCTCGGCGAGCGCCGACGGGTTCGGCTTGTTGGCGGTCACATAGCTGCGTACCGCGGTCGGCGACTCAGCTCCGGGAATCAACTCGTTCTCCATAGTGCGTAGTTGTCTACCGGTCCCGGCGGGGTGATGTCCATACGAGATTCGTCACCGTTTGCCCCGAGATCGGCTATCGGAGCTCGAGCAGCGTGGCAGCGGCCTCGTCGACGCACTCGGCGAGGCTGAGATCGGTCGCCTCCGAGACCCAGCGGCCGAACGCTGTCTGGAAGAC
Source organism: Nocardioides sp. NPDC000445 (assembly GCF_040300245.1). Lineage (NCBI taxonomy): Bacteria > Bacillati > Actinomycetota > Actinomycetes > Propionibacteriales > Nocardioidaceae > Nocardioides > Nocardioides sp. NPDC000445. The sequence continues at coordinate 62,191 of NZ_JBEPDH010000018.1, read as the reverse complement.
CGCGGCGGCAGCATGGGCGGCCAGCGCGGCGACGGTCTCAGCGACGCCTCGCTCCACGAGAGCCGCCTGAGCGGCGGTCGCCATGTCGGCCATCTTGAGCAGCTCGCGCTCGCGCAGCGCGGGAGTCGCCTCGACGATCCGGGCCCGCTCGACCGCCTGCTCGCGGGTGCGGAGCGCGCTGAGCTCGACCGCCGCCTGATGTACGCCGTCGAGCACCATCCGCAACGGCGTCGCGTCCGCGTCGGCGTCGGCGACCGCCTTGGCGACCAGGTCGTCGAGCGTGACCGGGCCGGCGAAGAGCACCTCCCGCTTGTCGGCGAAGTGACGGAAGAACGTGCGTTCGGTGACCCCTGCCCGGGCGGCGATGTCGCCGGCGGTGGTCTTGTCGTAGCCCTTCTCGGTGAACAGCTCGACGGCAGCCTCCAGCATCCGACCTCGCGCGTCCGGCTCCCATCGCCCCATACGCCCATCCTATGCGATGACAGTTTCTGACATCGCGTGCTACCGTCGATGTCAGTTACTGACATGAAAGGAAACCCGATGAACATCTTCGTCACCGGAGCCTCCGGCTGGATCGGTTCCGCGGTCACCGACGAGCTGCTCGCAAACGGCTATGCAGTCACCGGCCTGGCCCGCTCCGAGGCGGCCGCGGCTGCCCTGGAGGCCAAGGGCGCGAGCGCCCACCGGGGCTCGCTCGACGACCCCGGATCGCTCGCGGTCGCCGCCAAGGCTGCGGATGCCGTCATCCACCTGGCGTTCAACCACGACTTCGACAACTACGCCGCGGCCGGACGGTCCGAGCGTGCCGCGGTGAGCGCCATGCTCGAGGCCCTCGAGGGCAGCGGAAAGGCGTTCCTCTTCGCCAGCGGCGCTGCGGGCGCCGCCCCTGGGCGCATCGCCACCGAGGAGGATGCCAGCCCCTTCCACGGACCCGAGTCGATGCGCGGCGGCAGCGAGAACCTCGCGTTGAGCCATGCCGAGAAGGGCGTACGCCCGGTGGCACTGCGCTTCCCGATCGTCCACGGCCGTGCCGGCGACCCCGGCTTCGTCACCTACCTTGCCCAGGTCGCCAGGAAGCAGGGCGTGTCCGGCTACATCGGCGACGGCAGCAACCGCTGGTCCTCCGTCGACCGCCCGGACGCCGCCCGCATGGTGCGACTCGCGCTGGAGAAGGCGCCTGCCGGTTTCCGTGCGCACCCGGTCGCCGAGACCGGCATCCCCACCCGCACGATCGCGGAGGCGCTCGGTGACCGCTTGGGCCTGCCGGTGCGGTCGATCAGCCCGGAGGACTCCGAAGCCCACTTCGGCTGGATGTCGATGATGTTCAGCACGGATGTGTCGGCTTCATCCGACATCACCCGCGCGACCCTGAGCTGGGAGCCGACGGGCCCGACGCTCCTGGAGGACATCGCCGCCGGGGCGTACGACGCCTGAACGTACGACGGGGAGCTCTCGTCGGTCCACCTGCAGGTAGCCGACGAGAACTCCCCGTCGTAGCGAACTAGATGGCCTTGCCGACCGAGGCAGCGCCGGCGGCCTCGAACTCCTTGAGGAGCCGACGACGGGTGCGGGTGTCACCGCGGACCGCCTTGACGAGCTTGACGACCTGCGAGGGCGCGTTGCGCACGTTGGTGGACTCGAGGAAGCCGTTGGGCAGCGAGAGGCGCAGCACCTTGTGCCACGCGGAGGCGACCTGCTGCGGCATCGGCGCGGAGTGGTAGTTGAGGCCGTACTTGTCAAAGAGCGCGCGGACCTTCGGGGCGATCTCGGCGTAGCGGTTCGAGGGCAGGTCCGGGAAGATGTGGTGCTCGATCTGGTGGGACAGGTTGCCCGTCATCACGTGCAGGAACTTCGAGCCGGAGATGTTGGCCGAGCCGAGCATCTGCCGGACGTACCACTCACCGCGGGTCTCGTTCTCCGGGATGTCCTTGAGCTCGAAGGTCTCGACGCCCTCGGGGAAGTGACCGCACATGATCACCGAGTGGGTCCAGACGTTGCGGGTGAAGTTGGCGATGACGTTGGCCAGCAGCGTCGTCGGGCCCGACAGGGTGACCATCGAGACGAGCGGGTGGGCGACGTAGTCCTTGAACGCCTGGCGGCGGACCTTGGCGACCGTACGCTTCGCCGCCATCTGCCACTCGGCGGACGGGCGGCGGCCCTTCTTCTTCTGCCGGATCACCCGGCCGAGCTCGAGGTCGTACATCGCGATCCCGTACTCGAAGATGCACATGTTGATGAAGTTCATCGCGGGCTGGAACAGGCTCGCCGGCGTCCAGCGCTGCTCCTCGTCGACGCGCATGATGCCCCAGCCGAGGTCGTTGTCCTTGCCGACGATGTTCGTGTAGGTGTGGTGCAGCTCGTTGTGGGAGTGCTTCCACCCCTCGCTCGTCGAGGCGTTGTCCCACTCCCACACGGTGGAGTGGATCTTCGGGTCACGCATCCAGTCCCACTGGCCGTGCATGATGTTGTGGCCGATCTCCATGTTGTCCAGGATCTTGGCGATCGAGAGACCGACGGTGCCGACGACGAACGCCGGCGGGAAGATGCTCGCGAGCAGGACGGCACGGGAGCCGAGCTCCAGCGAGCGCTGGACCTTGATGACCTTGTGGATGTAGGCAGCGTCGCGCTCACCGCGGGTGTCGATGACCTCTTGGCGGATGGCGTCGAGCTCGCGGCCGAGCTGCTCGATGTCGTCGCGGGTCAGGTGGGCGATCGGGCCGGTGTAGGCCGGAGCATCGGGTGCGATGGTCATGGCTGTCTCGCTCTCGTCTTGTGGGGGCTGGTCGTTTGAGCTGGGCTCAAGAGGCAGGGTGGTCGATGACGCATTCGCCGGCGGCGGCGGAGATGCAGGTCTGGATGGGTACCCCGTCGGGGCCGGTCTCACCCGGGCGGGCGACGGTGAGCTCGCCGTTGCGGAGGTCGCGGACGGCGCCCTCCTTCATCGGCAGCACACAGCCGAAGCAGATGCCCATACGGCAACCGCTCGGCATGAGGACGCCGGCCTCTTCGGCGGCGTCGAGGATCGGCCTGTCACCAGGTGCGTCGACGGTCTTGCCGGTGAAGGCGACGGTGCCGCCCTCGCTGGTCACCACGGTGGCCAGACGGAACTGCTCGGTCTGGAGCGGCAGGCCCGCCTCGTCGTACCAGGCCTGGAGGTTGTCGAGGAGACCCGCGGGGCCGCAGGCGTACGCCTTGCGCTCCCTCAGGTCGGGGACGAGCTCGGTGAGGGTGTCGATGTCGATGCGGCCCTCGGTGCCGGTGTAGCGGGTGACGAGGCGGATCGCGCCGGCCTCGGCGAGGGACTCGAGGTTGCGGATGAAGATCGAGTCGGGGCGGCTCGGGGCGACATGGACGACGGTGACGTCGAGCCGCTGGTGCTCGACGACGCCCTCGTCGGTGACCGGGAAGAGGTTGCGCAGCATCCCGATGACCGGAGTCACGCCGGAGCCGGCGGTGACCATCAGGAACTTGTGGCCGCGCAGGTCGCTGGGCAGGACGAAGTCGCCGGCTGCCTGCTCGAGGTGGACGATCTTGCCGGGGCGCAGGCGGCGCACCAGGTGGCTGGAGACCTTGCCGTCGGGCACGGCCTTCACGGTGATCGAGATGAGGCCGTCCTTGCGGGGGCCGTGCGTCAGGGAGTAGGCGCGCCAGTGGCGTACGCCGTTGACGTCGACGCCCACGCGGACGTACTGACCCGGGGTGTGGCCCTTCCAGTCGGCTCCCGGCTTGATCTCGATGGTGGCCGCATCGGCGGTCTCCGGAGTGACCTTGACGACGCGTCCTCGCAGGTCAGCGCCGGGTCGGAGGGGGTTGAACATGTCCAGGTAGTCGGCCGGTGCCAGGGGCGTGGCGATCGTCTCGGCGACCTCCCACACCTTGCGGGAGAGCCTCTCCCGCAGCGCGGGTCGCCTGACCTCGCCCGGGGCGAACAGGGCGGGGGATGTAGAGATCTCAGCCATGTATCCATGGTGCTACTTATTCGAGGTAAACTCCTGTGTTAGCGACGTGAATCTGATAGGCGGATTTATACGTGACGAACAAAAGTTCCCGAGATGTGCCGGCTCTTTCGTCCTATGACGTCCATCTGACGCCCGAGGTCGTCGCCTCGATCCGTGCTGTGCTCCCCCAGGTCGGCGACGACGTGGTCGCCGCGATCATCGCCGAGGTGCCCCCCTACCAGGACGCGCTCTCGGGACACATGGGCGAGACCATCCGGAACGCGGTCGGCGTAGCACTGGGCGGATTCTTGTCGCTCGCCTCCGGGGCGGGCCTGGCCTCCGACGTGTCGGCCGCGACGCCGCCTGCGGTCCAGGGTGCCTATGACCTCGGCCGCGGCGAGGCGAGGAGCGGGCGGACGATGGAGGCCCTGCTGGCGGCGTATCGCATCGGCGCCCGGGTGGCCTGGCGAGAGCTCGCGAGCAAGGCCGTCGAAGGTGGTATGGAACCGGCGATGCTGGTGGAGTTCTCCGCACTGGTCTTCGCCTGGATCGACGAGATCTCGGAGGCCTCGGCGGCCGGGCACGCCGACGAGCGAGCCACGACCGGACGCGTACGCCGACAGCTGCGCGAGCGGCTCGCCCGCAAACTGCTGGCCGAGACGACCCCGGAGGAGCTCGACGACGCCGCGGTGCGGGCCGAGTGGACCCCGCCGAGCACGCTGACCGCCGTGCTCGTCCCCAACTCCCAGGTCGGCACCATTCTCGCCAAGGTCAACCAGGGCACCCTGGAGCACGACGACCTGCGCGATCTCGACGACCACACCCTGTTGCTGGTCCCCGACGCGCACGGACGCCGGCGCCGGGCGCTGATGAAGGCGCTGGAGGGCCGCCGGTCGATCGCCGGCCCGGCCAAGCCCTGGCGCGAGGCCCGGGTCTCGTACGAGCGTGCCCGCCGCGCCCACGACGCGGGCCTCGGCTCCGACACCGAGCAGCACCTGGTCGAGCTGGTCCTCTCCGCCGACGCCGATGCCCGCGAGGACCTGCGCGCCCAGGTCCTCGCCCCGTTGGCCGACCTGCGCCCCGCCACCGCCGAGAAGCTCACCGAGACTCTCCGCTCCTGGCTCCTCCACCAGGGCCGGCGCGACGAGGTCGCCGCCGATCTCTTCATCCACCCCCAGACCGTCCGTTATCGGATGGGGCAGCTGCGCGACGTGTACGGGGACCGGTTGGACGACCCGGCCATGCTCCTCGCCCTCACGGTCGCCCTGGGCTGACCACCTCGAAGCCGAGCTCTTCAGCGACCTGGGCCATCCGCTTGTCGTAGGTCACCACCTGCTCGACAGCCTCTTCTCCTTCGGCTTCATCAGCCAGCAGAAGCGCGGTGCCGAGATGGATGGCGTCGAGCGACTTGAGTGCCTGCTTGATGTCCTTCGCCGACTCGACGACTTCAGGAAGGATGCCCATGAAATGGACGTCTGAACAGACTCGTTCGACGTCAGCCGGATCAAGGTCCAACCGCACGCAGAGCCGAGCCAGCTCGATGTCGAGGAGGTCTGACGAGATCAGCCGATCGCCACGCTCCAGGACTTCGTCCAGGTGGTCCTCCAACGCCGGCCTGTCGGCATGGTTCAGCAGGATTCGACACAGCGCCGAGGTGTCGACGTAGACCAGCATCAGATGCTCTCCTCGCGCAGCTCTGCAAGGACCTCGTCCGGGTCCTCGTCCCGCGAAACGCCTTTCACGGACCTCCACCCCCCGCCAGTGCCCGTCGGCATGCGGACCTGACCGAGAGCCACCATCTGGTCGAACCTGCTCTTCGGAGCGGGCGAGATCACCGCGATCGGACGGCCGTGATCCGTGACGAGTAACGACTCGCCATTCTGGACGCGCCGCAGCACCCGGCCCGTCTGCTGGTTCAACTCCCCCACGCGAACTTCGCTCATACATTTACGCTAACTCGGCTCGTAGAACTTTTCTACAGAGTCGACCGGCGTTAAGGCGCCGCTAGCTTTCTGGCTGATCGAGGTAGAGACAGAAAGGGTGGCCCTCGGGGTCGAGCATGACGCGTACGTCGGCCTGGGGTTGGAATTCTGCGAGCTGCGCACCCAGGTCAACGGCGTCCTCGGCTGCCGCGGTCACGTCGGTGACTCCGATGTCCAGGTGGACCATCTGTTGCTGGGCTTCGGGCTCGCTCGGCCAGACCGGCCGCCGGTAGCGGCGGTCGAACGCGAAGGCGAGGTTGCTGTGAGTAGCGTTGCCTGACGGATCACGGATGAGGACGGTGGCGTACGTCGGTTCGGAGCTGCTGACCTCCCAGCCGAACAGGTCCGCATAGAACTTGGCAAGTGCGAGCGGGTCGGTGCAGGCGAGGTTGACACCGATCCATCCTGTGGTGCGGTGTCCCGAGCCTGTCGAAGGGTCGGCGATCGTCATGCCGCTCACGCTAGACCGGATTCCGGACGCAAGGCTTCCGATTAGCGGGAACCATACGGCCGTCAGGGGCTTGGGAGCACGGCAATCTGGGTACCGCGCCAGGCATGACTGACGCCACCACCTATCGGTCCATGACAGCAACGACGCTGCAGACCGCAGCGACGGTCGTGGCCGCAACGTTCCTGCTCGTCGGAGTGCTCGGGTTCATCCCGGGTGTCACCACCGACTATGACTCGATGACCTTCGCCGGCCACGAGTCCAACGCCCTGCTCCTCGGCATCTTCCAGGTGTCGATCCTGCACAACATCGTGCACCTCCTGTTCGGGATCGCCGGGCTCGTCCTGGCCACCTCGTGGCGCGGAGCCCGCGCCTACCTGATCGCCGGCGGGGCGATCTACATGGTCCTGCTGATCTACGGCGTGGCCGTCGACCACGGCAGCAGCGCGAACTTCGTACCCGTCAACAGCGCCGACAACTGGCTTCATCTGGCGCTGGGCGTGGGGATGCTGGCGCTCGGCCTGGGACTGGGACGAACAGCAGATCGACCCGGCGCACTCTGAATGGAACGCACGAGCGTGTGGCTGGCCACGGCCGAAAGGCCGCGGTCCGCCACCCCGGAAACGGGTCGGAAGGCTGATCTCGCGGTCGATGTGGCCGTGGTGGGTGGAGGCATCGTCGGAATGACGACCGCCCTCCTCGCACAGCGGCGCGGCCTCCAGGTCGCCGTGCTGGAGGCGGCGACCGTGGGTGGCGGCACCACGGGATACAGCACCGGAAAGGTGACCGCGCAGCACGGGCTGATCTACGCCGAGCTGGTCGAGCGGCACGGCGAGGACGACGCCCGGCTGTACGCCAGCGCGATGCGCGCCGGGGTCGAGCAGGTCGCCGATCTCGCCACGGAGCTGGAGATCAGCTGCGACCTGACCCGAGCGCCGGCGCTGGCCTATACCCGGCAGCCGGACCAGCGCTCCCGGATCGAGGACGAGGCGAGCGCCGCTGCTCGGCTCGGGCTCCCCGCCCGGGTGACCGACCGAACCGACCTGCCCTTCGATGTCGAGGCCGCGGTTGCGTTCGACGACCAGATCCACTTCCACCCCCGCAGATACCTGGCGGGCCTCGCCGACGCGTTCACCGCGGCCGGCGGGCAGCTACGCGAGGGACCGCGGATCATCGACATCGATGAGCAGAGCGACCGAACCGTCCAGCTCACCACCCACGCCGGGACGGTGGTGGCCGACAAGGTGGTCGTCGCTTCGCTGCTCCCGCCCGGCCTGCTCGGCGGCTACTTCGCGCGAACCAGACCCTCCCGCTCCTACGGGTTGGCGGTCCGCCTGCGCCACCCGGCGCCGACCAGCATGGCGATCGGCATCGACTCGCCCAGCCGCTCGACCCGGCCGTGGCTGGACCCCGGCCCGAACGGCCTGATCGTGGTCGGCAACGGCCACGAGACCGGTGCCGAGCCCGACACCGAGGCGATGTACGCCGACCTCGAGAGCTGGGCCCGCACCACCTTCGACGTCGAGGCGATCGACTACCGCTGGTCGTCGCAGGACTACTTCACCCCGGACCGGTTGCCCTACGTCGGCCACCCACCGACGAGCGAGATGATCCTGGTGGCCACCGGCTTCCAGAAGTGGGGCCTGAACAGCGGGACCGCTGCCGCGATGATGCTCGCCGATCTTCTCGCCGGCACCGACAACCCGTGGCTACCGGTGTTCGACGCCAGCCGGATCGGCGACGTCCGGAGCGTCGGCCGACTCATCAAGGACAATCTGAAGGTCGGCGAGGAGCTCGTCGCCGGCCGCCGCCAGGACCCCGAGGCCCGCCCCGTCTCCGAGCTGCAACCGGGCCAGGGCGGCCTGGTCGACCTCGACGGCGACACGGTCGGCGGCTACCGGGACCCGGCGGGCGCCTTGCACACGGTGAGCGCCAGGTGCAGCCACCTCGGCTGCCCCCTGCACTGGAACCAGGCCGAGACCAGCTGGGACTGCACCTGCCACGGCTCCCGGTTCTCCCCTGACGGCTCCGTCCTGGACGGGCCCGCCGTCAGACCGCTGGACCAACCCGGCACCCACGGTCCCGATCCGGCTTGACCTCAAGCCGACATGAGCACCGACGCTGGTGCCATGAAGTTCACCGACACGCAGCTCCGCTACCTCCGCACCCAGCCGCTGGGCAGGCTCGCGACCCTCGCCCCCGACGGCGGCCTGCAGAACAACCCCGTGGGGTTCACGATCGACGAGGAGCACCGGATCGTCATCGGCGGCTACGAGATGGGCCGGTCACGGAAGTTCCGGAACGTCCAGAAGTACGCCAAGGTGGCCTTCGTGGTCGACGATCTCGGGTCCACCGACCCGTGGAAGCCGCGAATGGTCGAGATCCGCGGCACCGCCGAGGCGCTCACGGACGTGGACCCGCCGATGCAGGGGACCTCACGCGAGGTCCTCCGGATCACGGCGGACTCGATCAGGGACTACGGACTCGGTGACTGACTCAGCGCTTCCGGAACAGTCGCGGCGGCACCAGCGAGAGCGGGTTGATCGCCGCCCGGATGCGCTGCCACCTCGTGCGTGAGTCGGACATCGATGATCGAAGCGTCCCGACCTGCTCCCAGAAGGCTGCGACCTCATCGTCCTGCGGCCCGGCTTCGCCGAACATGGTGGTGTCGGTGAGCAGCGCCAGCCCGGGCGCACCGTCCATGCCCGGCGACGCGGACAGCGCCGAGGCCTGCTCGCGGCGGGTGGCGCCGACGGGCACCCCCACCCCGAAGTCACGGGCGTGGTCGAGCGTCTCGCGCCAGCCACCGGAGAGACGGGCGACCGGAGTCCCGCGCGTCCGCCGTCGATGTCGCCGCCAGATCTTGGCGCCGATGATCGCCCCGCACAGGGCTGCGATGAGCAGCAGCGGGATGCCGACGTACGTGAAGACGGCGATCAGCCAGCCCGGCAGCGTGAACCCGTCGGGCCGGGAGTTGGCCTTCTGGTTGACAGACTCGTCCAGCGGGTCGCCGGAGGTCGCGGGCGGACGTACGGGCGCCGGCGGCGGGACGACCTTGCCGGTGACGAGCTCCTCGGGCTGAGGGGCGTTCTGCTCGGGCGGCTTCTCGGTGTTCATGAACTCGGACCAGTCCAGGGTGGCCCAGGACCCGTCCGACATCCGCAGCTCGACCCAGGCGTGCATGTCCTTGCCCTGGACGACGCCGTCGGAGCCGACGACGGCACCCAGGACCACCCGGGCCGGGACGCCGACCTGGTTGGCCAGGATCGCCATCAGCGCGGCGTACTGCTCGTCGTTGCCGGCGAGCTGGCCGCCCTTGGCGGTGAAGTCGGCGAGACGACGCAGGGAGTGGCCGGCCGGGTACTGCTGGTTGGGCGGCTCCCCGTCGGTGTAGGTGCCCTCCTCCTTCAGCTTCTCCGCCACCGCCAGAGCGTTGGTGATCGGCGAGTCACCACCACCGGCGTACTCGGCGGCGAGCGCCTGGAACTGGGCGGCCTCGTCGCCGATCGGCGACCCGCCCGACCAGGTCTCGCTCTTCTCCCCGACCTTCTCGTCGGCGACCGAGGCGGTGAAGGAGTATGAGTCGCCGGGCTTCAGCGCCGACGGCAGGACACCGGTGGACGTCGCCAGGTTGTAGCGGAACGAGTCGGCGTCGGGACCGTCGAACGAGATGTGCGTCAGCGCGGTCGGCAGCGGCACCCAGACGCCGCCGAAGTCCTCCCCGATCGTGATCGTGCCGCGCACCTGCTTGCCGTCGGCGAGCGGGTTGCGCAGCGTCGAGCTGATCTTCTGGAAGGTGTCGTCGGGACCTTCGGTCTCGCCGGAGTCGTTGGCCGCGCGCCAGACTGTGCCGTCGTACGAATCCATCGCGGCGACCCGGACCCGGGTGCCCTCGGGCAGGCCCGAGACGGTGAACAGGTCCTTCTCGTAGAGCCGGCGGTCGTCCTCGGGCGTCTGGTAGCCCTTGGTGTAGACGCGGAAGCCGGCCAGGGGCGACGGGTACTGGCCGACGTTGAAGGGCGGCTCGATCTCGCCGCGCAGCACGGTGCGCTCGGGCGCGAGACCCGGGAGCAGCGGCCCGGCGAGGAACGCCAGCCCGGCCGCGCCGAGGCACAGGCCGGCTCCGATCGCGGTCCGGGAGAGGCGTCGGCCGCCGGCGGCGAGGGCACGAGCCCGCATCCCGCGGATGCACAGCCAGGTGATCGCGATCGCTCCGAAGAGCGCTCCGAGCAGGGCGGTCTTGGACGGGTCCTGGACGCCGAGCAGGATCACGCCGGCCATCAGCGCGAATGCGACGAGCACCGGCGGCAGCGCCGCCTTCATCCGCACCGCCAGCGCGAAGCCGACGCAGCCGGCGACGAGACCGAGGATGTAGGGGATCGTCAGCAGCGCCCCGCCGTCGACCGGCGGCAGCGTGGTCAGCAGTCGCTTCCAGCCGTGCACGGAGTTGTCGGCGAGGGTGCCGATCGTGTCGGGGACCGGGAGGAACGAGAGGTCGCCGATGCCATGCAGCGCGACCGCGCCACCGAGCACGAAGAAGGCGGCCAGGAGCCCGACGGCCAGCACGACCACCGGCTGCCCGCGGCCGACGAAGGCGATGAGGATCCCGAGCAGCAGCCCGGCGACGCCGGCGACCAGGTAGGTCCAGCCGGCGTAGGTGTCGTCGAAGCCGAGGAAGGCGATGGTGCCGAGAAGGAACAGGAGGAGGGCGTCGACGGCGTGGTGCTTCTTCATCCGGACAACCCCTTCGACAGCACGATCGGCAGCTGGTCCAGGTCGGGCAGGGTGAGCATGGGCAGGTCGGCGACGGCCTTGAAGCCGGCGCGCTGCGAGGAGTCGACCCGTACGGCGACGGTGGTGGCATCGACCGAGAACTGGCCGGCCGCGCGCTGCAGCGCGACGAACTCCGGGTAGCGCCCGGTCACCAGCATCACCAGTGACGCGTCCGGCGCCTGCCGGGCCGCCTCGGCGGTGATCTCGATCAGGTTGGTCTGTTGCGGCTTCGCCCGGGAGCAGGCGTCCAGAGCCGTACGTCCTCCCCCGCTCGCGGCGGTGGCGCGCACCATCAGTACGTCGCCGGTCGCGAACGAGACGTCGAACTCGTCCAGGATCCCGCGGCGCAGCAGGGAGCCCGCGATCGACATCGCGGTCTCGTACTCGTCCTCGCTGTCGTAGGACATCGGCGAGGAGTCGACGATGACCACGATGTGGGAGCGGCGGGTGTCGAGGAACTGGCGCACGAGCAGCTGCCCGTGGCGTGCCGAGGAGCGCCAGTGGATGTGGCGCAGGTCGTCGCCGGGGACGTACTCACGCAGCGCGTGGAAGGCGAGGTCGCTCATCGAGGTGTTCTGTGCCGTGGATCCCTCGAGGTCACGGACCAGACCGACCCCGAAGGGCTCCAGGTGGGTGGTGCGCGGGTGGACGAACACCTCGGTGCGGTCGGTCCACTCCTGCACGCGCCGGAAGAGCCCGAGGGGGTCGCCGCGCACCGTCCGGACGGGACCGACGTCGATCACGCCGCGGCGCTGGGTCGGCACCACGAACAGCTCGGTGTGCTCGGCGCCGGGGAGCAGCATCGGCAGGTCGTACGTCACCCCGCCCGCTCCGATGGGGAACTCCAGGCTCGTCGAGACGAGCGGACCGCGCGCCTCGTTGCGGGCCCGCAGCTCGCCGGTCAGCGCCTGGCCCACGGCGACGCGCGGCGGCTCGACCACGGTCGCCACCGCGAGCCGGGTGCGTCCGATCATGAAGAAGGCCGCACCGATCACGAGGAACAGCGCAGCCATCGCCACCACGGCCGCCTCGATCCAGCCGAGCGCCGTCGCGGCGACCCAGGCCAGCGCGCCGAGGAGCAGCACACCCCAGCCGATCGAGGTCACCGTGCCGAACCACGGACGGACCCGGTCGGCGACGAACGAGTAGACCGAACCCGCCCCGGACGCTACCGGGGCGAGTCGTTTCCGCAGGTCAGCAACGGTGTTGCGGACACTGAGCCTGCTCATCTCAGGCGACACGCTCAGTGGGAGCCGGGACCGAGGTGAGCAGGTCGCCGATGACGTCCTCGACCGTGATGCCGTTGAACATCGCCTCGGGGTCGAGGATCAGGCGGTGGCAGAGCACCGGCTCGGCGAGCGACTTGACGTCGTCGGGCAGCACCTGGGAGCGGCCCTCGGCGAGCGCCCACACCTTGGCGGTGCGCACCAGGGCGAGGCAGCCACGCATGGAGGCTCCGAGGCGTACGTGCTTGTGGCGACGCGACTCGTCGACCAGTGCGGAGACGTAGGCGACGATCGCGGGGTCGATGTAGACCTGGTCGGCCATCTCGGCCATCTGGGTGACCGTCGGGGCGGTGATGATCGGGGTGACCAGGGTGGCGCGGTCACGGACCGAGGAGTTCATCAGCAGCTCGACGGTGGCGTTCTGGTCGGGGTAGCCGACCGACGTCTTCATCAGGAAGCGGTCCAGCTGCGCCTCGGGCAGCCGGTACGTCCCGGCCTGCTCGATCGGGTTCTGGGTCGCGATCACCATGAACGGCCGGCCGACCTCGCGGGTGGCGCCGTCGACGGTGACCCGGCCCTCCTCCATGACCTCCAGGAGCGCCGACTGGGTTTTCGGGGAGGCGCGGTTGATCTCGTCGGCCAGCACGATCGAGTGGAAGATCGGGCCCGGGTGGAACTCGAAGGCGCCCTTGCCCTGGTCGTAGACGGTCACACCGGTGACGTCGGACGGGAGCAGGTCCGGCGTGAACTGGATGCGGGCGTGCGACCCCTGGACCGTGTTGGCCAGCGCGCGGGCGAGCTGGGTCTTGCCCGTGCCGGGGTAGTCCTCGAGGAGCAGGTGGCCCTCGGAGAGCAGCGCGGTCAGCACCAGGCGGATCACGTTGCGCTTGCCCAGCACCGCCTTCTCGACGTTGTCGGCAAGCTTCTCGAAGGTCTCGTGGAACCAACGAGCCTGCTCGGTCGTGACGGTCATTTCTTCTCTCCTACCACGTAACGTTCTTCGAAAGAGTGGGTCGACCCGACGTCGAGCAGGTCACCCTGAACGGAGTGTTCGCGCCGACCCAGCCCCGGCCGCTGCCCGAGCCCTTGCCATTGCTCCCGATGGTCACGTTCCACCGCGAGGTCGTGGAGTTGGTGCTGCACTCCCAGGTCTTGCCCGGGAAGGCGAGGTCGGTGATCGTCGAGCCGACGTACCAGCAGGTGCCGCCACAGGCGACGTCCGGCTCCGGACACGATGCACCCGTGCACTCGCCGGCCTTGTTCACCTCGAGGATCGGGTCAGGCGGCGGATCGGTCCGCACCGTGACCGAGTCGGACTTGCTCGCCCGCGGCGAGTCGCTGATGGTCACGGTGTAGGTGTAGGACGTGTCCCAGTTCGGCGCGGTGTCCGTGCCCGAGCGGCTGCCCGCGCCGGTGCCTGTGCCGAACTGCGCGACCTCGGTTCCACCACGCTTGACGGTGACGGTCGCGGCCTTGCCGTTGGGGTCGTAGCTGACCCGCCAGTTGACCTTGTTTCCGTCGACGCTCGCCGAGATCGACGGCGTGCCCAGCGGACCGTAGGTGGTCACGTTCTTCGATGACGGGGCGCCGCAGGAGTCGCCGGCGCCGGTGCCACCGGAGGAGTCGTTGCAGGCGCGCAGCTGGACGGTCGTCGAGGTGCCGTTCGTGAAGCCGGTGATCGTCTTGGTCTGCTGACCGGCGCCCTCGGGCGGGTAGGTCCAGCTGCCGCAGGAGGAGCCGTTGCGCACGCACTCGACCCGGTTGGTCTTGCCGTGCGAGGCGCGCGGCGTGAAGACGATCTCGGCCGTGCCGTTGGCCCCGGTCGGGGTCGCGCTCGCGAACGAGACCGCGTCGGGTGTCGCGGCCGCCTCGACCTTGCCGCCGGCGGAGTAGCTGGAGATGTGCGCCTCCGGCGAACCACCGGCAGTGGTCTCGCGCGGCGAGGTCGCCTCGGCGTTGCGGGCCCTGACGGCGTACGTGTAGATCGTGCCGTCGTTGGCCACGTCGTCGCGGCAGCTGGTCTCCGTCACCCAGGAGCAGACGATCTTCTCGCCGGTGCCGCCGGTGCGGCGTACCTCATAGGTGACCGGGGCGGGGCCGTTGGCCGCGACCGGGCTCCACGAGACCGTCACGGCCTTGCCGGAGTTGTTGGCCGTGTTGGCCCACTCGAAGGTCGGGGTCGCCGGGGTGTCCGGCTTGCCGGCACCCATCCCCTCGACGGTCGCCGTCGGGCCCTTGTTGGTCTTGACGCCCTTGTCGTTGAGCGGCACCACCGTGAACTGGACCGGATCGCCGTTGGAGCTGACCGCCGCCGCGTAGGTCGTCTGACCTGCGGAGATGTCCTTGATGCCGCCGCCGGGCCAGCTGATCCGGTACTTCTGCACGTCCGAGCAGTCGCACGGCGCCGGCTTGCTCCAGCTCAGCTCGACCTGGTGGTCACGCTGGCGGGTGACGCGAAGGTTCTGCACCGGACCGGTGTAGGCGTCGGGCTCACCCTCGGCCGAGTTGCTCCACTCCCGGCTCGGGCCGACGGAGTTCACCGCGCGCACCCGGAAGTCGTAGACGACGCCGTTCTTCAGGCCGGTGATCCGGCACGAGGTCGACGGGCAGTCCTGGACGTGGTCGCCGTTGGCCTCCACCTCGTAGCGCTGGATCGGGTCGTCGCCGTTGTCCTTCGGCGCGTTCCACGACAGCGCGACCACGTTGGAGAGGAAGTCGGATGTCGTACGCAGCCCCGTCGGCGCGCCGGGGACGTCGATGACGTCCACCTCGATGACGCCGGTGGCCTTGACCCGCTTGGAGTCCTTGCCGGAGTCGCTGACCTCGATCGCGTAGCGGTAGTGGCCGTGGCCCTCCTCGGGCGTGTTGAAGGTGATCTTCGAGCCGCTGGCCTTGCCCATGTCGGGCGAGTCGCCGTCGACCGGGTCGAGCTTGGTGACCACGATCTCCTGCGACTCCGACGGCACCGGTGTCTGCAGATAGTCGGCCAGGTCGATGGCGACCGTCTTCCCCGCCTCGGTCTGCAGCGGCTTGATCGGAGAGAGCGACGGGGCCGGCAGCGCGATGACGGTGACCAGGAGCTGTCCGGTCGCGTCCGTGCCCTCGACGCCGATCTCCAGGGCGCCCTGGGCGCCGGCGTCGGCGTGCTCGGCGGTGAGCCGCAGGCCACCGTCCTCGGGCTTGACCTCGACCCCGTCGAGCCCGTCGCCGACCTCGGCGGTGAAGTCGAGGTCGTCGGCGTCGCCCGGGTCGGCGGTCCACACGTGGCAGATGGCGGCGATGTCGACCAGTGCGCCGTTGCCGCTCTCCGGGACCTCGACCGGGGTGCTCGGACAGTTGATCTCCGGCTCCTCCTTGCCGATCTGGACCGGCAGCGAGATCACCGAGAGGTGGGCGTCGGCGGAGGTGATCTTCTCGCGGTCGGCGACCTCGAACGTGAGGGTCGCCGGACCCTTGGTCTCACCGGCGGTGACCTTCACGGTCGTCGCGGTGGTGTCGCCGGTGTTGAGCATGCCCTCGGGAGCGGCCACGATCTTGTCGGTCGTGGTCAGCACGACCGGGTCGCCCTCGGGGTCCTCGACGTAGTCGGTGATGTCGACGTTCTTCGTCTCGCCCGGGTTGAGCTGGAGCTCGGAGCCCGGCTTCAGGTAGGGGGCGTCCTTGGGACGCGCGGGGACGTAGATCGAGCCGACCGCCTGGGCGCCGTCGGGGTCGGTGACCCGGTAGGTCCACACCCGGGTGTTGTCGCCGACCGGCAGCGTGACCTTGCCGTCGTCGATCTTCGGCTTGGACTCGTCCTCGCCGACCGACGGACCCTTGACCGCGTCGACGGTCAGGTCCTCGAGCGAGTCGTCGATGTCGGTCACCTTGGTCATCACGTCGACGGTGGTGGTCGACGAGTCGCCCTCGGGATGGGCGACCACGATCCCCGCCATCGGCGGGTTGTCGTAGCCCTCCTGATAGCGGATCGCGAGCTCGCCGGTGTCCTCGTGGAGACCCGTGGTGGCGCGGTAGGGAACGTGCTGGAACGGCTCCCCGGAACCACCCTGGACGGTGACGATGCCGTCGGAGCGCTGCTTGACGTTGGAGCCCTCGGTCGCGTCGGTCGAGGCCAGGTGCAGCTCGGTCCCCGGCGTACGCAGGTCGTTGGCGAGCACGTCGTAGGTCAGCTTCTTGGCGGGGTCGAGCGTGACCAGGTCATCGACGGCGACCGGCCGCTGGGGCGCGCCGGGCGCCACGACGGCGACCCGCACGGTGCCGGTCGCGACCGCACCGAACGGGTCGCTGACCTCGTAGGTGAACTCGTCGGTGCCGGCGGCGTTGGGGAAGGCCTGGTAGGTGATCGTGTTGGCGCCGTGGGCCAGGACGCGGCCGTAGGAGGGCGCGCTGTTGATCCTGGTCACCGAGACCGAGTCGCCGTCGGGGTCGGTGCCTACCGTGGGCAGCCGCAGCGTGACCTCGTCGCCCTGGACCACCCGCGACTCCAGCGCCTTCGGCGCGGGCGCGGAGTTGTCCGCCTTCTTCTTCGGCAGCGGCTTGACGTGGATGCGGATGTTGCCCGAGGAGTGCTCCGCAGAAGGGTCGCCGGTGTTCTGCACGACGTAGCGGACATCGACGTCGACCGGCCCCTTCACGTCGTCGGGGGCGACGTAGCGGACCCGGTTGCCGTCGATGTAGGCCTCGCCGACCGTGGGCTGGCCCAGCACCTGCAGCTGGCCCTTGGTCTCGATGGTCTGGTCGACGACCAGACCGACCGGGTCACCCGAGGGCGTCGAGTCGTTGTCGAGGACCGGGATCGAGACGGAGTCGGCGGCCCGGACCGTGGCCTCGTCGTCGACCGCCTCGGGGGCGTTCTCGGCGCCGCGCAGCGCCGGTCGCTGGCTCACCGTCACCGATCCCTCGGCCTCGGCCGCGCCGTTGCTGATCGTGTAGCGGATCGCCTGGGTGGACGGGTCCATGTCGGGCTTGGACGCCTGGATCCGCAGCCAGCGCCCGTCGAGCACGGCGACCGTCAGGTCGCTGTCGCCGACCGGCTCGGCATGGGTCACGGCGAGGAGCCGGCCCCGGGAGTCGTAGTCGTTGGCCAGGACGTCGAGGGTGCGGGTCGAGGTGCCGAGGACGGCGGTCGTGTCGGGGGTCGCGATCGGCTCGTCCGCCGCCTGGGAGGCGGGTTTGACGTCGACGCGAATCTTCGCCGCGGCGGGTTTCGCCGCCCCGAAACCGGCGTTGTAGCTGAGCTGGTAGGTGCCCGGCGAGCTTCCTCTGGCCCGCACCACGCCGGTCTCCCGGTCGGTGCTCACCTCGAGGCCGCCCTTGGGCGGAACGTCGCCGGCGAGGGTGAGGGTCGCGTCGAGGTTGGACGGATCGGCGCCGGGGATGTCGTTGTCGAGCGGGCGGATCGTCACCCAGGAGCCCTGGGTGCCCTCGGCGACGTCGTCCTTCGGCTCCGGGGAGGCGGTGGTCGCCCCGGCGACGATGTTGATCCGCACCTTGTCCTTCGACGGCTTGCCGCCAGTGCTGACCTGGTAGCCGAGGTTCTCGCTGCCCGAGGCGTCCGCGGCAGCGGTGTAGCGCAGCAGCCCGTCGGGGGTCACGCTGGCCTTGCCCTTGGACGCGGTCGGGGACTGGGCGGTGACCGGGTCGCCGTAGCGCTCGTCGCGCCAGTCGCCGACGACCGGGATCTCCACGGTGCCGCCGGCCGCGACGGTGTAGTCGGTCGGCGTGTAGTGCTCACGCAGCGTCGGCTTGCCGGTGCCGCCCGAGCCCTCGATGCTGAGCTCGACGCTGGCGTCGTCCTGACCGGCCTTGCCCTTCATCCCGTCGTCGACCGTGTATTTGAAGCTGGTCTTCTTCCCCTGCGCCGACTCGGGGGCGGTCACCAGGACCGACTGCCGGTCGGGGGCGATGGTGGCCTCGACGCCCTTGACGGAGGCCTCGCCGACCGAGACGACACTCAGGATCGAGTCCTTGGCCGAGGAGTCGTTGTCGAGGACGTGCAGGACCGTGGTGCGTCCGGCCCGGGCACCGAGCTGGTCGTCCTTGGCCTTCGGCGCCTGGGCGGCCTTGGTCTGCTGCTGCTGCTTGTCCTTCTTCTGGTTCTGCTTCTGGGTCTGCGGCTGGAACGCCTCCCAGTTGGAGATCTTCTTGATGTCGGCGCCGTCGATCTCCCAGACATCACCGTTGCGCAGGTCGTTGAGCACCAGCTGGCCACGGTTGACCCGGAACTCCAGCTCGGCGGCCGGGCCGAGCGTCGGGATCTCGCCCAGGATCGGCTCGCCCTCGCCGCACTGGGTCACCACCGAGCCGGTCGAGCCGTTGGCCCAGGCACCGAAGATGCAGTCGCCGAGACGTACGGGGGCCGCCGGGTCGCCGGCGGACTCGGCGATACGGCGGATCTCACCCTTGCGCAGGTCGACGGCCTTGAGGCCCTCCCCGTCACCGACGAGGACGTCCTTGGCCTTGACGGAGGGCTGCTGGAGGACCGCGCTCTCCGCGGTGTCACCGAAGTCGACGGCGATGTCGGAGCCCTTGGAGGCGCCGAGCAGCCAGCCGGCCTGGTCAAGGGTGATGACGTCGTCACCGACGACGGTCGCCGAGGTCGGTGTCTCCGCGTACTCCGGAGCCTTCGGGAGCTTGGTCTCCTCGGGGTCGGCGAACCGCTCGCCGTCCGGGGCGAAGGCGGTCAGCGTCCGCTTGGCGGCCGAGACGGCGTACGCGGTCCCGTCGGTGCCGATGGTGAGCACCGCGTCGGCGCCGACCGTCTCGGTGGGCTTGGTGGAGCCGGAGAGGTCGGAGAGGTCGCCGACGCCGGCGGTCGGGTCGACGGAGGTGAGCCAGACCTTGCCGGTCTTCTGCTCGGCGACGCCGATGGTGTTGCCACCCATCACCACGCGACTGTCCTTCACGGTCACCGCGTCGTCGTCGATGCCCTCGGCGAGCTTGGTGTTGACCGGCGTGATGGTGCGGGCGTCGCGGTCGACGGAGGCCACCGCGATGCCGTTCTGCACCACGTCGAGGCCGGCACGCTCGGACCTCAACCCGGTCTCGTTGCCCGCCCAGACGACACCGTCGAGCTGGGCGACGGGGCGGTTCTGGCGGCCCAGGGTGCCCCAGGACTGGTTGGTCACCCAGATGCCGCCGTCGTCGAGATCGGCCTTGTGCACGGGGTAGCCCGTCGACTGGATCGCATAGACGGTCAACCCGCTCGCAACGACGGCAAGAGCTGCCCAGGACGCAATGGAGGTCCGATGACGCCGCATCCACCCGGGCGCCATCCCGAAACGTGCCACCAAGACTCTCCCCAAGTCCTTCCATGCCAAATGGCCAGCCGACGCGAAAAGCCTGGCTTACTCTAGGCGCGCCTCAGGGTAAGAAGCCACACGAACTAGCCAAACGTGGCACACGGCTCAGTGAACACGCTCACCGATACCGTACGGGATGTTCTAAAGTGTCCGCTTCCAGCACCACTATTTCGCATCCTGCCTGGGATGTCTCGATACATGGCTCCGCAAAGGAACAGCATGACCGCTTACCCAGCCCTGCGTGCCGCGGGGGCGACTGATGTCGGCCGGGTCCGCGAGGTGAACGAGGACTCGTTCGTCATGCTGCCCGCGGTGGCCGTCGTCGCCGACGGGATGGGCGGTCATGCCAGTGGCGACGTCGCCAGCGCTCTCGCGGTGGAGACCTTCCAGAGCCGCTTCGCGACCATCTGCCCGGTTCCCGAGGACATCCAGGACGCCGTCCACGCCGCCAACTCCGCGATCACCTCGGAGGCGGCTCGCAACTCCGAGAAGCAGGGCATGGGTACGACCTTGACCGGCGTGGCGCTCGTCGAGTTCGAGGGCGCTCCCCATTGGCTGGTGTTCAACGTCGGCGACTCGCGCGTCTACCGGCTCTCGCCGGCCGGCGTCACGCAGGTGACGATCGACCATTCCGAGGTCGCGGCCATGGTCGAGGCGGGCATGATCACCGCCGCGGAGGCCCGCGTCCACCCGCTGCGCAACGTCATCACCCGGTCGCTCGGCACCTACCCGTCTCCCGAGGCCGACACCTGGCTGATGACCGTGGCGCCGGACGACATCTTCCTGCTCTGCTCCGACGGCCTCACCGGCGAGCTCGAGGACCACGAGATCCATGAGATCGCGTCCAAGACGCTCGGTGTCGGCGGAAGCATCGACAACCTGGCTCAGAGGCTGGTGGACGCTGCGGTTGCTTCGGGTGGGCGCGACAATGTCACTGTGGTACTCGTGACACCCCCGCCCTCGCTCTTCGCCGTCCCGACGGAAGTCGACGCCTCCTCGTCCCATGAGTGATACCGCTACCTACTGTGCTGGGCACTGGCTCGCGTTGAAGGGCGACCAGTGCTGGGCGCTCGTCCAGCTCGGGCCCGGTGACCCGCGGGTCACCGGTGTCCAGGCAGCGCTGGCCGACCCCCACCCGGTCGACGCGATCGCCGGTCTGCTCTCCGCCGACGGGCCACGCGCCCCCGGCTTCGCGCTGGTCGGGCGCGAGGGCCCACGGGTGCGGTACGCCGTACGCTCCCCCGCCAAGGTGACCGCCGTCGTCAACGAGGTGCCGGTCTTCATCGACGGCATCGACGTCGCCGGCAGGTGGGCCGACGGCCACTTCGCCGCCGTCCCCGAGCGGGCCGAGCTCGCCAACGGGGCCTGGGGCGGGATGGAGGAGGACCAGCCGCTGGTCGACACCGCCCACGCCCGCTCGCTGGACGTCGTCTTCGACCCCAACTTCTATGTCCAGGTGCAGCAGCACGTCGACTCGACCATGGCGCCGCCGCTGGACCACACCATCCGGCGCTCGGACCTGGCCGCCGCTCCGCCGCCCGCCGCGCCTCCTTCGGCGATGCCGAGCGCCCCGTCGTTCCAGAGTCCTCCCCCGTCGCCTGTGCCGCCGCCACCGGTGGCGCCGTCCCAGCCCGCGCCCGAGTCCAAGAAGGGCATCATCGACGGGCTTCCGTGGCGGAAGAAGGGCGCCAAGAAGCCCGACCCGAACGCGTGGGGTCCGCCGGACCGGCAGCCCTCACCTCCGCCCGCGACGCCGCCCGCGCCGCGGCCCACCGCGCCTCCTCCGCCGATGCCCGCGCCGGCGCCGGCGCCGTCGCCCACCCCGCCCAACGACATGGCGACCCGGGTCCGCGACGTCGCGACGCCGACCCCGGTGCCCCCGGCGGGCGGGCCGACCGTGTGGGCGGTCTACTGCCCGCAGGGCCACGCCTCGCCGCCCTACTCCCCGACCTGCCGCATCTGCCGGATGGCGCTGCCGCCGCACCAGCAGCCGGTCTCGGTCCCGCGCCCCGCGCTGGGCCAGCTCAAGCTGGGCGACGGCCGAGTCGTCATCCTGGACCGAGGTGCCGTCTTCGGGCGGTCGCCGCGCGCCGATGCCAGTGGCAACACGGGGGCTGGTGGCGTACCTCCGCATCTGGTGAAGGTGATGCTGCCCGACATCAGCCGTCTGCACACCGAGGTGCGCCTGGAGGAGTGGCAGGTGCTCGTCCGCGACCTCGGCTCCGCCAACGGGTCCTACCTGACCCTGCCCGGCGGGCGTCCGCAGCAGATGCGGCCGATGGAGGAGTACGCCCTGGAGCCCGGCGCCGTGGTGAGCCTCGCCGGCTCCATCAACCTGACGTACGAGGTCTTCGGGTGACCCAGACACCACACCCCGAGCTCGGTCCCGAGCTGCCGGGGATGACCTGCCTGGGCCGGCTCGGCTCGGGCGGCTTCGCCGACGTCTACCTCTATGAGCGCCACCACCCGAAGGTCCGGGTCGCGGTGAAGCTGATGCGGTCCTCCGACCTCGCCGAGGCGCAGCGGGCGCAGTTCGCCGCGGAGGCGGCGGTGATGGCCGAGCTGGCCGAGCACCCGTTCATCGTGCCGGTGCACAGTGCCGGCGAGACGCCGGACGGCCGCCCCTACCTGGTGATGGGCTACTACCCCAACGCCGACCTCGGTGCCCGCGTACGCAACAACCCGATGAAGGTGCAGGACGCGCTGCGCTTCGGGATCCAGATGGCCTCGGCCGTCGAGACCGCACACCGCGCCGGGATCATCCACCGCGACATCAAGCCGTCCAACATCCTGCTCTCCCGCTACGACGTGCCCGGCCTGGCCGACTTCGGTATCGCCGGCCGGCCGCGCGACGACGAGGGCGATATCGGGGTCTCGCTGCCGTGGTCGCCGCCCGAGGTCCTCACCTCGGCGTCCAACGGTTCGGTCGCCTCCGACGTCTACTCGCTGGCCGCGACCGTCTGGCACCTGCTCGTGGGCCGCTCGCCGTTCGCGGAGCGGGGCAACAACTCCGACCGCGCGGTCTTCTCCCGCATCCTGCACACCGCGCCGCCGGCGACCGGGCGCCCGGACGTGCCGCCCTCGCTCGACCGCGTCCTCCAGCAGGCGATGGCGAAGGACCCGGCCTACCGGCCGAGGACGGTCCTCGACCTGGCCCGGCACTTCCAGCGGATCGAGCAGGAACTGCGGCTGGGACGCACCGAGGTGCAGGTCCTCGACCGCGATGCCGGCGGCAGCGGGTCGTTCCCGGTCGTTCCCGGCATTCCGGCCGCGCGGGGTGAGGGTCCGACCACGGGCTCGGGCCGTTCGCGTCTCCCCTCCCCGCCCTCCGACCCGGAGATGGAGAAGGCCACCGAGCTCAAGCCGCCGTCCCAGGTGATCGCGCAGGCGCCGATCACCCAGCCGCCGGCCTCGCTCGCGTCGGCGCCGGTGGCGGATGCCGGCTCGGCCTCGGCCGACCGCACCCGGTTCAGCTACCCGCGTACGGAGGAAGGCCCCTCGGTCCTCACCGGCGCGCGCCCGTCGGAGAGCCGCAGCAAGACCCCGGCGATCATCGGCGTCGTCGTCCTCTTCCTCATCGCCGCCGCCATCGGCATCGTGCTCTCCCGCGGCGGCGAGGACGAGAAGCCCGACGAGGTCCCGCCCCCACCCGTCGAGACCGACCTCCCCGGTGTCACCGGCCCGGCCGCCCCGGGCAAGGTCAAGGGCACGCTCAAGGGCAACCGCGCCGTCTTCACCTGGTCCGGCGTGCCCGGAGCGACCGGCTACAAGTGGGTCGGCGACAACTCCACCAGCGGCAACGTGGACCGGCCCAAGGCGGTCGTACGCCTCGACGGCGCCACCAAGGTCTGCATCCAGGTCCGCTCCCTCGGGGAGAACGGCAACGTCTCCCAGGGCGCAGCCCAGGCCTGCGTCAGCAAGTAGCCCGGCGCAGGCGATACTGGGCGCATGCCGAACACCCCTGTGGCCACGTCAGCGAAGCTGGCGGACGGACGCGAGATCTGGTTCTTCGACGAGCAGCCGACGCTGCGGTCGGTGCACGACGAGCGGCCGCTGGAGCCGCGGGCGGGCGGGTCGCAGCTGCGCTGGGATCGGCTGACCGCGACCTGGACGGCGGTGGCGGGGCACCGGCAGACGCGTACGTTCAAGCCACCCTCGGACGAGTGCCCACTGTGCCCGTCGGTCGATGGGCGGCTGACCGAGATCCCGGCCGAGAGCTACGACGTCGTCGCCTTCGAGAACCGGTTCCCGGCGCTCTCGACGGTCGCGGTCGGCGAGGCGACCGGGGAGCCGTTCGTCTCCCAGCCGGGGCGTGGCCGGTGCGAGGTCGTCTGCTTCACCAGCGACCACGAGCAGAGCTTCGTGGACCTTCCTCCCGAGCGGGTGCGGACGGTGCTCGCTGCGCTCGCGCACCGCACCGAGCAGCTGACGGCGATGCCGGAGGTGGCGTACGTCTTCTGCTTCGAGAACCGCGGCGAGGAGATCGGGGTGACGTTGCAGCACCCGCACGGGCAGATCTACGCCATGCCGGTGCTGCCGCCGCGGATCGAGTCCCTGGTGAACGCCGCCGACGCCCATCGCGAGGCGACCGGCGAGTGCCTGCAGTGCGCGGTGCTCGCCGACGAGATCGCCGACGGTTCGCGGATCGTGGCCGAGAACGGGACGTTCGTGGCGTACGTGCCCTATGCCGGCCGCTGGCCCTACGAGATCCGTGTCGTGCCGCGGCGCCACGTGGGCTCGCTACCTGGGCTGACCGCCGACGAGATGGACGACCTCGCCGCGCTCTACCAGGAGTGCCTGCGGCGGATGGACGGGCTCGACGACGCCGGCCCGGTGCCCTACATCGCCGGCTGGCAGCAGGCTCCGACCGGACGCGAGGACACCTGGCACCTGGCCGCCGAGATCTTCACCATCCGGCGGGCTCCGGGGCGGCTGAAGTACCTGGCCGGCATCGAGTCCGGCGTGGCGCTCTGGGTCAACGACATCCCGCCGGAGACCGCCGCCGAGCGGCTCCGCGACGCTCTCTAGAGCCCCTGCCAGTCCGGCTTCCCGGCGTAGACCTCGCGGTAGTAGTCGCGGCGTACGAGCCGGGAGGCCGCGGCCTCGTCGAGGAGGACCGAGACGTGGCCGTGGAGCTGCAGGACCGACGCCGGGCAGGTCGCCGAGAGCGGGCCCTCGACCGCGGCGGCGACCGCCTCGGCCTTGCCCTCGCCGGTGGCGAGGAGGAGCAGGTGGCCGGCTCGGGTGATGGTGCCCAGGCCCTGGGTGAGTACGTGGTGCGGCACCGCTTCGGGTGAGCCGAAGAAGCGCGCGTTGTCCTTGCGTGTCGTCGCGGTGAGGGTCTTGATCCGGGTCAGCGAGGCCAGCGACGAGCCGGGCTCGTTGAAGGCCAGGTGGCCGTCGGAGCCGATGCCGAGGATCTGCACCTCGATCCCGCCCGCGGCCACGATCGCCGCCTCGTAGCGCTCCCCGGCCGTCGGCAGCGTCTCCTCGGTCGGGTCGGGTCCGTGGACCCGCTCCGGCGGGATGCCGATCGCGTCGGTGAACTCGCGCCGGATGGTCGCCAGATAGGACTGCTCGTGCCCGTCGGGCAGGCCCACGTACTCGTCCAGGTTGAACGTCTCCACACCCTCGTAGGACGGCCCGCGACCGTCCCGGGCGCGCCGGATGAGCTCCTCGTACGTCGCCAGCGGCGTCGAGCCGGTGGCCAGCCCGAGCACCGCGGGGGTGCCGGCGGCCGCCCGGCGGCGTACGACGTCTTCGATCGTGTCCGCGGCGAGGGATCCGACCTCGGCGGGGGTGTCGAGGACAACTACTTCCATGTCAGTCCTTCGTCGGGGTGATCAGGGCGGCGCCGATGGCGGCGACCGGGGCGGCCGAGACCACCCGCAGGCGCGAGGCGAGCTCGAGGGAGGCGAGGAAGGGCGACGTCTCGGTCTGCCGGACCAGCGCGAGCGCGATCGCCTCCCGCAGCGGCTCGCCGACCGTCGCGACACCCCCGCCGATGACGACGCGTTCGGGGTCGACGGCGAGAGCGAGGGAGCGTACGGCCGCGGCGACGCCGTCGGCGAAGCGGTTCCGCACGATCACGGCCGCCGGGTCGCCCGAGGAGGCTGCGGCGAAGAGCGCCGCGGCGGGGTGGCCGGTGGCCGTCGGCCAGGCCGCCGCGAGCGCGGCACCGGAGGCGACCAGCTCGAGGCAGCCGCGCTGGCCGCACCCGCACACCGGGCCCTCCGGGTCGACCGGGAGGTGCCCGACCTCCCCGGCAGCGCCGTGGAAGCCTCGGCGGAGCGCGCCGCTGAGGTAGAGGCCGGCCGCCAGGCCGGTGCCGAGCGAGAGGTAGACCAGGTCATCGACGTCCTCGACGGCGTGCGCGCCGAGGGTCGCCGCGTTGGTGTCGTTCTCGAGGGTGACGACCGCTCCGGTGCGGGCGCCGAGCAGCTCCGCGAGCGGGAAGGCGTCGCCGTCCAGGCCCAGGTTGACCGCATGCTTCACGGTGCCGGCGCGGGTGTCGACGATGCCGGGGATGCCGACCCCGATCGAGCGGATCTCGCCGCCGTCGAGCGCGTCACGCAGGCTCGCGACCACCGCGGCCGCACTCTTGACGACGCCCTCGCCGCCGGGGGTGGTGGCGGCTCGGTCCTCGGCCAGCACCGCCCCGTCGGCACCGATCGCGATGCCGTGGATCTTGGTGCCGCCGATGTCGAGGCCTACCCGTGCGCCGTTCATCGGTTCCAGCCCGATCGTCGCAGCACCTCGGTGACAGCGGCCACGCCCGGCAGGGAGAACCCCTGTGGACATAGTCGTGGCACGCCCCTCCGGTCGTACGCCCCGGGCCACCCCCACTCCACCAGCACCGCGACGCCCGGGAGCTCGGCGACGGTCCGGCCGACCTCGGGGCGGCGGTGCGCGTCACGTACCTGCACGATGAGGGGTGCGTCGGGGAGGTCCGGGAGCGGGTCGCCGGGACGGATGACGATGTCCGGCGGCAGCCCCCACGGCACGTCGCCCACGGCGATGTTGGCCTCGGTGTCGACGGTCACGACCTGGGCTCGGGCGAGGTGCGGGATCTCGCTGATGTCGTCGCTGGCCGTCGCGAGCGCCCGGCGAGCGCCCTCGACGGAGCTTTCCTCGAACCGAGGGTCGAGCGCACCGTCCGGTCGCTGCTGCGCGTCGGCGAGGTCGGCGAGCAGCCGGTCGATGCGGGCGACCGCGTCTTGGAGCCGCTCCAGCGGCAGCTCACCGGCCTCGACCGCGCCCACGATCGCGGCGGTCGTCTCGCGGACCAGCGAGGTGGGCTTGTCGGGGCCGAGGAGGAGCAGGTCGGCGCCTGCCTTGAGCGAGAGCACCGCCGCGGCCGGGATTCCCCGGCTCGCCGAGGCGCCGGCCATGTCGAGGGCGTCGGAGACGATCGGACCGTCGTAGCCCAGCTCGCGCAGCAGTCCCAGCACCGGCGCGGAGAGCGTTCCGGGCAGCTCGGGGTCGAGGGCCGGCACCACGATGTGGGAGGTCATCACCGAGGCGGCGCCGGCCTCGGCGGCCGCCAGGAACGGGACCAGCTCACGGCTTCGCAGGGTGTTCAGAGAGGCATCGAGGATGGGCAGCGCGACGTGGCTGTCCTGGCCGGTGTCGCCGTGGCCCGGGAAGTGCTTGACGCAGGCGGCGACCCCGGTCGACTCCAGGCCCTTCACCCACGCGGCCACGTGCTTGGCGGCCACGCCGGCGTCGTGGGAGAACGACCGGGTCGCGATCACCGGGTTGTCGGGGTTGGAGTTCACGTCGGCGACCGGTGCCAGGTTGAGGTTGATGCCGGCTCGCGCCAGCCGCAGCCCGACCGCCCGGCCGGTCTCCTCGGTCAGCGCCAGGTCGTCGGCCGCGCCGAGAGCGGCGGCGCCGAGCACCGAGGAGCCGGTGAGCGCCTCCAGACGGGTGACGTCCCCGCCCTCCTCGTCGATGGTGATCACCGGCGCCCAGCCGCCCTCGGCGGATGCGGCCCGGATCTCGGCCGCCAGGCCGCGTACGGAATCCTCACCGGCCTCGGTGTTGGGGCCGAAGAGGCAGATCCCGCCCAGACCCTCGCGGAGCAGCTCGGCGTAGCCGGGCGGCAGGGTCGGGCCGGCGAAGGCGGAGACCTGGACGCGCAGCGCCAGGGTCTCGACGGTGGTCGGGGACGGCATCACGACACCCCCAGCTCACCGGCGAGGACCAGCACCGCGGCACCGACGATGACGACGTCCTCGCCGAGCGTCGACGTACGGAACTCCAGCGGCTCGCCGCTGACCGGCATCGTCCGCTCGCGGATGATCCGGTCGGCGGTCTCGCGCAGCGGTCCGTCCAGGAGATCGGCCGGCCCGGAGAGGACCAGCTCGTGAAGATTCAGGGTTCCGACCACAGGGGCCAATGCCTTTCCAAGATGTTCGCCGGCTTCCACGAGCGCATCGTCGTGGGCTGTCTCGAGGCGCTCCCGCAGGCGCGGCACCGCGAGGAAGGTCTCCAGGCAGCCCTGGCGGCCGCATGCGCACCGCGGGCCCTCGGGGTCGACGGTCACGTGCCCGACCTCACCGGCGGCGTCGACGAACCCGTGCAGCAGCGCCCCTTCGAGCACCAGCCCGGCACCGACACCGGTGCCGACCCGGATGAGCATCAGGCCGCCGTCGCCGGACTGGCCGAAGGTGTACTCCCCCAGCACTGCGGTGTTGGCGTCGTTGGCGACGTACGTCGGTCGGCCGGTCTCACGACGCACCTGGTCGGCCAGCGCGACATCGGTCCAGCCCAGGTTGGGCGCGGCGACCACGGTGCCGTCTGCCGCGACGACACCGGGACTGCCGATCCCGATGCCGAGGATCGGCCGGTCGGTGCTCGCGATCAGCTCGGTGACCAGCTCCTTCACGAGGCGTACGGCCTCGCTTCCGGTGCGGCCCTCGCGGCACCTGGTGGTGCGATGGACGACATCGCCGGTCAGGTTGAGCACGGCTCCGGCGACCTGGTCGTCACCGGAGACGTCGATGGTCACGATGTGCGTGGCGTCGGCGGCGAGACCGACCAGCATCGGCGGCTTCCCGACCCGGCTCTCCACCGGCGCGCCGAGCTCCTCGACGAGCCCGTCCTCGAGCAGGCTGCCCACCAGATCGGAGACCGTCGCCCGGGTCAGACCGGAGGCTCGAGCCAGGTCGGCGCGGCTCGCCGGACCCACCGCGAAGAGGTGCTGGAGCACCAGGGATCGGTGATGCCGCCGCGCATCTTCCTGCAGCAACTTACCGATCGGCCGCAACGTACGACGTCTCGCCTTGGACATGTTTGTTAGTCCATCGTACTTATTAATGCTGCGTCAAGTCGACACGACATTTTCCTCGCCGAGAGGTCACATTCTGACGCCGAAGGGTCAGCTTCTGCCATCGAGACGTCACCTTTCGGAACGCTCGAGGACAGAAACCGACCTTTCGGCGGGTCAGATGATGGCGGCGAGCTGGGCACGGGTCGGGACGTACGGCTCGATGCGGAGGACCATGTGGGCCTCCTCGGGGGTGCGGTTGCCCTTGCGGCCGTTGCACTTGCCGCACGCCGCCACGGTGTTCATCCACGTCCATCTGCCGCCGCGTGACTGTGGCAGCAGGTGGTCGATGGTGCGGGCGTGGCCGCCGCAGTAGGCACAACGATGCTGGTCGCGCTTGAGCACTCCCTCGCGGGAGTAGCCGGCCGGCCGGTACATCCAATGCATGGCGATATAACGGACCAGCCGCACCGCCTTGGGCCATGGATGTGGCCCGATCATCTTGTCGCCCTGTTGCTCGTGAACCACCGCCACCTCACGGAACAGCATCCGCACGGCGTGCTTGAACGAGACCCTTCCGAGCGGCTCGAAGGAGGCGTTATACAGGGTCACGGCGCCCATGGTCGTGGTCATACTCGGTTACCTCCCAGGAGAGTCGGATAGAGATCGCGTGCAGATCGGACAGAAACAAAAAGGGCCGCCCCGACGAGACAGACATGTCTCGCAGGAGCGGCCCGGAGTGATCCGGTGCGGCTATGCACCCAGGTCACTGTCGGCTCCCGCGGGCATGAGGGTCGCGCTCGTGCGCAGCGGTCAGCGACCAGGCCGCCGGGGCGGTGGTCGAGTGCTGCGTGCTCATGCGTGGGCCCTTCAATTGGTCAGGTGGATTTCGCCCGGTGGTGAGACCGGGTGATACCAGGATAGAGCGAACACCCTCCAGCTACCAACGGTTTTCCCAGGTCAGGAGCGTGTCTTTCCGGTTAACTACGCCCGACGTACGCCGTTTGGCCGTGTTAGCGCGGCCCGGTCCGCCTCTCGGAGCCTCGGGATCAGCGCCTCGCCGACCCGGGCCACCTCGGTCCGGTAGGGCGTGTCCGAGAGGACGAAGTGGGACACGCCGAGCTCCTGGTAGCGGCCGAGCGCGGCGGCGACGTCGTCCGCGGAGCCGACCAACCAGGTGGTTCCGGCGCCGCCGCCTCCGTACTTCCCAGGAGCGGTGTAGAGGCACTCGTCGAGCACGTCGCCACGGTCGGCGAGGTCGAGGAGCCGGCTCTGCCCGACCGCCGCCCGGCCCGACCGGCGGAACTCGCGGTCCCCGACCGAGTCGGCCATCCGGCGTACCTTCTCCTCCGCGTCACGCCAGGCCTCCTCGCTGGTGTCGCGGATCAGCGTGGTGATCCTCAGCCCGAACTCCAGGGGCGCGAGGTCGCGGTCCAGCGACCGTTCGAGACTCCGCAGGCGCTCGACCCGCTCGGCGATGCCGTCCAGCGGCTCGCCCCAGAAGAGCTGTACGTCGGCCTCGGTCGCGGCCACCGTCTCGGCTTCCGAGGACGCGCCGCCGAAGTAGAGCCTCGGGTGCGGACGGTTCTCAGTGGCGTACGGACGCGGGGTGATGGTGGAGTCGGCGACCTGGAAGTGGTCGCCGTCGAAGGTCACGTTCTCCTCGCTCCACAGCCGCCGCACCAGCCGCATGAACTCCTTGGTCCGCGCATAGCGGGCCGCACGTGAGTCCTCGCGGTCGCCATAGGCGGCCAGGTCGTCCTGGCCGGAGACGATGTTGACGCGCACCCGACCACGACTGAGCTGGTCGAGGGTGGCGGCCGAGGTGGCGAAGTTGGCTGGGCGCCAGTAGCCCGGGCGGATCGCGATGAGCGGCTCGAAGGTCGTCGTACGCGCAGCCAGGGCCGTCGCGACGGTGAAGGTGTCCGGCCTCCCCCAGCTGGTGCCGAGCAGGGCACCCGTCCAGCCGGCCTTCTCGACCGCCTCGGCGAGGCCGACCTGGTAGTCGAGGGTGCCGTAGCCGTCCTCCGGCGACGCGGTGTCGCCACGATGGCCGGTCTCGACGAAGTTGGGCAGATACCAGAGGAGCTCGGGGTTCGTGGGGGCGTTCATTCCAGACTCCTTCATATTGTCTATTGAATTAATAGGCTAACGCACTTGGTGTCGCTCCTCGGGACAGGCTCAGCCACTGAGCCAATTCCTGGGTATCGTCCGCTCCATGGGCCTGACCTCCGCTGAGCTGATCGACCTCGTTCTCGACCCCGGCACCTGGACGTCCTGGGACATCCCGCCCGTCCACGGCGAGGTCCCCGAGGCGTACGCCGCCGACCTGGCGCGCGCCCGGGAGCGGGCCGGGACCGACGAGTCGGTGGTCACCGGCGAGGCCCGGATCGCCGGGCGGCGGGTGGCCGTGGTGCTCTCCGAGTTCCGGTTCCTGGCCGGATCGATCGGGCGCGCCTCGGCTGAGCGGCTGATCGCGGCCGTGGAGCGGGCGACCCGCGAGGGGCTGCCGCTGCTGGCCGGCCCGGCGTCGGGCGGGACCCGGATGCAGGAGGGTACGCCGGCGTTCGTGCAGATGGTGCGTATCGCCGAGGCGGTCACCCGCCACAAGGCCGCCGGGCTCCCCTATCTCGTCTACCTGCGCCACCCCACCACCGGCGGCGTGATGGCCTCGTGGGGATCCCTGGGACACGTCACCGTCGCCGAGCCCGCGGCACTCCTCGGGTTCCTCGGCCCGAAGGTCTACGAGGTGCTCAACGGCCGACCATTCCCCTCCGGCGTCCAGGTCTCGGAGAACCTCTTCGCCCACGGCCTCGTCGACGGCGTCGTACCTCCCGACGAGCTCGCCGGGCTCGTAGACCGCGTCCTGACCATCCTCGACCTCCGGCCCGAGAAGCCACCCACGTCCGCCGAGACGTCGCTCGCGTCGGCCGAGACGTCAGCTGGTGACGCTTCGGCCGACGGGGCCGACTTCTCGGCGGTCGACACCTGGGACGCGATCACGCGGTCCCGCCGCGCGGACCGGCCGGGGGCGCGGGCGCTGCTCCGGATCGCCGCCTCGGACGTCGTACCCCTCAACGGCACCGGGCAGGGCGAGCGAGACCCGGGCCTGATCATCGCGCTGGCGCGGTTCGGTTCGGCGCCGTGCCTGGTGCTGGCCCAGGACCGGCGCGAGCAGGCACACCAGCCGCTCGGCCCGGAGGGACTGCGCGAGGCTCAGCGCGGGATGAAGCTCGCCGCCGGGCTCGGGCTCCCCGTCGTCACCGTCATCGACACCCCCGGCGCGGCCCTGTCGGCGGAGGCGGAGAACGGCGGCATCGCCGGCGAGATCGCGCGTACGTTGGGGACTCTCGTCAACGTCGAGACCCCGACGCTCAGCCTGATGCTGGGCGAGGGCAACGGTGGAGGCGCGCTCGCGTTCCTCCCCGCCGACCGGGTGGTCGCCGCCCAGCACGCCTGGCTCTCCCCGCTTCCCCCAGAGGGCGCGAGCGCGATCGTGTACGGCGACTCCGACCACGCCGCCGAGATGGCCGAGGCCCAGCGGGTCCTCGCGGTCGACCTCCAGCAGATCGGCGTGGTCGACCGGATCGTCGCGGAGTCCCCCGACGCCGCCGACGAGCCGGAGACGTTCTGCCGCCGGGTCGGAGAAGTCCTCGAGGACGAGCTGCTCGGGCTGCTCGCCTCCGGGCCGGGCGAGCCGACCGCGCGGGCTGCTCGCTACGCGGGCTGAGGCGCGGCGCCGCGCACGCGAGGTGACGCCGCGTTACCCCTTGCGCTCTGACTGAACACGTGTTTAGCATTAAACATGCGTTCAGCCCCTACCGACCCGACGACCCGTGAGCGAATCCGCGACGCGGCGGTGGTGCGCTTCGCGCGTGACGGTTTCGGTGCCTCGGTCCGCTCGATCGCCACCGACGCAGGAGTGAGCCCGGCCCTGGTGATCCATCACTTCGGCTCCAAGGACGAGCTCCACGCCGAGTGCGACGAGGCGGTGCTCGCCGAGATCCGGGCGGCGAAGAACGAGACGATCGACGAGCTGGCCTCCGGGCAGAGCATCCTGCACAGGTTCGCCGCCGCGGACGAGTACGCACCGATGCTCGGCTACGTCCTCCGCTCGCTGCAGGACGGCGGACCGGTCGGCCGCACCTTCATCGAGCAGATGATCGAGGACGCAGTCGGCTACACCGAGAACGGAGTCGAGGCGGGGCTGATCAAGCCGAGTCGCGACGAGAAGGCCAGGGCTCGCTATCTGGTCCTCTCCGCCCTCGGCTCCCTCATGCTCGAGCTCACCCTCAACCCGCCCAAGGACCCGAGCGACATCAGCGGCATGGTGCGCAGCTTCCTGTCCACGAGCTACCTGCCGATGATCGAGCTCTACACCCAGGGCGTCTTCACCACCCGCCGGATGCTCGACGAATACCTGCTCTACGTCCCGGACCCGCCGCAGGACGCCGCCACGGAGCCCCCGTCTGCATGACGCCAGGCCCGTCGGCGTACGTCCTCCTACCCTCCCAACGCGGAAGTGAGTTCCCATGTCCGACACCATCCCCGCGGTCGAGATCGCGGGTCTGCACAAGTCCTTCGGTTCCTTCAAGGCTCTCGACGGCCTCGACCTGACCGTCCAGCCCGGCCAGGTGGCCGGCTTCCTGGGCCCCAACGGCGCCGGCAAGTCCACCACCATCAAGGTCCTGCTCGGGCTGCTGCGCTCCGACGCCGGCACCGCCCGCCTCTTCGGCGGCGACGTCTGGCGTGACGCGGTCGAGCTGCACAAGCGGATCTCGTACGTCCCCGGCGACGTCAACCTGTGGCCGAACCTCTCGGGCGGCGAGTGCATCGACTACCTCACCCGCCTCAAGCCGGGCGGCGACAAGGCGAAGCGCAAGGCGCGGAAGGCCGAGCTGCTGGAGCGGTTCGACCTCGACCCGACCAAGAAGGCGCGTACCTACTCCAAGGGCAACCGACAGAAGGTCGCCCTGGTCGCGGCGCTGCTCGACGAGTCCGACCTCTACATCTTCGACGAGCCCACCTCCGGTCTCGACCCGTTGATGGAGGCCGTCTTCACCGAGTACGCCCGGGAGGCCAAGGCCGAGGGCTCCTCGGTGCTGCTCTCCAGCCACATCCTCAGCGAGGTCGAGAAGGTCTGCGACACCGTCACCATCATCCGCGCCGGGGTCGCCGTCGAGTCCGGCACCCTCGAGGAGCTGCGCCACCTGACCCGCTCCTCCGTCGTCGCCACGGTCGGCGGCGACCCGTCCGCGCTGCGCGGCCTGCACGCCGTCAACGACCTCGAGACCAGCCAGAACGGTGCCGGCACGCGGGTCGCGTTCGACGTCGACAACAGCGCAGTGGGCGAGGTCATGAAGACCCTGACCGACCTCGACGTACGCGGCCTGACCATCACGCCGCCCTCGCTCGAGGAGCTCTTCATGCGCCACTACGGTGACGTCATCGAGTCCTCCGGCGCCGAGAAGGACGCCTCATGAGTGCCGTCGCGACCGTCGTCCCGCGGCGCACGGCCCTGTCTGACTTCACCGGCACCGGCCACCTGATCTGGTTCATGCTCCGGCGCGACCGGATCCGGATCGCGGTGTGGACCGTCCTGATCGCGCTGCTCTACCTCGCCTCGCTCGCGCCGGGCGGGGAGTACTCCGTGCTCGACGACGACCCGGAGGCGCGGGCCGCCCGGGCGGTCACCCTGGGCAGCCCCGCCATGATCGCCATGGCTGGGCCCGGCTATGGCCTCGACAACTACACGACCGGGGTCGCGGCTGCCAACGAGCTCATCCTCTGGGTAACGATCTCGCTCGCCGTGATGACGATCCTGCAGGTCGTACGCCACACCCGCGCCGAGGAGGAGTCGGGCCGCTCCGAGCTGATGCGGGCCGGCGTCCTCGGGCGACACGCGCCGTCGATCGCGGTCATCGTCGAGGTCTTCCTGACCAACGTGCTCGTCGCGACCGCCAGCACGCTGGCGCTCGTCGGGGTCGGGCTCGACCCGGTCGACTCGGCGGTGATGTCGTTCGGGATCGCGCTCGCGGCGCTGGTCTACGGCGCGGTCGCGCTGGTGACGTCGCAGGTCTCGGAGAGCAGCGGCGGGGCGCTGGGCATGGCCTTCGGCGTCCTCGGTGTCACCTACGTGGCCCGCGTCATCGGCGACATCCAGGAGCCGCTGGGCAGCCCGCTCTCGTGGCTCTCCCCCATCGCCTGGGTGCACCAGACCCGCGTCTTCGTCGACACCCGGATCTGGCCGCTCGGGATCGCGGTGGTGGTGGCGTTCGTGCTCCTCGTGGTCGCCGCCATCCTCGGCTCCCACCGCGACTTCGGCGCCGGCATGGTGCAGGTACGCCGCGGCCGGGCCGACGCCTCGCCGATGCTCTCCGGCCCGGTGGCCCTGGCCTGGGTGCGCCAGCGCGCCGGCCTGATGTGGACCACGCTCGGTCTGGCGGCCATGTGGTTCGCGACCGGCTCGATCCTCAACGAGGTGCCGAACATGGTCGAGGCCATGGGCGACAACCCGCTCTACGAGGAGCTCCTCGAGGGCTCCGGCGACCAGCTCGTACGGACGTTCGCCGCCTTCATCGGCGCCTACTCGGCCTTCGGGGCCGCGGCGTACGGGATCATCATGACGCTCCGGGCCAAGGCGGAGGAGGACGCGACCAGGGCCGCGCTGGTGCTCGCCAAGCCCGTCGCCCGGTTGCGCTGGCTGCTCTCGGGCACGCTGGTCGCGACCGTGGGGTCGCTGGTCGTGCTGTTCAGCGGCATCTGGGCGATGGCCCTCGGTGCGTACGTCGTCGGGCTCGACTCGATCAGCTTCGCCGACTTCACCGGCCTGGCTCTCGCCTATGTGCCCGCGGTGCTCGTGCTTCTCGGGTTCACGCTCGCCCTCTACGCCTGGGTCCCCCGCGCCTCGGGGGCCGCCTGGGCCCTCTTCGGCTGGATGTTCGTGGTCCTCATCCTGGCCGACATGCTCGACCTCCCCGACTGGCTCCGCGGCCTCTCGCCGTACTGGTGGGTCGAGAACACCCTGGTCGACACCATGCCCGCCAGCCACACCCTCGGCCTGCTGGGCGTCGCGGTCGCGCTGCTCCTGGCCGCCCTCGTCGGCTTCCGCCGCCGCGACATCCACGGCTGACGCCTGCCGAGAAGTCACGTACGCCGGTCGAGTGGGCATCTCAGTGCCCACTCGACCGGCGTTGCTGACGTCTCGGCGGGTCAGACCTACTGGGCGGCGCCGAGCACCTGAAGCCGACTCAACGCAGCGTCGAGCTCGTACACCTCGACGGGCCAGCTCGCTCCGCTGTTGACGAACTGCGCGTACGCCTCCGGGCCCATCCAATCGGCGAGGTTGCCGATGCGGTCCTCGACGTAGACGTCGACGTTGTAGACACCGCCGACCGACCCCTTCGGAATCGTGAGGTAAGTGGTCCAGACTCCGTCTCGAACCGTTCCTGACGTACGCGTGACCGACTCTTCGCAAGCAACGTCGACGTAGAACGGATCCGACGCGGGCGTTCCGGACCGCTTGAGGCAGATGCTGACACGATCCACTCCGGACTTGGCATCGCGGACCCGGGCCGACACCTTGACCGTCTTCGACGCCGTCCGGACGTCGATGCTCGTCGGCGTAAGCGCTGAGATGCTCACCGTAGGTGCATCGGAGTCAGGATCCGTGTTGGTCACGGTCAGGATGTCGCGAGTGAGCCCGACCTCGCGCCCGTGACGATCGGTGACCCACAACTGCAGTTCCATGGGCCCGGCAGGCGTCCACCGAGGAACGGTGAGCATGTACTCCCACCACCCGTCTCGGGTGCCGCCAGACACGAGGGACATGGTGGCCATGTAGATGGAGCCATTGACAGAAGAGGCCATGAAATGGCCCTGGATCCGTTTGACTCCGCTGAGGTCGTCAGTCGCGTGCACGCGCACTCTGACCTTCGCGTCGGCAGTGGTGGTGTCTACGGTTGACGGAGCAGCCGAGACGGACACGATCTGCGGCGGAGCCTTGTCGTAGCCACACCCGCTCAAGATGTCGTAGATGTCGTAGTAGCAGGTGTTGGTGCCGGCGTTGCCGTGGACATCGTCCAGCCCGGTCCCTCCGGACAGCTTGTCGTTGCCGTCGCCGCCGTTGAGGGTGTCGGCGCCGCTCTCGCCCCAGAGCCGGTCGTGGCCCGGGCCACCGTTGACGGTGTCCAGGTGGTTGTTCCCGTGGAGCTGGTCGTCGCCGTAGTTTCCGGCAAGCCCGTCGATACCGTCTCCGCCGGAGATCGAATCGTTGCCATCGCCGCCGGTGATCGTGTCGAAACCTGAGCCGCCGGAGATGGCGTCTCCGCTCGTCCCACCATTGATGCTGTCGCCGGCACCGCCGCCGTAGATGCGGTCCGCCCCTGCTCCGCCGGAGATCACGTCGAAGTGGTCGCCGCCGGAGATGACGTCGCCGCCGTCCTCGCCCCAGATGTTGTCCTGCCCGGTGCCGCCGTTGAGGCTGTCCGATCCGCCACCACCGTGGATCCAGTCCTCACCGCCACCGGCGAGCACCCGGTCGGCGCCGTAGCTGGCGTAGACGTGGTCACCGCCCGAACCGGCGTCGACCAGGTCATCGCCGCCCTTGGCGTAGATGATGTCGCTGCCACCACGCCCGCAGATGACGTCACGGCGAGACGTGCCCTTCAGGACATCACCGCCGGACGTACCGACGATCGTGCAACGTACGCCGGTCGAAGTTGTCGCCGCACTTGCGGGACTCGCCACGAATACGGTCGCCGAGGCGGCCGTCGCGACGATCCCGGCAAGCAGCGTGCGCCCCGTCAGGAGCACCATTCCTGCCTCCAGAAGATCCTCAGGCCCGCGTCAGCGCGGGCCTGAGGATGGTCCCAGATCGATACCCCTCGAGGTAGCGAATTCGAGGTTCTGTGGAGCGATTGTCGAACGGGTCAGAACAGGAGAGCCGTGCTCGGGTCTTCGACGATCCTCGCCACGTCGGCGAGGAAGCGGGAGCCGGCCTCGCCGTCGATGTGGCGGTGGTCGAAGCTCAGCGCGAGAGTGCAGACGTCGCGGGGCTCGATGTGCTCGTCGTCGCCTTCGCCCACAACCCAAGGTTGGCGCTTGACCGCGCCGACGGAGAGGATCGCGGACTCGCCCGGGTTGATGATCGGGGCGCCGCCGTCGATGCCGAACGGACCGATGTTGGTGATCGTGAACGTCCCGCCGGTCTGGTCGGCCGGCGGGGTCTTGCCGGTGCGAGCGGTGGCGGTGAGCTCGTTGATCGCGGTGCCGAGCTCGACCAGGGACATCCGGTCGGCACCCTTCACGTTCGGCACCTGGAGACCCCTGGGGGTGGCCGCGGCGATGCCGAGGTTGACGTACTCCTTGAAGACGATCTCCTGGGCCGCCTCGTCCCACCACGAGTTGATGATCGGCGTACGTCGCATCGCCAGCAGCGACGCCTTGGCCACGATCAGCAGGGGGCTGACGCGGACCTCGGCGAAGTCGCGGTTGGCCTTGAGGCCGGCGACCAGCTCGGAGGTACGTGTCACGTCGATCGTCGTCCAGATCGTGACGTGCGGCAGGGTGAACGCGGAGTCCACCATCGCCTGGCCCATCTGCTTGCGCAGGCCCTTGATCGGCTCACGGCGCTCACCACCGACCGGCGCTGCCGGCTCCGTCGACGACGCTGGGGCGGCCGTCAGATTCTCCAGGTCGGCGGTGGTGATCACCCCGTCATCCCGCTCCGGGGTGACGGTCGCCAGGTCCACACCCAGGTCCCGCGCGAGCTTGCGGGCGGTCGGCTTGGCGAGCACACCGGTGCCCGCGGCGGCTGCCGGCGCGGAGACGGTGCGGTTGCGGCGTACGACTGCGTCTTCCTTGGAGCCGTAGCCGACCAGCGTCAGCGGCTTCTCGGTCTCGTCCGGCTCAGGAGCTGACGTCTCGGCCGACGCAGCTGACGCTTCGGTCGACGGGGCCGACGCCTCGGCCGACGGGGCCGACGCTTCGGTCGACGGGGCTGACGCCTCGACGGAGTCGCCGATGCGAATGATCGGGGTGCCGACCTGGACCTCGGTGCCGACCTCGACCAGAAGCTCCTGGACGACCCCGGCATAGGGCGAGGGGAGCTCGACGACGGACTTGGCGGTCTCGATGTCGCAGACGGGGTCGTTGACCTTGATGACGTCACCGACCGCGACGTGCCACTCGACGATCTCGGCCTCGGTGAGGCCCTCGCCGACATCCGGCAGCTTGAACTCGTTCACCATGCCAGGCTCCTGTCGACGGCATCGAGGACCCGGTCGAGGTCGGGGAGGAAGTACTCCTCCGCCCGCGCCGGCGGGTAGGGCGTGTCGAACCCGCCGACCCGCAGGACCGGCGCCTCCAGCGAGTGGAAGCACTGCTCCGTGATCCGGGCGGCGAGCTCGGAGCCGAGGCCGAGGTTGACATGGGCCTCGTGGACGACGACGGCCCGACCCGTACGCCGCACCGACTCATAGACCGGCGCCATGTCCAGCGGCGAGAGCGTGCGCAGGTCGATCACCTCGACCGACTTGCCCTCCCCCGCGGCCGCCTCGGCGGCGGTCAGCGCGGTCTTCACGGTGGGCCCGTAGGCCAGCATCGTCAGGTCGGTGCCGGTGCGCGTCACCCGTGAGGCGAACAGCGGACCAGGCGTGGCGTCGACATCGACGTCGGCCTTGGTCGAGTGGTAGAGCCGCTTCGGCTCCAGGAAGATCACCGGGTCGGGATGGGAGATCGCCTGCTGGATCATCCAGTAGGCGTCGACCGGGTCCGAGCAGGCCACCACCTTGAGACCAGGGGTGTGCGCGAACTGCGCCTCCGGCGACTCGCTGTGATGCTCCACCGCGCCGATACCGCCGCCGAACGGGATCCGGATGACCATCGGCATCGCGACCCGGCCGCCGGAGCGGTAGTGGAACTTGGCCACCTGCGACACGATCTGGTCGTAGGCCGGGTAGACGAACCCGTCGAACTGGATCTCCACCACCGGCCGGTAGCCCCGCAGCGCGAGCCCGACCGCCGTGCCGACGATCCCCGACTCCGCCAGTGGCGTGTCGATGACCCGGGCCTCGCCGAAGTCCTTCTGCAGCCCGTCGGTGATCCGGAAGACACCACCGAGCCGGCCGATGTCCTCGCCCATCAGGACGACCTTGTCGTCGTCCTCCATCGCGCGCCGGAGCCCTGCGTTGAGCGCCTTCGCCAGCGTCATCTTCGTCATCGGGAGGCCCCCTCGTGCTCGAAGGAGGAGAGGTACGCCGCGTAACCGTCACGCTGCTCCCGCAGCTCGTCGGGCAGCTCGGTGTAGACGTTGTCGAAGAGGCGTACAGGATCGGGCTCGGGGAGCGAGTGGATCCCGGCGCGGAGGCGCTCGCCGAACTCCTCGGCCTCGGCCTCCACCTTGGCGAAGAAGGAGGTCGAGGCGCCGCCGCCGCGGCGCAGGTAGGCCTCGACCCGGGCGATCGGGTCCTTGAGCTTCCAGGCCTCGACCTCGTCGGAGACCCGGTAGCGGGTCGGGTCGTCGGTGGTCGTGTGGGCACCCATCCGGTAGGTGTAGGCCTCGATCATCGTCGGCCCGCCGCCTTCGCGGGCCCGCTTGAGCGCCGACTTCATCACCTCGTAGGTCGCCAGCACGTCGTTGCCGTCGACACGGATGCCGGGGAAGCCGAAACCCTGGGCGCGCTTGTAGAGCGGCACCTTGACCATCTGCTCGACCGGCTCGGAGATCGCCCACTGGTTGTTCTGGCAGAAGAAGACGACCGGGGCGTTGTAGGAGGCGGCGAAGACCATCGCCTCGTTGACGTCGCCCTGTGAGGAGGCACCGTCACCG
Organism: Nocardioides sp. NPDC000445; assembly: GCF_040300245.1. Lineage (NCBI taxonomy): Bacteria > Bacillati > Actinomycetota > Actinomycetes > Propionibacteriales > Nocardioidaceae > Nocardioides > Nocardioides sp. NPDC000445. Next base: position 21,422 of record NZ_JBEPDH010000018.1, on the reverse strand, counting down.
AAGTGGGCCACCACGGCGGTGTCGCGGGTCGGGTCGCCGGTGCCGACGAGGCCGTCCATCTGGACACCCATCGCGTAGCCGGTCGCGTGCAGGGTCTGGGCGCCGATGACGATCGTGTAGAGCCCGAAGTTGTGCTCGGCGGGGTCCCAGCCACCCTGGTCGGTGCCCCGGAAGAGTCCGAGCAGCTGCATCGGGTCGACGTCGCGGCACCAGGCCACACCGTGCTCGCGGTAGGTCGGGAAGACGAAGTCCTGGGGCGCGAGCGCGCGGGCGGCGCCGATCTGCGCCGCCTCCTGGCCCAGCAGCTGTGCCCACAGGCCCAGCTCGCCGTGGCGCTGCAGCGCGGTGGCCTCGACGTCGAGGCGACGGGTCAGCACCATGTCGCGGTAGAAGCCGCGTACGGCCTCGTCCTCAGGTCGGTCGGGTGAGAACTCGAAGTCCGGGTGCGAGACCCGTTCTCCCTCGGGGTTCAGCAGCTGCACCATGTCGGTGTGGCTGGGACTCGGATCCAGAAATTCAGTCATCACGCTTCCTTCACACGGGGTGGGGTTGCCACCGCTGGCTACGCCGATCACGGGCTTGTGATCCGTGGCACATCGGCATAGCCACACGGTACCCGCCCACGGGGAGGAACGGGCTCGAGTGAACGCGAAGAGACGGTAGACACCTAAGCAAGCGCTTAGTAAGTTTGGCGCACGCGATCGCCCCAGCTCCAAGAGATGAGGAACCGATGACTCGATATGCCCGAGTGGAGTCGCTCAAGAGCGACCTCGGCGTGGCTGACCTGGTGGAACTCCCGACACCGCAGCTCGACGAGGGTGAGGTGCTGGCACGGATCGAACGCGTCGCCCTGACGACGAACAACATGACCTACGCGGTCTACGGCGACACCCTGGGCTACTGGAATCTGTTCCCGGCAGAGCAGGCCGGATACGGCTGCATGCCGGCATGGGGGTACGCGGAGATCGTCGAGTCGAGGGCCTCCGACGTCCCCGTGGGGACGCGGATCTTCGGCTACTTCCCCATTGCGACCCATCTGACGATGCGACCCACGACGGTCACCGCCCGCAGCTTCGTCGACGGCGCCGAGCACCGCACCGGCACGCCCCAGGTCTACAACCTCTACGAGCTCCAGACGGGAGAGACCGACCCGCGACAGGACAGCCTCACGGCCATCTTCCGCCCCCTGTTCATCACCTCCTACACCGCCGCGGACTACCTGCGCGACCGCGACTTCTTCGACGCCGAGCAGTTCGTGATCTCGAGCGCCTCGAGCAAGACGGCGTACGGCGCCGCCTACTGCCTCGCCGACTCACCAGCACAGCGGATCGCGCTCACCTCCGCCCGCAACATCGAGTTCGTGAAGGGCCTCGGCCACTACACAGCGACTCATGAGTACGCCGATCTGACAGCCATCGACAGCACCAGACGGACGGTGTATGTCGACCTGTCAGGCGACGGTGACCTGCGCCGCCGGGTGCACGAGCACTTCGGTGACCGGCTCGCGTTCGACTGCCTCATCGGGTCGACCCAAGCCGACGGCTTCCCCGAGGCCGACGACAGCCTCGTGGGACCGGCTCCGGTCTTCTTCTTCGCCGCCCTCCAGCTCGACGCCTACAAGGCCGAGGGCCAGTCGCGCGCGTTCATGCAGCGCTATCGACGCGACGAGCGAGCCTTCCTCGAGCGCGTGGGAGGAACGGAGCAGCCATCGATCGAGCTGCTCGAGCACACCGGCCTCGAGGACGCCCCGGCGGTGATAGCCGGGTTCCACGACGGCTCGACGGACCCGGCCGTCGGCCACGTCTTCCTCCCCAACGCGGGCTGATTCCCTGTCGAGGGTCGGAATTTCTGTGGTCGCGACCGTCCGGCGCGGCGAGGCGAGCGGCTAGCCGATGACATTCACAACTGAGTCGTCATTTGTACTGCTCATAGACCGCGTGAAGACACTCCCTGAGCTCCTCAGGCGGTACGTCTGGCGCGGAGAATCCCCCGCGAGGGTCGAGCGTGGCAGCGTACCCACGCTCATGGAGGCGCTCGACGACCTCGCCATCAAGCCCTTGGAAGAACCTTTGAACGCGCCATTGCACCGCTTCAGAGATCAGCTCCTTGCATGATGGGTCGAAATACGCCTCTTGACCTGAACTCAGGTCGCCGCGCAATTCGAAGGAACCGCGCTCTCTCGAGATCCTCACACCATGCCGCCCAAAGCCGAGGTTCGCTCTGACCTCATCGGGGAGAAGGTCGCGACTCTCAACTGCCACTCGAAAGCGCCTCCCGTCCGTGCGTCTCGTCCCAGCCCGAGAGGTCGGGGCCGGCGGGGACGATCTGCGTCGGGTTCAGGTCGGTGTGGACGACGTAGTAGTGCTGCTTGATCTGGTCGAAGTCGAGCGTCTCGCCGATCCCTGGGGTCTGGTAGAGGTCGCGCGCGTAGGCCCACAGAGCCGGGAACTCGACCAGCTTCTGCCGGTTGCACTTGAAGTGGCCGTGGTAGACCGCGTCGAAGCGGGCCAGCGTCGTGAACAGCCGGATGTCGGACTCGGTGAGCTGGTCGCCGACCAGGTAGCGCTGCCCGGAGAGCCGCTCCTCGAGCCAGTCGAGAGCGGCGAAGAGACGTGAGTACGCAGCGTCGTACGCCTCCTGGGAGCCGGCGAAGCCACACCGGTAGACCCCGTTGTTGACCTCGGTGAAGACCCGCTGGTTGACCTCGTCCATCTCCTCGCGCAGCGCCCGCGGCCACAGGTCGGGCGCGTCGTCGGCGAAGAAGTCGGTCCACTCGTGGAAGAAGTCGTGGGTGATCCACGGGAAGTCGTTGGTGACGACCTTGCCGGAGGCCTCCTCGACGATCGCCGGCACCGTGATGCCGCGCGGGTAGTCGGGGTAGCGCTTGAAGTACGCCTCCTGCAGCCGCTCGATACCGAGCACCGGGTCGACGCCGCCGGGGTCGAGGTCGAAGGTCCACGACCGGGCGTCGTGCGTCGGGCCGGCGAGGCCGAGGGAGATGACGTCCTGCAGCCCGAGCAGGTTGCGGACGATGATCGCCCGGTTGGCCCACGGGCACGCGGCGGCCGCGACCAGCCGGTAGCGGCCCGGCTCGACCGGCCACAACGGCACGTCGCTCGGCCCGAACTCGGGCGTCCGTGCGTCTCGCGTGATCCGGTCCGGGATGTAGTTCATGTCCCGGTTGAACTCGGTGCCCGGCTGTACGTACGTCGCCTTGTCCTGCATGGGCTCACTCTAACGTTCTGGTTGAATCCTGAAGCGAATCAGAGGAACGTCCAGGCGAGACCTGCCGCCTCCAGGATCAACCAGAACCGCAGCGCACGAGAGATGAGCACCGTGAGCGTGAAGATCGGCAGGTTGAACCGCAACGCGCCGAAGAGCACCGACATCACCGCGAGCGGCGGAAAGCCGGAGAGGCCCGACGCGGCCAGGAGTGCGGTGGCCAGAACCGGGCGGCCCGAGGTCCGGGCGTACCAGCGGTCATAGGAGCCCTGCCACTTGGGCGACTCGAGCTTCTTCCTGATCCAGGGGATCTGGGTGGAGCCACGACCGGCGTAGTACCAGACCACCTTGCCGCCGGTCTGGCCGAGCCCGGCGACGAACCCGAGCACCGGTGGCCACCAACCGGAGTTCTGGGCGACGACGGACAGGTACGCCTCGGCGTTCATCACCGGGATGAGCGCAGAGCCGAGGCAGAAGAGCAGGGTGCCGATCAGAAGTCTCATCTGGGCACGGGTATGCCGATCCTGAGGAGCCGTCCCAGCGAGACGCACTTCATGATCAGCAGGGCCGTGGCGATCGCCAGCCCCAGCCACATCCAGCCGGTGACCAGCAGCAGGATCGCGAAGAGCCCGGAGTTGAGCGCCTTGCCGGGATGGGACCAGTTCCACCGCCACAGCGTCCGGTCGATGACGTAGAAGTAGTTCGGGCTCTTGATCGGCCAGGCCAGGTAGGCGATCGAGAGGAAGCAGTCGATCACCATGAACTCCGCCAGGTAGACGAAGATCGCCGGCGACAGGTCGGGCTGCAGGAACGCCAGCCCGACGTAGAACGCCGCCGCGCAGAGACGGTCGGAGAAGATGTCGAGCACGCCGCCGATCCGCGTCTCCTCGTCGCGCCACCGGGCGACCGCCCCGTCGAGGCTGTCCCCGGCCCAGTAGACGACCAGCGCGATGACCAGGAGCGTCAGGCTGCCCTGCGACGCAGCGCTCGCCGACAGCACCACCGAAGCGATGGTGCGTACGAACGTGATCACCGTCGCCGACGTCCACAGCCGTTCCGACTCGGGCCGGGCGCGCTCCTTGGCGTCGAGGACGACGGCGGTTTCGATCATGGTCCGGAGCATAGAGTGCCGATGGGCGCAGTCCGGTGGAATCGACCCGCGGCTCAGCGCTGTTCGCGGACCAGGGAGGCCACGAAGTCGAGCTTGTCCAGGACCGCGGGCGGGATGACGAACGGATACAGATCGTCGTGGCCCATGGACCGGTTGATGACGTTCAGCGCGGCCGAGAGGGGCACCCAGATGTCGGTGACGACCTGCCGGAACGGCATCTCGGCGGGCACCGGGTCGGCGAGCCCGTACGCCGCCGCAGACCCGAGCGTGTCGCGGATGTGCAGGTAGTGGGCCCAGGTCTCGGCGAAGTCCTCGAAGGGGTGCATGGTGGCGTAGGTCGAGATGTAGTTCTCGGTCCAGCCCGCGGGTGGCCCTTCCGAGTAGTGGCGCTGGAGCGACTCCTCGTAGGAGACCGACTCGTCGCCGAAGATCTCGGTGCAGCGCTCCATCAGCTCGGGTCCACGGACCAGCTGCCACTCGTAGTAGTGGCCGACCTCGTGCCGGAAGTGGCCGAGCAGCGTGCGGTAGGGCTCGTCGAGCGTCGCCCGGACGTGCTCACGGTAGGCATCGTCGGACTCGGCCAGGTCGATCGTGATCACGCCGCCGTCGTGACCGATGACCACGTCGGGGGTGGACGCGACGCCGTCGCTGGCCAGCAGGTCGAAGGTGAGCCCCTCGGCCGGGTCCTCGGCCTTGGTGCGGATCTCCAGACCGAGGTTGTCGAGCTCGACCACGAGGTGACGTTTCGCCTGTTCGGCGAGGGAGTACTGCTGCTGGACGAACTCGGGCGCGGCGTCGTTGGGCCGGGTTCGGGTCAGCTCGCAGGCGAAGCAGATGCCGCCTTCGATGCGGGCCAGCCAGGTGCATCCCGTCTCGAGCGTGTTGGCGCAGACCCACCAGATGTAGCCCTCGCTGTCGACGTACCTGCCCTCGGACGAGACCGGAACGATCGCGCGCTCCTCGCGGGAGTAGGCGAGCCGGGTGCCGCACGAGACGCACGCCGAGTTCTCGAAGTAGAGACGGTTGCCGCACTCCCGACAGGTGAACGCTTCCATGTCACCAATCATCGGCCGTCTCAGGCCGTCCCCCAGCTCTCGACGCGCCACTCGCCGTCCTCCCGGACGAGGACCACGACCATCGACTCGTCGGGTACGGAGCCGTCCTCGGCCGTGTAGGAGACCCTGACGGTGACCTGAGCGGCGTCGCCGTACATCTCCGGCTCACCGAAGACCATGTCCCGATTCACCGCGCGCGGGTTGGGGTCGGCGTAGGTGCGCTTCCCCTCCGCGGCGTCGATCATCGCGCTGGCACCGCCGCCGTCGAGAAGCTCGTCGCCCTCGTCGGAGGCCAGCTCGTAGAGGGTGGTGACCGACGTGGTCTCCATGAACTCGCGGGTGACCTCGGCCGGCGTCGAGCCGCGCGCCAGCAGCCAGAGCGTGAGCGCGGTGAGAGCCGCGACGACCACCAGCACTCCGGATATGCGTACTCCGCGACGCCAGCGGCTGCCGCGGGTCACGATGCTCGCCCGCTGCGGAGGCTGTCCCACGAGCAACACCGTAACTTCACTCCTGCTGGTCGGGGGCCACATCGACAGAGACGGTCAAGGTCGAGGTGGTGGCTTCGGTGTAGATGACCCCCTTCACAGGAGGCACATCGGCATAGTCACGTCCCCAGGCGACGCTCACGTAGCGATCGTCGGCCCTGGTGTCGTTCGTCGGATCGAGGGCGAGCCACTGGCCCGTCCCCGCGCCGCTGCGGTCCGCCCCGTAGTGGGGCACCCACACCTCCACCCAGGCATGGGAGGCATCGGCTCCGACGAGCCGCGGCTTCCCCGGCGGAGGGGTGGTGGCGAGGTAGCCGGAAACATAGCGGGCCGCGAGCCCGTGCGCTCGAAAACAGGCCAACATCAGGTGAGCGAAATCCTGGCAGACACCACCCTCGGCCTCGAAGATCTCCGGAATCGTCGAGGTGACCGTCGTGGCCGTGCCGTCGTAGTCGAATCCGGCATGGATCCGGTGCATCAGATCCTCCGCCGCCTCCACGATCGGTCGCTGTTCGGTCAAGGAGACGGCACCGAAGTCGTACGCCTCCTGGGTGTGCTCAACCAGCGGCGACGCCACCGCCAGGTCGGTCGCCCGCCAAGCGCCGGGGATCGTCGGGTCGACCAGCGGCCGCGCCCGCTCCCACGGCTGGTCGAAGCTCGTCTCGTCATAGACCGGGGTGCTGACCTCCACCTCGGAGACCGCCGTGATCTCGAGCAGCCGATGCGGCTCGAGGACCTGGAAGTACGTCACCGTGTTGCCGTAGAAGTCGACATCGCTCGACTGGTCCGCGGGCGTCGGCGTGACCTGAACCTCCGCCTTCTCGACATGCTGGTGAGGCAGCTCCCGCGGCGTGACGTTGGCGATCCCGAACGAGTTCGTCACGTCCTCGTCATAGGAGTAGGTCGTCGTGTGGCTGACCCGGTATCTCACCCGCCGGATGCTATCCCGAGCACTGCCACGTCGCCGGGGTCGATGAAGACTCGTCCCTCGAATTCGCGATCCCCGTCGATCCACCGCACGCGAACGGAGCACCCTCCACGGCGGGTCTCCGCTTCCCCACCCACATCACACGCCGACCGCTCGGCGGCGCAGGGAACGACTCCTTCTGGTGATCCGACGCGCTGCTCATGCCACCAACCTACGACGCCTCCCCGGTCCCGGGGTGAACGAATTTTCGTTCACCTCTCGGCACTCTGCCGACTCAGATTGCCGGGCCCCAATTTCCAGAATGCCGTTCGCTCAGAGGGACTCTTTGTGCATCACGACGAATCCTGGCCAGTCCGACTGGCGGAGTCGCGTCGCCAGGCGCTCGGCTTCCGCCTCGTCGACCGCTTCCAGGTCGCTGTGGCTCAGGCCGCTTCGCCCCTCAAACTCACCATCCTTGTCGATCCACCGCACCCGCGGCGCACGGACGAGGCCGCGGAGCTCGACAACCCGCCCCGGATGGTTGCGGGTCAGTCCCGATGCGTAGTCGTACGCCGCCTGCCCCTGGACCCACGGGACGACCTGCCCCTGGCGCCAGGGCCCGTAGTAAGGGTCCCAATCGTCATCCCCGGGCACCGGCCCAACCCACTGGACCAAGTCACCGACGCGGAACGGCGAAGGCTTCGACTCGCCCACGTCATCGTGTGGAACCCCGTTCCAGCGAGGGCTGTCGCGGACGGTGCGCACCAGGTCCTCGAACTCGGCATCGGAGACCACCCGAAGGTCTTTCACCTGGTAGACCGCGTCAGGGCAGTACCAGCCGTCCTTGTCGAGCCACGACACGAACGTCCAGCCGTCGGGCAAGTCCTCCACAACGACACCCGGCAGCGCCCACGGAACACCTTCGAAGGTGGGCCGCTTCGCTGCCCAGACGACACGTCGACCGCGCGGCGGATGGGGGGAAACCTTCTCGTGCTCGCGATCAGACGTGCTGCCCATGCCACCAACCTACGCTCAAGTGAGGGATTGCGCCGGGAGGGCGTTGAGGGGTTGCGGGGCGGGGCCGGTGGCGAAGTGGACGTCGCTGATTGCGTCGGCGAGGCGGACGAGCTGGGCCTGGACCTGGTCGAGGAAGGACTCCAGGTTGGGGCGGCCGACTCCGCCGATGGCGACGAGGCCGGCGACCTCGGTGCGGTCGAGCATGTCGGTGATGTCGTCGAGGAGCCGCTCGGGGCGGGAGGAGCCGGTCGAGCCGGGGAGCTTGGTGAGGTGGAGGCGCAGCTCGTGCAGGCAGAAGGCGAGCGAGCGGGGGTTGTCGCGGTCCATGATGAGCAGGTCGAGCACTCCCCCGGTGCGTACGTAGCCCCGGTAGCGGCGGCGGTGGGTGACCGCGGACTCGGCGGAAGCGAGGACGGCATTGAGCACGGCCCGGTCGACCTCGATCCCCCTCCGCACCGTGGTCGTCGCACGGAGCAGATGACAGACCTGCATCGAACGCTCGAGGAACCGTCCCAGCCGGATCGAGTGGTAGCCCTCGTCGCGGATCATGCTCGCCACGATCCCCTGCATCGCCAGGATGCCGTGCAGCATCTCGGCACCCGACTCGGCGATCTGCAGCGAGTGCGGGTTGACCCGGAGCTCCTCGGCGGCCCGGTCGGTCGAGGAGAAGATCCGCCACATGTCGGGGCTGAGCTGGTCGCGTACGCCACTGAAGGCCTGTCGCATCCCGGCCAGCGACTGCGCGGCCGACCCCGGACGGTCGGCATCCAGCAGCATGGACCGGAACTCGGCGTCGATATCGGCGTCGGCGTGGCCGTGCCCGCCCAGCCGGTCGAGCGCGCTCAGCATCACCTCGAGGCTGATGCCGCCGGACGTACGCGGCCTGGTCCTGAAGTCCTCGGCGAGCACGTGCGTGGCCAGGATGAGCCGGATGAGGTCCTCGGCACGCTCCGCGTAGCGCCCCGACCAGTACATGTCCTCGAGCGCACGCGGGACGAGCACCGTGACCGAGCGCGAGTGGGTCATCGGGAGCACGTCGGCCAGACCCTGGTCGGCGTCCTGCGGCGACTCCTTGAGCACCCAGACGTCCTTGCTGCACGGCGGCAGCCCCGTCTCGTCGGCCCGGATCGAGGCCAGGCCACCGACCAGCGGCCGGTAGGCAGAGCCGTAGCGGAGCGAGAACGTACGCAGCGTCAGCGGCCGGCCGACCGCACCGTGCCCCTCGGCCCAGGTCGGAGCCTGGGAGAGCGTGATCCTCTCCTGCCCGACATGGCGGTAGGGATCGGCGGCGATCCTGGCGGCCAGATCCTCGGGCGTTCCGTCGACGATCGTCCCTTCCAGCGTCCGCACGACCAGGTCGCCCGCGGCCAGGCGCCGCTCGACCTCCTCGCGCTGGGCGGGGTCACCACACCACCAGGTGCCGAGCGACGCCAGCCGCAACGGCTCCCCGAGCAGCGCCTCGCAGGCGGCGGGGAGGTAGGGAACCAGCCCCGGGTTCTCGAGTACGCCGGCCCCGAACCCGTTGACCACCCGCACGTTGCCGCGGCGTACGGCCTCGATCAGGCCGGCCACGCCGAGCTGGCTGTCGCCGCGGAGCTCGAGCGGGTCGGACCAGGTCGCGTCGACCCGGCGCAGGATCACGTCGACCCGCTCCAGCCGGTCGCCGTGGCCACGCATGAGGACCTCGCCGTTGCGCACGGTCAGGTCGGCGCCCTGGACCAGCGGGAAGCCGAGCGTCGAGGCGAGAAAGGCCTGGTCGTAGGCGGTCTCGGAGTGGGTGCCCGGGGACAGGACGACGACTCGCGGATCGGCCTGGTCACCGGGCGCCGACTCCAGCAGCGCGCTGCGGAGAGCCGCGAAGTAGGGCTCCATCCGGTGCAGCCCGGCATCGCGGTGCAGCTCGGGGAGCACCCGGCTGATCACCCGGCGGTTCTCCATCGCGTAGCCGATCCCGCTCGGCGCCTGGGTGCGGTCGGCGAGCACCCGCCACTCACCGTCGGGGGTACGGCCCAGGTCGGTGGCGGCCAGAACGAGCGGCCGCGGGTCGTGGTTGCTGGCCCGGGCGGCGACGCGATGGAAGCCGTGATGGCCGAAGACCACTGCCGCCGGAACGATCCCGTCCTGGAGGAGACGCTGCGGGCCGTAGAGGTCGACGAGGATCGCGTTGAGCAGCTCGGCGCGCTGGGCCAGCCCGACCTCGAGGATGCGCCACTGCGCGGGGTCGATGACGAGCGGCACGGGGTCGAGCCGCCAGGGCTCGGGTCTGGCGCCGGGACGCAGGTAGGTGACCCCGTCGTCGGCGAGGAACCGCTCGACGTCGTGGCCGATCCGGCTCAGCGTCGCCGGCGTGATCGAGACGGCCGTCTCGGCCATCGGCTTCCACGCGGGGCGCAGGGTGCCGTCGGGCCCGACGACCTCGTCGTAGGGCTGGTCGGTCGCGTCGAGGAGGCCGAGGGCGTCGGCGTACTCGCGAAGGACGGTCACCGCACCACCCGTCGGAGATCCAGGGTGTGCGGGTTGTCGGGAGTGGTGCCGCGGGCCGCGCGCTCACGCATCTCCGCGACGTCCAGCCGGCCGGAGGTGTGGCCGCGCGCCTCGAACCTGCTCGCGCGGCGCGCCTCGGCCTCGTTGGCGTTCACCGGCGGGTGGTCGTAGCTGCGGCCGCCCGGGTGCACGACGTGGTAGGTCGCGCCGCCGAGGCTGGTCTCGGAGGCGATGTCGACGACGTCGAAGTGCAGCGGCGCCTGGACGTCGATGCTGGGATGGAGGCTCGACCACGGGCTCCACGCCTTGAACCGAACGCCGGCATAGAACGTGTCCGGCACAGGAGTGGGGGTCAGCGGCACCGGAACACCCTGACACGTCACCAGCTGCCGGTCGAGGTCGATCCCTCTCGCCGAGATCTGAACCCGCTCGACCGATGAGTCGACGTAGCGTGCCGTGCCCGACTCGGTGGCCTCCTCCCCGAGGACGTTCCACGGCTCGATCGCCTGCCGCAGCTCGAGCTCGATGCTGGTCATGGGATCCACGGCGACCCGCGCGAGCCCGATCCGTGGAAAGCGGAACTCGGCGTACGCAGCCAGCCACTGCGACTCGAACGGGATCCCGTGGCGGCGCAGGTCGGCCACGACCTCCTCGATGTCGCGCAGGCACCCTTGCGGGAGCAGGAAGTCCTCGTGGAGGGCACTGCCGTGGCGGACCAGGGGCGCCTCGTACGGCTCCTCCCAGAACCAGGCGACCAGGCTCCGGACCAGGAGCGACTGGAGGAGCGCCATCTGCGGGTGCGGCGGCATCTCGAAGCCGCGGAGCTCGAGGAGGCCGAGGCGTCCTCGGGAGGAGTCCGGGGAGTAGAGCTTGTCGATGCAGAACTCGGCGCGGTGGGTGTTGCCGGTCAGGTCGGTGAGCAGGTGGCGGAGGGCCCGGTCGATCATCCACGGGCGGGGTTCGGGGTGATCACGAGTGATCCGGGCGACCTCCTGGAGCGCGATCTCCATCTCGTAGACCGCCTCCGGGCGGCCCTCGTCGAACCGCGGCGCCTGGCTGGTCGGGCCGATGAAGCGGCCGGAGAAGAGATAGGAGAGGGAGGGATGGCGCTGCCAGTAGCGGATCAGGCTGGCCAGCAGGTCGGGGCGTCGGAGCAGGGGGCTGCGCTCGGGGCTACGTCCGCCGAGGGTGAGGTGGTTGCCGCCGCCGGTGCCGGTGTGGAGCCCGTCGAGATCGAACTTCTCGGTGGACAGCCGAGCCTGACGGGCCTGCTCGTAGAGCGTCGTGATCAGCTCCCGCTGCTCCGCCCAGGTGGCGGTCGGCTGCACGTTGACCTCGATCACGCCGGGGTCCGGGGTGACCGTCAGCCGCGCCAGCCTGGCATCGGGCGGCGGACCGTAGCCTTCGAGCACGACCTGCGTGCCCTGGTCGGAGACCGCCCGCTCGATCACCCGGAGCAGGGCGACGTAGTCCTCCAGCCGGTCGGTCGGCGGCAGGAACACATGGACCAGCCCGTCGCGCTCCTCGATCGCGAGCGCGGTGGTCGGCGCCTCGTCGGGATCGGTGACGGTGACCTGCGGGATCTCCGGGTCGAGCGGCGCTTCCGCGGTCAGGTACGACGGTTCACCCTGGAACTCCGGGTCGTGCCAGGAGATCGAGTCGAGCGGCAGCCGCAGCCCGACCGCCGAGGTGCCCGGCGCGAGCACCAGCCGCCCGCGCCGGAACCGCCACTGCGGGCTCGTCCACTCCCCGTCGTTGGTGTTGATCGGGATCACCCAGCCGACCGGCTCGGTGACCTCCTTGTCGAGCTCGGTGACGTTCAGGTCACCGCGATCCGCGGCGTCGTCCGGCCTGGGGCCGTCGGGCTGACGCACCTCCTGGGCGATCTTCGCCAGCGGATCCTCGTACGCCGGAAACACCTGCTCCTCCGGAAGCCCCAGAATCCTGGCAATGCGAAGCGCAACTGCCGAAGCGTCACCCCGGCCGGCCGAAGCGTCACTTAGGTCGGCCGAGTCGTCAGCGGGTGACGTCTCGGCCGACGTACCTGACGTCTCGGCCGACGCACCTGACGTCTCGGCGGGGGGCCAGGGGTCGGCGAAGAGGGTCTGATCGCTCCACAGCGGCTCGCCGTCCGTACGCCACTGCAGGTCGATGTTCCAGCGCGGGAGGGGCTCACCGGGGTACCACTTGCCCTGGCCGCGGTGGACGATCCCGCCCTTGCCGTAGACCTTGCGCAGGCGCTCGGCGAGGTCAGCGGCGAGCTCGCGCTTGTGCGGCCCGTCGGCGTCGGTGTTCCACTGCGCACTCTTCTGATCGTCCAAGGACACGAAGGTCGGCTCGCCGCCCATCGTCAGCTCGACGCCGGCTGCCTGGAGACGCTGGTCGACCGCCTCGCCCAGGGCGTCGATCCGGTCCCACTCCTGGCCGGTGTAGGGCAGCGTCACCCGCGGGTCCTCGTGGATCCGGGTGACCTCGTTGGCGAAGGAGAAGGTGACCTCGACCGGGTCGGTGGCCCCCTCGATCGGGGCCGCGGAGGACGGGTGCGGCGTCGCCGAGAGCGGGATGTGGCCCTCGCCGGCGAACAGGGCCGAGGTTGGGTCGAGGCCGATCCAGCCGGCTCCGGGGACGAACACCTCGCACCACGCGTGCAGGTCGGTGAAGTCCTCGGTCGGGCCGGAGGGGCCGTCGAGCGACTCCTGATCGGCGGCCAGCTGCACCAGATAGCCGGAGACGAACCGCGCCGCCAGGCCGTACTGCCGAAGCAGGGACACCAGCAGCCACGCGGAGTCGCGACACGACCCGATGCCGAGGCGCAGGGTCTCGTCGGGAGTCTGTACGCCTGGCTCCATCCGCACCGAGTAGGCGACGTCCGAGTTGACCGCCTGGTTGACGCTCGCGAGGAAGTCGACGGTGCGGACGCCGTCCTCGGGCAGCGCCGGCAGCTGCTGCCGCCAGGCATCGGCCGCCGTCGCCGACTCCACGTCGCGGAGGTAGGGCGCCAGATCGGCCTTCAACTGCGGCTCGTAGTCGAAGGGGAAGGTCTCGGCGTACTCCTCCACGAAGAAGTCGAACGGGTTGATCACCACCATGTCGGCGACCAGCCCGACGGTGACCTCGAGCTTGTCGGTCTTCTCCGGGAAGACCAGCCGTGCGAGCCAGTTGCCGAACGGGTCCTGCTGCCAGTTGATGAAGTGCGCCGCCGGCATCACCGACAGCGAATAGGCCTCGATCGGGGTCCGGGTGTGGGGCGCCGGGCGCAGGCGTACGACGTGCGGGCCGACCCCCACCGGCTGCGCGAACTCGTAGGTGGTCCGATGTTCGAGCGCAACCTTGATCGACATGGGGTCAAGACTGACCGATCGAGGTTGCACCGGGGTAACGAACCGCCGCCGCGCTCGAAATGCGGCTTAGCACGACGGCGGATCGACGGGATCCGAATTCGCCGATTGGTAAACCCATTTCGCCCGGACTAAATGCCGGGTTTCACACCCAGGAAATTACCCATTCGCCAGTTCGAACAGCTCTATTACCCCCGGAGGTACATCGGAAACAGGCCGATCCACCAGGCGCCGCAAGCGATATCGCGCCCGCTTATCCCCGCAGGTCGGGCATGAACACCGAACCGATTCGCTTGGAACAAGACTGGGATTTCAACGCCAGTTGAAGTGCGAATCGATGAGTTTACGCCACTCAAACCGGCTTTGGTATAGGAAATGATCAATTCAGGAGTGTTCTTGACATTATGACTCAAATCGCTTCAGGATTCATCGGGCAGGACCCAACAGCAAGCTAAGGAGATTTCGTGAATTCTCGGACTCGAATCGCCGCTGTCGTCGCTGGACTCGCACTGGCCACGGTCGCCGCACCAGCCATGGCCAGCCCCGTTCCACCACCGATCCCTGACCCTCCGGTCCCCGGCACTCCCGGCCCTCCGGTTCCGGACGTGCCCGACACCCCGGAGACCCCGGACGTTCCCGACACTCCGGACGTGCCCGACACTCCGGAGACCCCGGACGTGCCCGACACCCCGGAGACCCCGGACGTACCCGACACCCCGGACGTTCCGGAGACCCCGGACGTTCCGGAGACCCCGGACGTGCCCGACACACCGGAAGTCCCCGACACGCCGGACGTACCGGACACACCGGTCCCTGACGTACCGGAAGGCCCCGGGATCCCGGAGACTCCGGACGTTCCCGTGCCGGACGTTCCCGTTCCGGACCGCCCGGCCGCGGACGTTCCTGCCGCAGACGTTCCTGTCCCGGAGGTCCCGGTCCCGGACGTTCCGGTCCCGGACGTCCCCGTTCCCGACGTTCCCGGCGTCCCTGGAGTTCCCGGCGTTCCCGAGCTCCCTGGCGTCACCGACAGCCTGCTGGGCATCGTCAACAGCCTCCCGGTCGTCGGGCCGGTCCTGACGGACCTGCTCAGCTCGATCCTCGGGAAGCTCCCGGTGCCGTAAAGGCGTACACCACCATCACCCGATCAGCAGAGGTCCAGCAGCGTCGACGCTGTTGGACCTCTGCTATTTCGCCGAGCAGGGCCGGAGCTCAGCCCTTCGGGAACGAACCCGCGAGCTCGATGAGGCGGGTGTTGGCCTCGGCCTCGCCGATCGAGACGCGTACGCCCTCGGGTGGGTAGGGACGGACCATCAGGCCGACCTCGTCGGCGGCCGCGGCGAACTCGGCGCAACGCTCGGGAGAGCCGAAGGCGAACCAGACGAAGTTGCCCTGCGCGTCGGGGATGTCCCAGCCGGCGGCGCGGACGCCCTCGACCACCCGGGTCCGCTCGGCCACCACGTCGTCGACGCGCGCCAGCAACTCGGTCTGCCGCTCGAGCGAGGCGACGCCGGCGGCCTGGGCGACCACGTTGACGCCGAAGGGCAGCGCCATCGCCCGCAGGGTGGCGGCGATCGGGGCCGGGGCGAAGGCGTAGCCGACCCGGAAGCCGGCCAGCCCGTAGGCCTTGGAGAACGTACGCAGCACCACCACGTTGGTCCGCGCGCGGTAGGTGGCGATGCCGTCGACGGCGTCGTCCATGCGTACGAACTCGGCGTAGGCCTCGTCGACCACGACCAGCACGTGCTCGGGCACCTTCGCGAGGAAGGCATCGAGCTCGGCCTGGGTGACCGAGGTGCCGGTCGGGTTGTTGGGCGTGCAGACGAAGACGACCTTCGTCCGCGCCGTGATGGCCGCCGCCATCGCGTCGAGGTCGTGATGACCGTCCCCGGTGACCGGCACCTTCACCGCGGTCGCGCCGGCCGCGAGCACCGCGATCGGGTAGGCCTCGAAACTGCGCCAGGCGAAGACGACCTCGTCCTCGGGACCGCAGTAGGCCGAGACCAGCTGGAAGATCAGCGCCACGGCGCCGGTCGAGAGAGCGAGCTCCTCGGCCGGCACCTTGTAGGCCGTCGCGAGCGCCTCGTACAGCTCCGTGTTGCCCGCGTCGGGGTAGCGGTTGACCCGTCCCGCCGCCTCGGCCGCGACCTCCACCACGCCGTCCAGCGGCGGGTAGGGGTTCTCGTTGGACGAGAGCTTGTAGGTCACCAGACCGGGCCGCTCGACCGGCGGCTTGCCCGCGACGTACGCAGGCATCGCGGCGACACTGGGGCGGGGCTGTGGGGTGCTCATATCGTGAGATCCTAGGTCGGGATGACCTCGCCGCCGTAAACCACGGGAACGTCGCGGCCGACCACGATGTCGAGCGGGTTGGTGACGCAGCGCACCGACCCGCCACCGAGGTGGAGCTCGCTCATCTCCACGATCCGGATCGTGAAGCCCCAGCCCTCGAGGACGGGGCGGATGCGGTCCGGGCAGGACGGCATCACGATGGTCCGGCCGATCACGATCGAGTTGGCGGCGAAGGTGCTGAGCGCCTCCTCCTCGGTGATGAACAGCGGCTCGGGGACCAGGTCGACAAGCGCCTGCGCCGACTCGGGAGCGAGCGCGTCCGGGCAGATGATCGCGCGGCGCTCGTCGAGCGGGCAGAAGGCCAGGTCGAGGTGGTACATCCCCGAGTGGGTCGTCCGTACGCCCAGGACCCGCACGCCCATCTCGGTCGCGAGCGTCTTCAGCGCCATCTCGTCGGTGCGCGGCCCGGTGCCGGCGACCAGGTGGCCGGCGAACGGGAAGACGTCGCCCGCCTCGAAGGTCGGTCCGACCCCGTCCTTGCCGACGTACGCCGTCCCCCAGCCGTTCGCGGCGAACCACTCGACCGCGGAGTTCGTCTCGTTACGGCGCTCGGGGAAGCGCATGTGGGAGAGGAGCACGTGCCTGCGGCCGTCCGCGAGGGTGGTCGCGAAGCCGAGGTTCATCGCGTAGACCATGTCGGGGCTGTCCTCGCGCGGCGCGATGACGTCGACGCGGCCGCCGAGCTCCTCGATGGTGGCCTTCAGGGTGTCCCACTGCGCGCGAGCACGGACGGGATCCGGCTGGATCTCGGTGTCCATGAACGGGTTGATGGCGTAGTCGATGCGGTAGTGCGTCGGCTCGGTCATCAGGTAGTGACGGCCCCAGCTCAGCGATGTGCTCACTCGTACCCCTCTCAGGTCTGATCGTCGGATTGCCTGATTGACTGATTGTCAGACAATCCTGTGCCGTTAGGTTAGAGCACGAACGGTCATCACCGGAAGCCGACGCAGATAGGACAATGGGTCCATGTTCGAGTCGCTCACCCTGGACGAACCCGCATCGACGGTCGACCGCGTCGCCGACGAGCTCCGCCGGGCGGTGTTCGAGGGCGAGCTCGAGTCCGGCACGCCGCTGCGCGAGCACGGTCTCGCCGAGTCGCTGGGCGTCGGTCGCTCCACGGTCCGTGAGGCGCTGACCATCCTGGTCGCCGAGGGCCTGGCCACCCGCGCACCCAACAAGGGCGTCGCCGTCGCCACCCCCGAGGCCGCCTCGGTACGTGACGTCTGCGCCGCCCGCTGGGTGCTCGAAGGGGCCGGGGTACGCAACTGGCGCAGCGCCTCCGCCGAGGCGCGCCGGGCCGTGCACGAGTCGCTCGATGCGTACATCTCCGCGGTTCACTCCGAGCGCTCGACCTACCGCGAGCTCAACGAGCGCCACCTCGCCTTCCATCTCTCGCTGGTGGCTCTCACCGGGTCACCGCGGCTGGTCGCGATGCAGGAGCATCTGGTGCTCGAGCTCAAGCTCTCGCTCGCCCAGGTCGACCGCATCCGCCGCAACGCCCACGACCAGGCCGAGGACCACGCCGCCCTCGTCCGCCTCCTCGACGCGGACCGCATCGACGACGCCGAGCAGTTCCTGGAGAAGCACCTCTCCGACGCCGCTCACGCCATCTGCAAGGCGCTCCGCCTGGAGCAGTGACCCCGGGGTAACACAGTCGCCACACCTCGCGCGCGCCCCTTATGTACGTCCTGCGGAGCCTGACACACTCACGAACATGCGCATCGTCACCTGGCTCATCACCAACGCCATCGCTCTGGCCGTGGCGACCTGGCTCGTCGGCGGGATCTACTTCGACGGCCCGACCAGCGGCATGGAAGAGGTCAAGCAGAAGCTGCTCCCGCTCCTGATCGTCGCCCTCGTGCTCGGTCTCGTGTCGTCGTTCGTCAAGCCGATCGTGACGTTCTTCACGTTCCCGTTCATCCTGCTCACCCTGGGCCTGCTCCTGCTGGTGATCAACGCGGCGATGCTCGGCCTGACCGCGTGGGTCCTGGGCCCGACCGGGGTGGGCTTCCACGTCGACGGGTTCTGGGCGGCGGTCCTCGGTGGCATCATCATCTCGATCGTCGGCTGGGGCGTCGACCGCGTCTGGCCGGAGAGCGACGAGTGAGGCCCAGATTCCACATCCGCCACGCGTTCTTGGCGGAAATGTAAAACTCGGGCCATGAAGATCGCGGTCGTCTGCCTGGGCAACATCTGCCGTTCTCCGATGGCGGAGGTGGTGCTGCGGGACCGTCTCGACGGTGCCGGGTTCGATGACGTCGAGCTCGTCTCCGCCGGCACCGGCGGCTGGCACGCGGGCGAGAAGATGGACCGCCGGGCGGCTGCGACGCTGCTCGAGGCGGGCTATGACCCCGAGCGTCACCGTGCCCGACAGTGGCCGGTGGGGGACCCCGAGACGTACGACCTCGTGCTCGCTATGGATGCCGACAATCTGGCCGATCTGGCTGGTCAGGCACCGGGGAGCGGGCTGCGGATGTTCCGTGATTTCGATCCCGAAGGCCCCGGCGACGTGCCCGATCCCTATTACGGTGGTGTCGAGGGATTCCGGGAGGTGCTGGCGATGGTGGAGCGTACGAGTGATGCGATCGTTGCATCCGTCGCCTCGGCGAGGCCCGGTTCGTGACCCGTCAGCCCGCGGTCGCCCGTCGTGCCGAGCAGCTGCTCGGGGCGGCGGTGGTGAGCACGTCTCCGGTCGCGGGCGGTGACATCTCGACCGCCACCAAGATCCGGCTCAGTGACGGCTCGCTGGTGCTGATGAAGGCGCTCTCCCCGCCGCGTGACGACTTCGTCGCCGCCGAGGCCCGCGGGCTGCGCTGGCTGGAGGAGTCAGGGGCCGTGAAGGTCCCCGAGGTCCTCGCCGCCGAGCCCGACTGCCTCGTCCTGCGCTGGATCGAGCCCGGCCGGCCCAACGCCGAGACAGCCGAGGAGCTCGGCCGCGCGCTCGCGCGCCTGCACAGCACCCCGGTGTCGGGTTTCGGTGCCGAAAGGGACGGATTCATCGGCCGGCTGCCGATGCCCAACAAGCCCGCGGACACCTGGGCCGAGTTCTATGCCGTACGCCGCCTGCTCCCCTATCTCAGGGCCGCGCGCGACCGTGGCGCCATCGACGCCGCCGGCGCCGAGCGCGTCGAGCAGGTCGTCGGGAAGCTGCCCTCGCTGATCCCGGAGGAGCCGCCGGCCCTGCTCCACGGCGATCTCTGGAACGGCAACGTGCTCTGGGACCGGAGCAGCGAGGCCTGGCTCATCGACCCCGCGGCGTACGCCGGTCACCGTGAGGTCGACCTCGCCATGCTCGCGCTCTTCGGCCTGCCCCACCTGGAGCGGATGATGTCCGCCTACCAGGACGCGACCCCGCTCGCCGAGGGCTGGGAGGACCGCCAGGGTCTCCACCAGCTGTTCCCGCTGCTCGTGCACGCGGCCATGTTCGGCGGTGGCTACGGCGCCCGCGCCGCCACCGTGGCCGCTCGCTACTTCTGATTCCCTGGGAAACCAGAAAACCCCTGGTTACCCAGGGGTTTTCGGATGGCGGTGACGGTGGGATTTGAACCCACGGTAGGTCTCCCTACACAACATTTCGAGTGTTGCACCATCGGCCGCTCGGACACGTCACCGCCGAATAAGTTACAACCTCGGGTGGTCTTCGCCGAAATCGGGGCCGCCTCGCTGGGATCCGAAGAAGTCCTCCAGCAGCGCGCGCTGTTCCTCGGCCATCAGCCCGGCGACGACCTCCGGCCGGTGGTTGAGCCGGCGGTCGCGTACGACGTCCCACAGCGAGCCGACCGCGCCGGCCTTGTCGTCGAAGGCGCCGAAGACGATCCGCTCGACCCTGGCCAGGACCGCGGCGCCGGCGCACATCGTGCACGGCTCCAGCGTCACCACGAGCGTGCAGCCCTCCAGACGCCACTCGCCGCGCGCCTTGGCGGCCTCGCGCAGTGCGACCACCTCGGCATGTCCGGTGGGGTCGGCCTCGGCCTCACGTATGTTGCGGCCCCTCCCGATCACCGCGCCGGACGGGTCGACGACGACCGCGCCGATCGGTACGTCACCGGTCGCCAGCGCAGCACGACCCTCATCGAGAGCGGCCCGCATCGGGGCCTCCCAGCGGTTGGCTGGGGTCACGCCGGCATGAGGCCGACGGCGTCGTCGAAGGCCTCGCCGCAGCCGATCGCCCGGGCGATCTCGGAGAGCGTCTCGTCGGGGTAGAGGTCGTCCTCGAACATGTCGTCGAGCAGCATGCCCATCTCGACGGCGCTCATCCCGAAGTCGGCGAGGATGCCGAGGTCACCGGCGGGATCGGGCTCCTCCTCGTCCTCGACCTCTTCCGGCAGCGGAAGCCCGAGCACGTCGAGGGCCGACGCCGCCAGCTCCCACTCGTCGGCCGCGGTCACGTCGGAGAGCAGCACCTTGGTCGCTGCCCCGTGGACCCGGACGATCACGAAGAAGTCCTCGTCGATCGCCGCCATCGCGATCGCGCCGCCATCGCCTGGGAAGCGGTGGAGCGCGTGCGTCAGAGTCTCGACATCGGTCAGGAGGTCGTGAGCGAGTTCGCGCACGACCCAGGCGCCGTCCTCGCGATACATCGCGACGGCGAAGTCAACACCCTCGATCTGCTCCAGCTGATCAGACACACGACCAGAGTGACACCGAAACCGCCGTGGGTCTAGGGGGAATTGATGACCTTAGGACGAAGCGATCGTAGGGTTCAGCCCATGGAGACCCTCGTTGTGGACCACCCTCTCGTCGCCCACAAGCTCACCACCCTGCGCAACAAAGAGACCGACTCGTCGACGTTCCGTCGTCTCGCCGACGAGCTCGTCACGCTGCTCGCCTACGAGGCGACCCGCGGGGTGCGGGTCGCCCCGGTCGACATCGTCACCCCGGTCGCTGCGACCCAAGGCGTACGCCTCACCGACCCGCAGCCGCTGATCGTGCCCATCCTCCGGGCCGGTCTCGGGATGCTCGACGGGATGATCCGGCTGCTGCCGACGGCGGAGGTCGGCTTCCTCGGCATGGTCCGCAACGAGGAGACGCTCGAGGCGACGACGTACGCCGAGCGTCTCCCTGCCGACCTCTCCGGTCGCCAGTGCTACGTGGTCGACCCGATGCTCGCCACCGGTGGCACCCTCGCCGCGGCGATCGACTTCCTGGTCAAGCGCGGCGCCGACGACATCACCGCCGTCGTGCTTCTCGCCGCTCCGGAGGGCGTCGCCGCCCTGGAGAAGGAGCTCGAGGGCATCGACGCCCCCGTCCGCGTCGTCACCGCCGCGATGGACGAGAAGCTCAACGAGAAGGGCTACATCGTCCCCGGCCTCGGTGACGCCGGCGACCGGCTCTACGGCGTCGCGGGCTGAACCACCGCTAGGCGGAGGCGTGTCGAGACCAACACGGTCCCCTCTGCGCTCGATCGGACCGTGTTGGTCTCGACACGCCTCCGCCTAGCGGCTCCGGCGG